>JBBIPT010000108.1:0-12036 GCA_037442705.1 Anaeromyxobacter sp.
CAGCGTCCGGAGCAGACGCCGCAGTTCATCTCGTCCGTCTGGAGGTCGACGCAGGTCCCTCCGCAGGCGGTCTGGCCGGAGGGGCAGTCCGGGGTCGAGCTGCCGCAGGCCGCGGCCGAGATCGCGAGGGCGAGCGCGAGGAGGCCTGGGAAGGCTCCCCAGCGGGTCCCTGTCCCTCGCGGGCCAGGATCCGCCGCATCTCGGGACCGAGAGGCTCGCTGACCACGGCAGGAAGAAGTGCGGACGGAGCGCCGCGGGCCGGCTGACGCGGGAGGACGCCCTTGACCGGAGGGATTCAACTGGGGTCCTAGTCGATCCATGCGTCACCTCGGCAAGCTGCAAGCTCGCCCGATAGGAGTAGGTCTCGAACGTCACAGCCCCTCTCGGCCTACGTCGGGTCCCTCCAGTCCGCGCCCGCCCACATCATTATGCTGTTGGCGACCAAGAGGTGAAGGTCGCGGGAGTCGGCGCTCTCCCATTCGGCCGATTCGGCAGTCCGAAACGCCAGGCACGCTCCCGAGCATCCACTTCCTTGAGACGCCCACGATGTCCCGAGGGCTTGATGCGAGTTGCAGATCTCCCACGGTAAACCCACCGGGAAGGTCCACGTACTCCACGTCTCGCGCCACGATCGAAAAGAAGTCTCCATGCCCATCGAACTCGGCGTGGAGTACAACAGCGCGGTCGTTCTCCGTCCGGGTCAGCACGAGATCGACTTCGCGCCGCCCGCAGAACACGCGCACTGCCTCGGGTGAGAGGGCGTGTGCCATGGCGCTCTACCTGTGGACTGGAATGTGCGACCTGTCCATCTGGGCGTCGGTGGCCGTGGATGTCTGTATCCATCCCTCCTCCGTGTACCGGAAGAACTGATCGTATACGTCCCCGGCGGCAAGCGCTGTCCCCGCCAGCACGCTCGATGCGGCCCCGAAGATCACGCGAGCCCACGTCGCCATCGCCATGAAGAACCCCCTCCCTTCGGGAGGCCGATCGCCTACGGAATGTTCTTCACGCACCGCCCGGTATCGGGATCGCACACCAACCCAATCCCGCACGTGACCGCATCGCACCGCCCTCCACAGTAGAGCCCCGACACGCACACTTCGCCCGGAGCGCACGCCCGACCGCAAGCGCCACAGCTCGTGGCGGTCGAAATGGAGGTCTCGCACCGCGGGTAGGACTTCCAACCTGCGGTTCGCGTCCGATAACGTACTTTACGGTAACACCCGGGCTGCCGGGGATACCCAGGGATGCTGGTTCAGCGTCCTTGCGCCGAAGAACCTCCAGAGCCCATGTCCAGACGTCATACCGGCGCCGGTGAGGGCCGCCAGCCATCCGGCCGCAAGAACACCAAGACGACCCCAAGGCGACTCCACGATGGCAGCCAATCATCTTCTCTCCCTCGGATCAACCGAAGAACACCATCGCGTCGCGTTCGGCGTCGCGGCGAATGACGCTGGGCGCGGCACACGCCAGATCGTCGAGGACCCGCTCCTGCCGGTGGAGTTCTGCCTGCACCAGGGGGTTCGAAAGGACCCGCGCGTCCGCTCCGTTCACGTTCGTATCCACGCCTTCCATTCTGATCACGAAATGGTCCAGCGCTTCATACGCTCTCCGAGCTGCCCAAACCGCCTCCTGGGGATCGCCGCTGGCACGACAGCGGAATGCGTAGGCGAGAGCAGCCGCCGCGTCGTCGCCGTATGCCTGCTCTGGCACCCAGAATCCCTCGTCCTCTCGAGGAATGAGGGAGATGCACGTGTCGATGGCCTTCGCCAACTCGGTCGGCCCCATAGGCCGCCCGTCAAGGTCCTCCCACAGCCGATCCAGCAAGGCCCTGAGTCGGCCGGGCTCACCGCGTCCGGTCGCCTTGGCGTACATCGCATATGCGGGCATTAGCCTCTCGGCAACACTGGCGGCGAACGCCACCCGCTGGCCTACGAGGAGTTGAGCGAGCGCGTGGCGTAACGCTGTCTCGTTGAACCCAAGCATTGCGATTCACCACTTGGCCGTTGTAGGGCTCGTGACCTTCCCTCCGCTTTGCTCGATCGCGGTCTTGCAGTCCACGCAGATTGGGCGCGTCACGGCCATCGTCTGTGGTGCAAGCCCTCCCCCCGCCGCATGCTTCAACGCCGTGATCTCCGCATGCTCGCCGGGACCCTTCGCCGCAACCTCACCCGCTTGGAGCATGGCTCGTTGCGCGGGCGTGAGATCCCTCGCTCCCCCAGCCACCACGTCGAGCCCCTGCCGGGTCCTGAGGACCGTGGTTGTCCTCTGCGTTTGGGCGATCGGGTCGAGGGCGCCGTGAACTTCTTGTGCTCTTGCTGACAGCGCAGCGGCATCATCCGCGATCGCCGGTGCGCCCCCTTGCATTGCGCGACTCACCCGCCAGAGGGCTACGCCTCCAACGACCGCCTCGCCAGCCATCCCGAGAGTTCCGCCGATGATCGCGCCGGCGGAGCCGCCTTGGAGGATGTTCAACGCCAGGTCCCAGCCACGAGCGCCGTTCTGGTACGAGACGACGCCTGCCCATATTCCACCAACGGCGAACCCCACTCCCGCGAGCACGCAGCTCGGGCAGTGCCCCGTGGGGTCGGTGTACTTGTACGGGTTGTTGTGGACGTATGCGAAGCGGTTCAGGCTCGCCGGGTCCGCGGTGCTCCCCAGATAGGTGTCCGCGCTGACGAACCTCCCCACCTGCGGCCAGTACAACCTCGCCCCGTAATCATGGAAGCCGGTTCCGGGGTCGAAGACCCGGCCGTTGTACTGGCGGTCGTCCGCGGAGGCCGGGCCCGACGCGCTCCACTGCTCGCCCCACCCTCGGTAGTCGAAGCGTGCCGTCACCGTCCCCGAGGAGTTCGTGCGCGCCAGAGGGGTACCGAGCGTGTCCACGTGGTACCACTGCCGCTCTGCACACCCCGGGGGCGAGGTGGTCAGGCAGCCGTCCACCGCGACCAGCCTCCCCGCCAGGTAGAGGTAGTCGCGCACCTTCGTGCCGTCGGGCAAGGTCTCCGCGATCACCCGCCCGGCATCGTCGTAGTGGTAGACCGTGGTACCGGATGCATCCGTCTTCTGAACGCGGCGGCCCCGCCCGTCGTAGAGGTAGGTGGCGCCGTCCGAGGTGGAGGACAGCCGGCCGGCCGCGTCCCATGTGAGCGTCAGGTTCGCGTACCGCTCGAACGTGGAGGAACCTCCCGGCGGAGAAGCGCTGGCGAGCCGGTTGCTCGAGTCGTAGGCGTAGCTCGTCGTCAGGGCTTCCGACTTGAGCGTCCGGTTCCCCAGCTCGTCGTATCCGTACGCCGTCGTCCCCCACTGGGAGGGCGCCACCGACGTCTCCAGCCGATCGAGCTTGTCGTACGTCATCGTACGGCCCGCGTTCGCCACCGCCGTGTTGTCGAAGGACTTCACGTTGTCCGCGCCGTCGTAGCCGAACGTCAGCCCCAGCACACCCGCCGAGGCGATCGACGTCGTGCGGGCCCGGTAGTCGAAGCCGATCGAGGTCGCCTTGCCGTTCCCGTACGTCATCGCCTCCGGTTGCCCGGAGGGATGGTAAGTCACGGCGCTCACGATGGCGCCGCCCGCCGAGACCGTCTTCACGCGGTTGGCGGCATCGCACGTCATCGTCACCGCCGTCCCCGTCGGGTAGGTGATCGACGTGAGACACCCGGCCGAGTTGTAGCCGTAACTCGTCGTGTACGTCCTCCCGCCGAACGTCCAGGTCTGCGACTTCATCCGGTTCAGCTCGTCGTAGTCGTACGAGTACGTCCCGCCGTTGGTGCTCGCGACCCCCGTGACGTTGCTCTCGTCGTCGTAGCTCCTCGTCACGTTGTCCGGCGATCCCCCCCCGTAGGTGATCGTCTTCAGCCGGCTCAGCGGATCGCCGTAGCCGTACGTGACGTTCACCCCCCGGGCGTCCGTCCTCGACGTCATCTGCCCGATCGCGTTCCGTCCGAAGCTCGTCGTGCCGCTCTCCCCGGTCGCCTCGGACGACGGGAAGTAGGTCGTCGCGAAGTAGGTGAACGTCCGGTTTCCCTTCGAGATCGGCGCCGTCACCGTCTTCAGATCGCCGCGCGCGTTGTACCCGTACTGCCAGATCTTCCCGTTCGCGTCCGTCACCCTCCGGAGCTCCCGCTCCCCCGGGTCTCCGAACGACCCGCTGCAGGCCGTCGTCGTCGCCGTGTCCGACGACGCCCGGTACACCGTCGTCGTCGCGCAGTTGCTGGAGTACGACATCGTCACGTTGCACGCACCCGCGACGTCACACGCGTTGCTCGCCCACCGGTATCCCTTCGTCCACGTCGTCGGCCGATCCAGCCCGTCGAAGGCGTACCTGTCCCCCACCTCGCCGATCGCCGTGTCGTACGGATACGATTTGAAGAAGGCGCGCCCCATCGAGTCGTATCGCACGCTCGTCAGCACCCCCACCGAGTCGCTCGTCCCCGTGATCCGTCCCAGCCCGTCGAGGTTCGTCGTCTTCGAGTAGCTTCCGCGCGTCAGCACCACGTTCGAGCTGTCCGTCGCGTAGGCGTAGCTCGTCGCCAGCGTGATCCCGGGGGGCGTCACCTTCTCGACCCGCCCGATCGCGTCGTAGTCCCACGCCGTCGTGTACCCGCGACCGTTCCGCTGCGTCCTCACCCAGCCTTCCCAACTCGCAGTCCGCGTCACCGTGAACGCGCCGTTGAAGTTCAGCGCCGTCGGGATCCCGTTCCCCGTCGTGTACCCGCTCAGCGTGAGATCCTGCCCCAACGCGTTCGTCACCTTCGACAAGTTCCCGTCCGTGTCGTACGCGAACGAGGTCGTCACCCCCGCCAGCGTCTCCGCAGTGCGCGCGTAGTCGGGCGCGCCCCGGTAGGTCCAGCCGTTGTTCACCGACTCGCTCCCCACCGTCACCTGCTGCGTCAGCGGCCGGCCTCTCACCCAGTTGATCCCGGTGTCCGTCACGGGCGAGTACGTCCACGTCGTCGTCCGCGTCTGGGTCCCCGCGCTCTGCGTCCCGGTCTCCGACACCGTTCGCGCCTGCCCGTACGCGTCGAAGTTCGAGTAGTCCGTCGTGTACGTCGCGCCGTCGCGCGTCACCTTGCGCTGCGTCGTCACCGGCACCTGCACGCCCGCGTCGTAGATCGGGTACACACCGCAACTCGAGTACACCGGCGCGCTGAAGTACGCGCTCGACACCGCGCTCGTCAGCTTGCCCCAGGTGAACGTCTCCACCTCCGCACGGTTCCCCCGGGCGATCTCCGTCGTCAGCCCGATCCGCCACGTGTTCCCCGTCGGATTCGTCGGATTCATCCCGGCCACGTACCCGAGCCCATACATCGTATACGCGTCCTGCCTCCCGTCCGGTCGCGTGATCGTCGTCACGTTCATCGCCGCGCCCGACCCCGGCGCCGTGTACGCGTACGTCCACGTCCCGCCCGTCACACCGCGCCCGGCCACCACCCGCTGCGTCACCACCGCGAACGGCACGCTCTCGTACCCCGTGTAGAACGACGACGAACCATACGCGTAGGAGGTCGTGCCGCCCGCCGGATACGTGATCTTGCTCAGCGCGTACTGGTTCTGCGCCACCGGCACCGCCGTCGCGTACTCGTACTGGTACGCAGGGCCCGCCGGAGGCTGCACCCTCGTCAGGAAGTACCGCCCACTCCCAGGTACCGAGTAGCAGCCCGTCCCGCACCCGGACTGTCTCAGCGCGTACTCGTAGCGGTAGACCTTCCCGTTCACCGTCATGTCGTCCAGCCGCTTCGTCACGCTGTCCAGCGTCGTGTAGCTGAACGTGATCGCCCGGCCGTACGTGTCCGTGATCGAGCTCACCGCCCCGCTCTGCGACAGGTACTGGACCGTGATCCGGTTGTTCGGGTGGAGCGTGTCGACGATCGCGCTCGCAGGCCACACCGGCACCGTGCTCGCTCCGTACCAGTACTGGTTCGCGCTCCGGAACTCGTGGCGCGTTCCCTCGTTCGACACGATGCAGGCTCCCGCCGCGCCCATCACCGCCGAACAGTTCTGCTGCAGCCTCCAGAAGTCCTTCGAGATGTACACCCCCGCCGTTCCGGTCGGGTAGAACACCCGCGCCGAGCCGTCCGCGCCCTCGAAGATCGGGAAGTCCCCGGAGCACGTCCCCGAGCCGCCCGAGCCACTCGGGTTCTTCAACCGCCCCATGTGGAACGTCCACCCGTACCCCAGAACCGACCGCTCCTTCTCCGCCAGCAACGGCTCCATGTCGAGCAGGTCCGCGCGCCCCCAGATCTTGCTCGAGTACGTACGCACGATCCGCAGGTCCAGCCCCGCCTTCCCCGGGAGCACGAGATCCGTCTGCACGATCTGCAGCGTCCCCGTGAACGGATCCACCGTCTCCCCGGGCATCTCCGAGAAGTACGCCTTGTGCTCCCTCTCCGTGTACCGGAAGAACTGATCGTATACGTCCCCGGCGGCAAGCGCTGTCCCCGCCAGCACGCTCGATGCGGCCGCGAAGAGCACGCGAGCCCACGTCGCCATCGCCATGAAGAACCCCCTCCCTTCGGGAGGCCGATCGCCTACGGAATGTTCTTTACGCACCGCCCGGTATCGGGATCGCACACCAACCCAATCCCGCACGTGACCCCGTCGCACCGCCCTCCACAGTAGAGCCCCGACACGCACACTTCGCCCGGAGCGCACGCCCGACCGCAAGCGCCACAGTTCGAGGCGGTCGAAATGGAGGTCTCGCACCCATCGGACTGCTTGTTACCGTTGCAGTCTGCCCAGCCCGCCGCGCACGTGCCGTTGCACGAACCGGCGGTGCATGTCGCCGTGATGTGGTTCGAGGAGCAGACCACACCGCAGGCTCCGCAGTTGCTCACGGAGTACACGGAGGTTTCGCACCCGTCGGACTTCTTGTCCGCGTTGCAGTCTGCCCAGCCTGCTGTGCACGTGCCGTTGCACGAACCCGCCGTGCATGTCGCCGTGATGTTGTTCGAGGAGCAGACCACGCCGCAGGCGCCGCAGTTGCTCACCGAGTAGACGGAGGTCTCGCACCCGTCGGACTTCTTGTTAACGTTGCAGTCTGCCCAGCCCGTTTCGCACGTGCCGTTGCACGAGCCCGCCGTGCACGCCGCCGTGATGTGGCTCGAGGAGCAGACCACGCCGCAGCCACCGCAGTTGCTCACCGAGTAGACGGAGGTCTCGCAGCCGTCGGACTGCTTGTTCGCGTTGCAGTCTGCCCAGCCGCCGAGGCAGGCTCCATCACAGGTTCCGCTCGTGCACGACGCGGTGATGTTGGCCGTGGAGCACGGGACACCGCAGGCCCCGCAGTTCGTCACCGTCCTCAGGGAGGTTTCACACCCGGTGTCCGGGGTGCAGTCACCCCAAGCCGTTGCGCACGCGCTGCCGCACACCGCGGCCGTACACGTGCCTACAGTGTTGGCCCCTTCGCCCATGCACACTCGCCCGCATGCGCCGCAGTTGCTCACGCTTGACGCGAGGTTCGCGCACTCTCCTGCGCAGCAGGCATTGCTCGGACTACAGACGGCCCCGATGCCGCCACAGTTGGACGTGTCGGAGGAGACATCGGCGACTCGCGTCAGGTTTCCCGCCGCGTCATACTGGAACACGGCTGTCACCCCCGAGGCGAACGAGGCGCCACCCCAGAGCAACGCCAACAGCCCCGCGGCCAGCCCGAGCACGGACAGCGCGGTTCGCGTTGCTTTCATTCTCCCTCCCCGAGTATGACTGCGTTCCGAGGGCTTCCCTGCAAAGGCGACCTCGCAGATCGCATCCTTCGCCATCCGTGTGCCCTGTGCGACTCGCGCCATATGACGGATGGCGAACACGCACTACAAGCAGAATCGACGCCCCCCCTTCTGGGGCGTACGCCGCACGATCGAGATCGATGACCGGCTCGACCCACGCCCACTGGTCGTCGCGGGAGAGGCTGCCCTTCGCTCGCAGGACGACGAGACCCGGGTGCAACTCGACCCCGCCGGCGAGGTGGAGGAAATCCGCCCCGTTCATCGTGACGATGACCTGGTCGTGCTCGTAGGCGTAGCGCCAGACCTCGGGGTCGGTCGCGCCGGGCAGCCCGATGTGGGCGACGTGAACGGCCGCCACGCCCTTCGCGGCGAGGCGCGGCACCATCGTCGGGGTGAGATTCCCGTCGACGAGAACGTTCACCCGCCACCACGGACGAACTTCGGCCGCTTCCTCGGGCGCCCCGGCGGCCGGCCGAGGGCGGCGTACATCTTCGCGAACTCGACGTCCTCGGCCCGAAGCGCGGGGTAGTCCGCGAGCAGATCCGGGACCGCCTCGCCCTTCCTGGCTCGCTCCCCGACGAACCGGACGGAGATGCGGGTGCCCTCGAACACCGGCTCGCCGCCGAGGATCTCGGGGCGCGAGACGACCCGGCTCCGGCCGCGCAGGAACGTGCCGACGCGCTCCTCGACCCTCCGCTCCACCTCGTCGGTGGGGAGGACGACCGGGACGCGCCCTTCGAGCACCAGGCGATGCGCCTCGCGCCGCCAGCGGCCGGCCCGCTCCTTGTTCGTGGCGAGGAGGTCGAACAGCTCCTTCCGCAGGTCCTTGTCGAGATCGACCGGCAGCTCGTTCACCAGGACGAAGTAGACGACCTCCCTCGGGCTGAACCGGCGCCGCCCGCGCAAGCGGCCGGCCCGCACGACCCGATCGGCGAGCTCGTGCCGGATGGACTTCTCCGGCGCGCCGGAGAGCACGGACGTTTCCTTGAGGGTGAGGCCGGCGGTGAGGCTGTCAGAAACCATGACCCAGTTCCGGTCATGATTATAGCGGGTGCAGGAGGCGCCCGGCAAGCCAAGGGCGGCCTCCGGTTTTCGTCGCGCGAGGCGACGCCAGGCGCACCAGCTCGCCCATCGACGACCTGGTCGCCGCGGCCCGCGCCGGCCGGGTCTCGGCGGTCCTCCAGCCCCATGTCGAGGCCCTAGCGTGATGCCGTAGTCCACTTGACTACGTGATTCCTCGGGTGCATCGTCGATGGCATGAGGGTCGCTGATGTCGCGTGGGACCGCGCGAACCTGCAGCACTTCCGGGAGCACGGCCGCTGCCGCCAGGTGGAAGTCGAGGACATCCTCCGGGCTCGCTGCCACCCCACTCGGGCCGTCGCCATCGAACGCGACCAGGGCGACGAGCCGCGACGGCTGTTCTACGGGCGGACATGCTCGGATCTGTATCTCGCGGTGGTCGCGGCGCCCAGGCCCCACGACGTGATGCGCCCCATCACCTGCTGGCCCTTGTCGGCGAAAGCGGTGAAGGGTTACGAAGCCTGGCGAAGGACGGTGAAGCGATGAAGACCAAGAAGACTTCGCGCAAGAAGGCCCAGAAGCGGTGGCCGCCCGGTAGGCCCCTCCCCAAGCTCGCCACCGCGACCGAGGAGGAGCGCTTCTGGCTCGCTCATGACTTCGACGAGGTGATGGAGGCCGGCGGCGAGGAGGTGATCTACGAGCCGCGGGCGACTCGGCAGGCGCGCACCCACGTGTATCGGGTCCGGCTCGACGACCTCGAGATGTCGACGCTGCAGGCGCTGGCCAGGCGTCGGGGCGTGAACGCGTCGGTGGTCCTGCGCGAGCTCGTTCGGGCCGCGAGGCCGCGGCCGGCCAGGGCTGGCGAGACCGCGACCGAGTAGGCCTCGGGCGGCGACAGGTGGAGCGCGACCCGCGTGACCTGACGGTTGGCCGACGAGCTGGCGGCCCTCGCGCCCGAGGAGCGCGCCAGCGTCCCCGCCGACGTGCGCGCCCGACGGCCGCCGCGACCGCTGCCAGGGGCGCCCCCGCCCGGTCACGTCATCCGCGCGCCGATCGCCTCGCCCACCTTCACGCGCGCACCGGGCACGAGCCGCGGATCGAGCCTCACCCTCCCCGGCTCGAAGGCGAGGATCACGGTGGAGCCCATCTGGAACGCGCCGAGCTCCTGCCCCTTCGCCACCGCGATCGGCGTCCCGTAGTCGCGGCTCGCCGGGACGGCCCCGGGGCGGTTCGTCGGCGGGATCTCCCGGTCGTAGTAGGCCTCGACCCGGCCCACGACGGTCGCCCCGACCGCGACGACCGCGCAGGTCCCGAGCGGGCTCTCGAGGACCGTGACG
Source organism: Anaeromyxobacter sp. (assembly GCA_037442705.1). GTDB lineage: Bacteria > Myxococcota > Myxococcia > Myxococcales > Anaeromyxobacteraceae > Anaeromyxobacter. The sequence continues at coordinate 10,082 of JBBIPT010000108.1, forward strand.
AGCCGCTCGTTCACCGCGAAGAGCCCCGGCACCGTCCGGACGGAGGCCGGGTTCACCGGCCAGAGCTTCCCGGGGACGTAGCGCCAACCCGTGACCTTCCCGCCGAGGGGGAAGTGGATCCGGTGGTAGTCCTTCGGCGAGAGGTAGAGCGTGACCCAGGCGCCCCCGTCGAGCCGCCGGGCGAGCGAGGCGTCGGCGAGGAGCGCCTCCACCGTGTAGTCGATCCCCTTCGCCTGGACGAGCCTCCCGCCCGCGGCGACCCCCGTCTCCGAGACCACCGCGTCCACCGGCGAGACGACGACGTCCTCCCCGGGCGCGACGGGGCGGCGGCCGGGCAGGAGGGGCCGGGCGAAGAAGTCCCCGAACGTCCGGTAGACGTCGAGGTCGGGGCACTCGGAGAGGTCGATGCCGTACCGCTTCGCGAAGGCCTTCATCGCGGCGATCCGCACCGGTGCGGGGGCGCGCCAGCGAGTGAGCGCGCCGGCCGCGCGGGAGAGGGCGTTCTTCGGGAGGAGGCGAAGGGCTTCGATGAAGGCGCGGTCGCTCATGATCGGCGCAGGAGTCTACAGCCTGCCCAGCGGGAGCGCCCCCGTTTTCGGGAGGCGCCGGCGTCGCGCGGGTCAGCGGCGCGGCCCGCGCGCTCTCAGCGTCGCCTCGAGGAGCGGCAGCGCGGCGAGGTCCTTCGGGCGGCCGGCGGCGCGCTTCAGCTCGACGATCGCCTCGAGGTCGAGGAGCCGCGCCCGGAACCCGCCGAGGTCGACGACGAGGCTCCGGCCCACGAGCGCTTCGTAGTCGAGCAGGCCGCCGGGTGGCCCCACCGTCCCCATGAAGTCGATGGGGCCGAGGTCGCTCTCGAGGAGCTGGTGACCGGGGCCGAGCAGGTGGTCGGCCGCGGGGGTGAGCTGGCGCGGGTCGCCGCGGTAGCGCCCGTTCCACTCCCGGAGCCACGCCAGGATTCTCGCGACGTTCTCCTCCGTGCGCGCGTGGACCACGTCGAGGTCGAAGGTCTGGGCGGGAGCGCCCTGGAGGACCGCAGCCCCCATGCCGATCACGACGAGCTCGATCCTACGCTCGTCGAGGGTCTGCAGCAGGCGCTTCGGGGAGAATGCGTGCATTCCGCCTCAGCTCGAGGACGTCGCGGGTGAAGGACTCCCAGGCGTCGAGGCGCTCCGCCGGGGAGAGCGCCAGGAAGGAGCCGATCAGAGTGAGGTCGTTGCCCCAGGCGTCCTGGCTCCCGGGCAGCGGGCTGTCCTCTCCGGCGTGCACGCCCGCAGGGTAGCGCACGCCTCCGACGCGGCACCAGCGACCCGATTGCACCCGTTCAGCCGGGCCGGAGCGCCTTCTCCACCGTCCGCCGGAGGGCCTTCTCCTCCCGGGTCGCCGGCTCGGCGAGCTCCTCGAGGAGCGCGCGCCCGACCGCCGCCTGGACCTCCTCGTGGACCCCGGCGAGCCGGAAGTAGGCCCCCGCGGCCCGGGGCCACGCCTCGGGCTCCCGGCGCAGGGCGAGCTTCGCGCGAAGCCTCGCGAGCCGCTCGAGCAGGGCCTCCGCGAGGTCCTTCGGGGGGAGCCGCTTCAGGAGCTCCGTCGAGACCTTCCGGCCCGCGAGCTCGGGCCGCTCCTCGAGCGCACCGACGAGCGGCCCGATGGCGGGGGCGCCCAGGGCGAGGAGCGCGTCGCCCACCACGGTCGGCTTCCAGCCCTCCTCGAAGGCGGCGACGAGAGGCGCGACGCCGCGGAGGTCACCGACCCGCCCCAGGGCGTCGGCGGCCGCCTTGGCCCGCTCCTCGTCCCGGTCCCTCGCGGCGAGGAGCCGGACGAGCGCGTCCACCGAGTCGGTGTCCGCGAGGTCGCCGAGCGCCCGCAGGGCGGCGAGCCGGACCGCGCCGGCCGGGTCCCCGGCGGCCGCCGCCCGGAGGGCCGGGAGCGCCCCGCGATCGCCGGAGAGGCGCAGCTTC
>JBBIPT010000109.1:0-12017 GCA_037442705.1 Anaeromyxobacter sp.
CGCCGCCGCGAGCCCGGCCCCGGCCCCCAGCGAGCCGAGGATCGTGCTGCGGGTCGGCGGGGCGAAGTCCTTCGCCGCCGAGCTCGCCCCCGCGCTCGCCCGCGCCTACCTCGAGTCGCTCGACGTGGAGGACGTCTGGGTGACGAAGCACGACCCATACCGCTTCACGGTGCAGGGCCGGAAGGACGGCGAGGCCCTGGCCGTCGCCATCCTGGGGATGAACACCGCGGACGGCTTCGACGCGCTCGGCGACGGGCGGCTCGACGTCGCGATGGCGGGGCGGCGCATCATGCCCGGCTGGCAGCAGAAGCTCGACGCCTTCGGCCCCATGATGGCGCCGGGGCGGGAGCACGTGGTGGCGCTCTCCGGCGTCGCCGTCATCGTGAACCCCGCGAACCTCGTCCCCCAGCTCTCGCGGGATCAGCTCGCCCGGATCTTCAGCGGCGCCGTGACCGACTGGGCGGAGCTCACCGGGCGCAAGGGTGGCGCCCCGTCCCCGATCAAGCTCTACGCGGGGGACGACAAGATGGGGCTCACCGACCTCTTCCGCTTCTTCGTCCTCGACAAGACGCCGTACGCCGCGCAGGCGGCTCGCCTCGCGACGCTCCGGGAGATCGACGACGCGGTCTCCTCGGACCCGCAGGGCATCGGCTACGTCACGCTGCCCTTCGTGCGCGGCAGCCGGGCGGTGCCGGTCTCGGAGGGGGACGAGCCGGCCCTCGTGCCCACGGCCTTCACCCTCGCGACGGAGGACTACTTCCTCACCCACCGGCTCTACTTCTACACGCTGCCGCGGCCGGAGAACCCGCACCTCCTGAAGTTCGTCCGGTTCGCCCTGAGCGGCGAGGGGCAGGCGGTGGTGAAGAAGTCCGGGTACGTGGAGCTCTCGGTCGCGAGCGCGCCCAAGGAGGCGCCGCGCGGGGCGCCGCCGGAGTACGTCCGGCTCACCCGGGGCGCCACGCGCCTCTCCTCCACCTTCCGCTTCGAGCCGAGCTCCTCCGACTTCGACACCCGGGCCCTCGTGGACGTGGAGCGGGTGGCGTCCTACCTCGTGGAGAACCGGATCAACGGGCCCGCCGTCCGCATCCTCGGCTTCGCCGACTCCCAGGGCAACCCGGCGGCGAACCAGGGGCTCTCGCACGCCCGGGCGATCCAGGTCGCGAAGGCGCTCGCGCAGCGCGGCATCGCCGGGGTCTCCGTGGACGGCTTCGGCTCTGCCCTCCCGGTCGCCTCGAACGTCACCCAGGACGGGCGCCAGCGGAACCGCCGCGTGGAGGTGTGGGTCGCGCGGTGAGGGGGTGCGGGGAGGGTGCGCGGGCGCGGCGGGCGCTCGCCCGCTGCGCCCCGTCGCCGCCGTCGTCGGGATGTCCCGGATCCGGGTAGGATTGGCGACTCCCATGGCAACCAGACCACCGAATACGTCACCGGCTGCACGGGCACCCGGGGCACCGTCCGGAAACGGCCAGAAGTTCGCCAGCTTCGGCGAGATCGCCAGCTTCGTCTGGGCCATCGCCGACCTGCTGCGCGGTGCCTACAAGCAGGCCGGCTACGGCAAGGTCATCCTCCCGATGACGGTGCTCCGGCGCCTCGACTGCGTGCTGGAGCCCACCAAGGCGAAGGTGCTGGCCAGGGCCGACGCGATGAAGGGGGGCAAGGTCCGGAACCTCGACCCGATCCTCAACCGCATCACCGGCGTCCCCTTCCACAACGTCTCGAAGCTCGACTTCGAGAAGCTGAAGGGCGACCCCAACCACATCGCCCAGAACCTGCTCGCCTACGTGAAGGGCTTCTCGGGCGACGCGCGGGACATCTTCCTGGAGCGGTTCGGCTTCGCTGCCCAGATCGAGAAGCTCGCCCGCGACAACCTGCTTTACCTCGTCTTCCAGCGGTTCGCGGAGGTGGACCTCCACCCGGACGTGGTCCCCAACCACACGATGGGGCTGGTCTTCGAGGAGCTCATCCGCCGCTTCGCCGAGCAGTCGAACGAGACCGCCGGCGAGCACTTCACGCCGCGCGAGGTGATCCGCCTCATGGTGGACCTCCTCTTCGTCGAGGACGACGAGGCGCTCCGCAAGCCCGGCATCGTCCGCTCCCTCTACGATCCGGCCTGCGGCACCGGCGGGATGCTCTCCGTCGCCGAGGAGTACCTCCGCGAGCTCAACCCGCAGGCTCGGCTCGAGGTCTTCGGCCAGGAGGTGAACGACGAGTCGTTCGCCATCTGCAAGGCCGACATGATGATCAAGGGGCAGGACCCCGGCCGCATCACGCCCGGCAACAGCTTCAGCCAGGACGGTCACGTCGGCGAGCGGTACGACTACCTCCTCTCCAACCCGCCCTTCGGTGTGGAGTGGAAGAACGTCCAGGCGGTCGTCGAGGAGGAGCACGATACGCAGGGCTTCGCCGGCAGGTTCGGGCCCGGCCTGCCGCGCATCAGCGACGGCTCGACCCTCTTCCTCCTCCACATGCTCTCGAAGATGAAGCCGGTGAAGGACGGCGGGAGCCGCCTCGCCATCGTCTTCAACGGCTCGCCCCTCTTCTCCGGCGACGCCGGGTCTGGGGAGAGCGAGATCCGGCGCTGGGTCATCGAGCAGGACTGGCTGGAGGCGATCGTCGGCCTCCCCGACCAGCTCTTCTACAACACCGGGATCAGCACCTACATCTGGGTGGTGACCAACCGGAAGCCGAAGGCGCGCAAGGGGAAGGTGCAGCTCATCAACGCCGTCGACCTCTTCCGGAAGATGCGGAAGAGCCTCGGCGACAAGCGGAACGAGCTATCCCAGGCGAACATCGACGAGATCGTGAAGCTCTACGGCGAGTTCAGGGAGAGCGAGCGGTCCAAGATCTTCGAGAACGACGACTTCGGCTACAGGCGCATCGTCGTCGAGCGGCCGCTCCGGCTCGCCTTTCAAGTCTCGCCCGAGCGGCTCGAGCGACTCGAGGAGGAGAGCGCGTTCCAGGCGCTCGCCCGTACAAAGAGGAAGGGGAAGGCGGGGGAGCAGGAGGTGGCTAAGGGCCAGGCGCTCCAGGCGAAGCTCCTCGCCGCGCTCGGGGGCATGGGGGCCGAGCGGGTCTGGAAGAGCCGGACCGACTTCGAGAAGGCGCTCGACGGCGCACTCGCGTCCGTGGGGCGCGTCACGGCTCCCGTCCGGAAGGCGATCGTCTCGGCGCTCGGGGAGCGGGACGAGTCGGCCGAGGTATGCCGCGATGCCGACGGCCGCCCCGAGCCAGACGCCGAGCTCCGCGACTACGAGAACGTGCCGCGCAAGGAGAGCATCCAGGCCTACTTCGAGCGCGAGGTGAAGCCGCACGTCCCCGACGCCTGGGTGGACGAGTCGAAGACCAGGGACGGGTACGAGATCCCCTTCACGAGGCACTTCTACAGGTTCACGCCGCTGCGGCCGCTCGCTGAGATCGAAGCGGACATCCGGAGGCTCGAAGGTGAGATCCAGGGCATGCTAGCGAAGGTGCTGGGTTGAACTCGGACCTTCGCATTGACGACCCGGCGATGAGTCCGTGGCGCGGCCTGGGCCCTCCTGGCTGGGGCACGGCTAGGCTGAAGCGGCTCGTGGAGTTGGTGACGAAGAAGGCCGACCGCGCCGACTTGCCCTACATCGGCCTTGAGCAGGTGGAGCCTTGGACCGGCCGCATAGTGGGTGCTCGGCCTGACCGTCCTGACCCCTCAGACAGCGACGCCGCCGCCGAGAGTATGTCGAACCAGTTCCAGGCCGGCGACGTCTTGTTCGGGAAGCTCAGGCCGTACTTGGCGAAGGCGTACCGGGCTCAGGAAGCTGGCTGCTGCTCGTCGGAGTTGCTCGTGTTGCGGCCCGAGGAGTTGTTGGCCGCATATCTCAAGTACGTCTTGCTTGCCGAACCCCTTATCAAGCTGGTCGATTCGTCCACGTTCGGGGCGAAGATGCCTCGGGCTGACTGGGAGTTCATCGGGCGCGTTGTGGTCCCGGTACCCCCTCTGCGAACCCAGCGGGTCATCGCCGACTTCCTCGACGGCAAGACGGCCGCTCTGGACGCGCTGATCGAGAAGAAGGAGCGGGTCCTGGGGCTCCTCGGGCAGAAGCGGCAAGCCCTTGTCACTGAAGCAGTAACGCCAGGCGCTAGGCATTGGGCCAAGACTCGCCTCGCGTGGATTCTCCGCGAAGTGCAGCGACCGGTTGAAGTTGCTCCCGAGCGTCGCTACGCGGAGATCGGCGTGCGTTCACACGGTCGAGGGACCTTCCACAAGGACCCCGTGTTCGGTTGGGAGTTGGACGAGAAGAAGGTCTACTGGGTCGAGCCCGGCGACCTTGTGTTCAACATCGTCTTTGCGTGGGAGCGCGCAGTTGCCATCGTTCAAGAGGTTGACCGTGGGCGCATCGCCTCCCACCGTTTTCCGACTTACCGGGCGGTAGATGATTCAGCCGACATGCGGTTCATCCGGTACCTGTTCATGAGCGACTTCGGCCGCTTTCTTCTCGACCAGAACTCGCCCGGCGCGGCCGGCCGCAACCGAACCCTTGATCGTTCCGCCTTGCTCAAGGAGGAGGTCTGGGTTCCCCCCCTGGACGTACAGCGCCGCATCGCGAACGAACTGGATTCCGGTCTAGGCGCGATCGACAGAGCGAGCGGACTGCTCGCATCCCAGATCGGGCGGCTCCGCGAATACCGCCAGGCCCTCATCACCGCCGCCGTCACCGGCCAGATCGACGTGAGCAAGGAGAGCGCGGCGTGAGCCCCGTCAGGACCCCCGAGTACCTGGCCGCGCTCCTCGCGGAACTGCTCAAGCTCGGCAGGGAGTGCGAGTGGGTCGAGCTCAAGGTGAACAAGGCCCAGCCCGAGGAGATCGGGGAGAACATCTCCGCGCTCGCCAACGCGGCGGCACTGGATGGGAAGGCTTCGGCCTACCTCGTGTGGGGAGTCGAGAACGAGACCCACGCCGTCGTCGGCACCGCCTTCACCCCCGGTCAGGCCAAGGTCGGCAACGAGGAGCTGGAGAGCTGGCTGCTTCGCCTGCTCACTCCCAAGATCGACTTCCGGTTCTTCGAGGTCGTGATCGAGGAGAAGCGCATCGTCATCCTCGAGGTGGCCTGCGCCTTCCGGGAGCCGGTGCGGTTCAAGGGGCACGAGCACATCCGCGTGGGCAGCTACACCAAGTCGCTCAAGGACTTCCCCGAGAAGGAGCGCGCCCTCTGGCGGGTGTTCGACCGCGTTCCCTTCGAGCGTGGGGTGGCGATGGAGCACGTCGACGTGGACGAGGTGCTCCGCGTGCTCGACGCACCGAGCTACTTCGAGCTGCTCAAGGTGCCGCTCCCCAACGGCACGGACCGGATCGTGGCCGCGCTGGCCGACGATGGCCTGGTCGCGCCTTGTCCCGCCGGCGGATGGAACGTCACGAACCTGGGAGCGATGCTCTTCGCCAAGAGGCTGGAGGACTTCGGATCGCTGGGGCGCAAGGCGGTCCGGGTCATCGTCTACAGGGGAGCCAGCCGCGTCGAGACCGAGAAGGAGCAGATGGGGACCCGGGGCTACGCCGCCGGGTTCTCCGGGCTCATGGCATACATCGACGGGCTCGTGCCCTCGAACGAGGTGATCGAGAAGGCGCTGCGCAGGACGGTGCCGATGTACCCCCCGCTGGCCGTCCGGGAGCTGGTCGCCAACGCGCTCATCCACCAGGACTTCTTCATCACCGGCGCCGGCCCGATGGTCGAGATCTTCCAGGACCGGATGGAGGTGACCAACCCCGGCGAGCCGTTGGTGGCGGCCGACCGCTTCCTCGACACGCCGCCGCGCTCCCGCAACGAGGCCCTGGCCTCGCTCATGCGGAGGATGAACATCTGCGAGGAGCGGGGCAGCGGGGTGGACAAGGTGGTCTTCCAGACGGAGTTCCACCAGCTCCCCGCCCCGCTCTTCGAGGTCACGGGCGGGTCGACCCGCGCCGTCCTCTTCGCGCACCGGCCCCTCTCCAGGATGGACAAGGATGACAGGGTGCGCGCGTGCTACCTCCACGCCTGCCTCAAGTTCGTGAACCGCGACTACCTCACCAACACCTCCGTGAGGGGACGGTTCGGGATCGCGGAGAAGAACAAGGCGATGGCGTCCCGGCTCATCAGGGAGGCGGTCGAGGTGGGCGCTGTTCTGCCCCACGACCGCGGGGCCGCTCCGAAGCTGATGAAGTACGTGCCGTGGTGGGCGGCCCCCGGGCCATCGGGTGAGGCGAGCAGCAGTTGATCGGGGAGGCCAAGCGGGGGACCGCCGCCTCCCGCGGCTCCGTTTTTGCCCGTGTCCGCAGGATGTTGGAAGATTCCCGGGCAGTTGACGGGTACTTGACGATGAGCCCCGGCAGGGGCTGGCGGGGGAGGACGGGGTGACCCAGCACATCGAGCGCGCCTTCGAGACCGCCATCGAGGAGCACCTCCTCGGCCACGGCTGGCACAGGGGCGATCCCGAGCGCATCGACCGCGCGCTCGCGCTCGATGCCGGAGAGGTCGCCCGCTTCGTCCAGGCGACGCAGGCCGACGCCTGGACGGCGCTCGCAGAGCAGCACGGCGAGCGCACCGGCCAGGAGGTCGTCGCTGCGCTCGTGAAGTGGATCGAGACGAAGGGGATCCTCGACACGCTCCGCCACGGGTTCAAGTGCTACGGCCGGCTCCTGCGGGTGGCCTCGTTCAAGCCGACCCACGGGCTCAACCCCGAGCTGGTGGCGGCCTACGCGCAGAACCGGCTGACGGTGACCCGCCAGGTGAAGTTCGACCCCGCCAGCGAGAAGTCGCTCGACATGGTCCTCTCGCTCAACGGCCTCCCGGTGGCGACGGTGGAGCTGAAGAACCCGCTCACGGGCCAGAACGTCAACCACGCCATCGAGCAGTACAAGGCCGACCGCGACCACCGGCTCCCCATCTTCCAGTTCAAGAAGCGGGCGCTCGTCCACTTCGCGGTGGATCCGGACGTCGCCTACATGACGACGCAGCTCAGGGGGAAGGAGACCGCCTTCCTGCCCTTCAACCGGGGCAACGGTGCCGCCGCCGGGAACCCCGAGGTCGCGACCGGCTACAAGACCAGCTACCTCTGGGAGGAGGTCTGGCAGCGCGACAGTCTGCTCGACATCCTGGCGCGCTTCATCCACGTCGCCACCGAGGAGAAGCAGGTGGCCGGAAGGGTGGTCACCACCGAGACCGTCATCTACCCCCGTTACCACCAGCTCGACGCGGTGCGAATGCTGGAGGCGGCGGCCGGGGCCGAGGGCCCGGGCCATGCCTACCTCATCCAGCACTCGGCCGGGAGCGGGAAGTCGAACAGCATCGCCTGGCTCGCCTACCGGCTCGCCGATCTGCACCGCGACGACGAGCGGGTCTTCGACTCGGTGGTGGTGGTGACCGACCGGACCGTGCTCGACCGGCAGCTCCAGCGCACGATCCACCAGTTCGACCACGCCGAGGGCGTGGTCCAGCGGATCGACCAGGACTCGAAGCAGCTCGCCGAGGCGCTGGAGCGAGGCGTCCCCATCATCGTCACCACGCTCCAGAAGTTTCCCGTGGCGGCCGCCAAGATCGCCGAGCTGCCCAACCGCGCCTACGCCGTCATCGTCGACGAGGCGCACAGCTCGCAGGGCGGGGAGTCGGCCGCCAAGATGAAGGACGTCCTGCGCGCACGCGACCTGGAGGCCGCCGCACGCGAGGAGGCTGGGGGTGAAGGGGAGGACTTCGAGGACCAGCTCCGGAAGGTGATGGAGTCGCGGGGCCGCCAGAAGAACCTGTCCTTCTTCGCCTTCACCGCCACGCCCAAGGCGAAGACGCTGGAGGTCTTCGGGCGGAAGGGCGAGGACGGGAAGCCCCGGCCGTTCCACCTGTACTCCATGCGTCAGGCCATCGAGGAGGGGTTCATCCTCGACGTCCTGAGGAACTACACGACGTACAGGACCTACTGGAAGCTCCTCAGGCAGAGCTCCGAGGACCCCAAGGTCCCGAAGCGAGAGACCGCCGCCCAGCTCGCGCGGTTCGTCTCCCTCCACCCGCACAACATCGCGCAGAAGACCGAGGTCATGGTCGAGCACTTCCGAGGGCGGGTGCGGCACAAGATCGGCGGCAGGGCGAAGGCCATGGTGGTCACGGCCTCGCGGCTCCACGCGGTCCGCTACCGGCAGGCCTTCGACAGTTACATCGCCGAGAAGGGCTACACCGACGTGAAGGCGCTCGTGGCCTTCTCGGGCACGGTCGAGGACCCGGACGTCCAGGGGTCGAGCTACACCGAGCCCGGCATGAACGGTGGGATCGGCGAGAAGCAGCTTCCGTCCGAGTTCGCCACGGACGCCTTCAACGTCCTCCTCGTCGCGAACAAGTACCAGACCGGCTTCGACCAGCCGCTCCTCCACACCATGTACGTGGACAAGCGGCTCTCCGGCGTGCAGGCCGTCCAGACCCTCTCGCGCCTCAACCGCACCTGCCGGGGCAAGGAGGAGACCTTCGTCCTCGACTTCGTCAACGACGAGGAGGAGGTCCGCCGCTCGTTCCAGCCCTACTACGAGCAGACCACCGTCTCGGAGACGGCCGACCCGCAGCACCTCTACGAGCTCCAGCACCAGCTCGAAGCGCCGCAGGTCTACCTGGCCTCCGAGGTCGAGGCGTTCTGCAAGGTCTTCTACAAGCCGAGGAAGGCCCAGAGCACCGCCGACCACGCGGAGATGTACCGCCACCTCGCTCCGGCGGTGGACCGATTCGAGGCACTCGCCCCCGAGGCCCAGGACGACTTCCGGGTGGCGCTCGGCGCCTACGTCCGGCTCTACGCCTTCGTCTCCCAGGTGCTCCCCTTCACCGACCCCGACCTGGAGAAGCTCTACACCTACGGCCGCTTCCTGGAGGCGCGCCTGCCTCCCGACCCGAGGAAGGCCCCGCTCAGGCTCGATGCCGAGACCGTGCTCGCCTACTACCGGCTCGACCTCGTGCGCGACGGCACCATCGCCCTCGTCGCCGGCGAGGAGTCACCGATCTACGGGCCCACCGAGGTGGGGACCAAGCGGTCGGAGGCGGAGGACGTGAAGCTCTCCGAGGTCATCGAGATCCTCAACGAGAGGTTCGGGACCGACTTCAAGAAGGGCGACCAGCTCGCCATCGACTCCATCGCCGAGGACCTCGAGGCCGACGAGCAGGTCCGCCAGCACGCCGCCGTGAACCCCCTGGACAACTTCGCGCTCGCCGTGAAGGGCAAGATCGAGGGCGCGTTCGTGGACCGGATGGACAGGAACGCCGACATCGCGGCGCGGTTCCTGAACGACGAGGAGTTCCGGGCGGTCCTGACGGACTACTTGGTTCGCAAGGTCCACAAGAAAGTGAACTCGGTGCAGCCCGGGCCGTGACGCCGGCGGCCTTCGCGAGCGTCCGAGGCGGGCGGCGCCCCCGGGTCGTCGCTGCGAGCCCACCCCGTCGAGGGCTGTCGAGGGTCCACCTCGCGCCCCCCCGGTCCCGGCGTTATCCTCCCCGCACGATGACGCTCGCCCGCTCCGTCTGCCCGTTCGACTGCCCCGACGCCTGCGGCCTCCTCGTCGAGGTCGAGGGCGGGCGCGCGGTCCGCGTCCGCGGGGACCCCGACCATCCCTACAGCCAGGGCACCCTCTGCCCGAAGATGAACGACTACGAGCGGTCGGTGCACTCCCCGGACCGGCTCCTCCATCCCCTCGTCCGGACGGGGCCCAAGGGGGCGGGGGAGTTCCGGCGCGCCTCCTGGGACGAGGCGATCGGGACGATCGCCCGGCGCTGGAAGGAGCTCGTCGCCTCCGACGGCGCGGAGGCGATCCTCCCGTACTCCTACGCCGGCTCCATGGGGGTCGTGCAGCGGAACGCCGGGATGCCCTTCTTCCACCGGCTCGGCGCCTCCCGGCTCGAGCGGACCATCTGCACGCCGGCCCAGGACGCGGGCTGGAAGGCGGTCATGGGCGAGACGCCGGGGCCCCACCCGGACACGGCCCTCGCCTCCGACCTCGTCGTCCTCTGGGGGATCAACGCCGTCGCGACGAACCTCCACTTCGTCCGGCGCGCGAAGGAGGCGCGGCGGCGCGGGGCGAAGGTCGTCCTCGTGGAGACCTACGCGAACGAGACGGCGAAGGTCGCCGACCGGACCTTCCTCGTCCGCCCCGGCTCGGACGGCGCGCTCGCCCTCGGGATCGTCCACGTCCTCGCGAGGGAGGGGCTCGCCGACGAGCGGTTCCTCGCCGCGGAGACGGAGGGGTGGCCCGAGCTCCGGGCGAGGGCCCTCGCGGACTACCCGCCGGACGCCGTCGCCGGGATCACGGGCCTGCGCGCGGAGGAGATCGTGGAGCTCGCGCTCCTCCTCGGCCGGGCGCGCGCGCCGTTCCTCCGGATGGGCGGCGGCCCGTCGCGCTACGCGAACGGGGCGATGACCGTCCGCTCCGTCGTCGCCCTCGCCGCGGTGCTCGGCGCCTTCGGGCGCGAAGGGGGCGGGTGCCTCACGGCCACCCATTCCTCCCAGGCCTTCGACCTCTCGCCCCTCGTCCGCGAGGACCTCCTCCCGCGCCCCACGCGCGTCGTGAACATGAACCAGCTCGGCCGCGCCCTCGGGGAGCTCCGCGATCCTCCCGTGAAGGCGATGTACGTCTGGTGCTCGAACCCCGCCGCGGTGGCGCCGGACCAGAACGCGGTCCTCCGCGGGCTCGCCCGCGAGGACCTCTTCCTCGCCGTCCACGAGCGGTTCATGACCGACACCGCCCGTTACGCCGACGTCGTCCTCCCGGCGACGACCTCGCTCGAGCACGCCGACCTCTACCGCTCCTACGGCCAGTACGTCGTGCAGCGGGTGAAGGCGGCCGTCCCGCCGCTCGCGGAGTCGAAGCCGAACTGGGAGGTCTTCCGGCTCCTCGCCGGGGCGATGGGGTTCGAGGAGGCGATCTTCCGCGCCACCGCGGACGAGGTGATCGACCTCCTCCTCGCCCGGCCCTCGCCCTGGCGCGACGAGGCGTTCGCCGCCCGGATCGCGGAGGGGAGGGCGGCGGAGCTCCGGCTGCCCGGCGGCCGCTGGGGGACGCCGGCCGGGAAGATCCTCCTCCGGAACCCGGCGGAGGCGGAGCCGCTGCCGCGGTACATCCCCACCTACGCCGACGCCGACGCGGGCGGGCTCCCGCTTCGGCTCGTCACCGCGCCCGCCCTCCACACGCTGAACTCCACCTTCATGGAGCGGCCGGAGCTCCGCGAGCGGAACGGCGGGATGACGCTGCAGCTCGCCCCCGCCGAGGCGGCGAGCCGCGGCCTCGCGGACGGCGCCCGCGTCGTCGCCTGGAACGGCCTCGGCGAGGCGGCGTTCGTGCTCCGGGTCACCGATCGGGTCCCGCCGGGCGTGGCGGTGGCGGAAGGGGTCTGGTGGCTCGCGCACGCCCCGGGCAAGCGGAACGTGAACGCGCTCACCTCGCAGCGGCTCACGGACGAGGGGGCGGGGTCGACCTTCTACGACAACCGCATCGACGTCCGGGCCGACGGGCGCTAGGAGCCCGTAGGGCGTAGAAGGCTTCCGGCCGTCCTCGCTTCGTTGCGGGCGGCCGGAAGCGGTCGCGGTCGCCGCTGCGGTTCCGGTTCCGGATGCGGCCGCGGCTGCGGGTGCGGATGCGGATGCGGATGCGGATGCGGATGCGGACGCGGACGCGGATGCGGATGCGGTTCCGGATGCGGAAGCCGCTGCCGCCTGCGGATGCGCCTGCGGCAGCGGCCCGGGGGCTCAGTAGGTGAGGCGCCAGAGCATGGCGAGCACCCGGTCGCACAGCGCGAGGGCGGGCGCGACGGAGGCGTCGTCGACGTGGCCCCACGCCTGCGCGACGCGGAGGCTGGCGACGACCTCGTCGGCGCTGCCGGCGGCGACGCGCCAGAGGTGGAGGCGGTCGCGACCGAGGCGCCGGCGGCCCTCGCTGAGGTCGAGCGGCACGGAGGCGGCGGCGCGCCGGAGCTGCTGGGCGAGGGCGGGGTCGCGTTCGCCTATGGCGGCGAGCGGCTCGCGAAGGGCGCGAATCATGTCGAGCGCGACGTCGAAGG
>JBBIPT010000110.1:0-11783 GCA_037442705.1 Anaeromyxobacter sp.
CCGGGATGGAGCGAACCGAGCGCCGCGGCCAGCGCCGCGGCGCCGTCGAGGTTGTGCGCGCCGTCGAGGAGGACGCCCCCCACGTCCTCGAGGCGCCCGGGCCACCGCGCCTCCGCGATCCCGCGGGCGATCGAGGGCTCGTCCAGCGGCACGCCGGCGGCGGCGAGCCGGCGCAGGGCCTCGGCCGCGAGGGCGGCGTTCCCGCGCTGGTGCTCCCCGGGGAGCGCCACCGCCCCCGGCCAGGCGGCAGGGGCCACGGTGAAGGGCGCTCCGCGGCGCGCGGCCTCGGACCGGAGGACCTCGAGCGCCGCGGCGGGCTGCGCCCCGTGGACCACGGCGGGCACGCCCGCCTTGAAGATCCCCGCCTTCTCGCGGGCGATCTGCTCCACCGTGTCCCCGAGGAGCTTCACGTGGTCGAGGCCGATCCGGGTGATGGCGGTGACCGTCGGCCCGGCGATCGCGTTCGTCGCGTCGAAGCGGCCCCCGAGCCCGACCTCGACGACCGCGACGCGGACCCGCGCCCGCGCGAAGTGGAGGAGCCCGAGGAGCGTCGCGAACTCGAAGTAGGTGAGCCGGTCGCCCTCGCCCCCCGCCTCGTGCCACGGGCAGGCGCGGCGGATCTCCTCGATCCCGGAGGCGAGCTCCCCGTCGGAGATCGTCTCCCCCTCGACCCGGATCCGCTCGCGGAAATGGACGAGGTGGGGCGACGTGTAGAGCCCCGTGCGGATCCCCGCGGCGGAGAGCGCCGCGGCGGCCATCGCGCAGGTGGAGCCCTTCCCGTTCGTCCCGCCGACGTGGAGGACGCCGTACGCGCGCTCCGGGTGGCCGAGGGCGTCGAGCGCCCGCTCCATCCGCTCGAGGCCGAACCGCATCGCGAGCGGCTGGAGGCCCGCGAGGTAAGGGGGATCGCCCATCGCCGGTGCCGCCCGCGAGCCTCAGGCCGCCAGGGAGAGGATCTGCGAGAGCTTCCCGCGCATCTCGCCGCGCTGGACGATCGCGTCGACCATCCCGTGCTCGACGAGGAACTCGGCCCGCTGGAAGCCGGGCGGGAGCTTCTCCCGGATCGTCTGCTCGATCACGCGGGGGCCGGCGAAGCCGATGAGGGCCTTCGGCTCGGCGAGGATGAAGTCCCCGAGCCAGGCGAAGCTCGCGGCGACCCCGCCGGTGGTCGGGTGGAGCATGACCGAGACGTAGGGCTTGCGGACCGACCGGAAGCGGTGGAGCGCGGCCGAGGTCTTCGCCATCTGCATGAGGGAGAAGATCCCCTCCTGCATCCGGGCCCCGCCGGAGGAGCTGAACACGATCGCCGGGATCCGGCGCTCGAAGGCGCGGTCGAGCACCCTCGCCACCTTCTCGCCCACGACCGACCCCATGGAGCCGCCCATGAACTCGAAGGCGAACGCGCCGACGGAGACCGGCCTGCCCTCGATCGCCCCCACGCCCGACACGAACGCATCGCGGAGTCCCGTGGACTTGAACGTGCTCTTCAGGCGGTCGCGGTACTTCTTCGCGTCGGTGAAGCCGAGGGGGTCCTGGGGGACGAGATCCTGGTCCAGCTCCTGGAAGGAGCCGGGGTCGAGGATGAGCTCGAACCGCCTCCGCACGGGGAGCACGTCGTGCTGCCCGCAGCCCGGGCAGACGTTCCAGTTCCGCTCCCAGTCGGCGCGGGCGACGACGCCCTCGCAGGCGTCGCACTTGTACCAGATGCTCTCCCCCTTCGCGGCGGGGGGCGGCGGCGCGGCGGAAACGGATTCCCGCGCCTTCACCTTCTTCTGCTTCGAGAACCAGGCCATGTCGTTCCTCTAGAGCGAGAGCTCGTCCCCGCGCTTCAGGATGCGCACGTTCGGGAGGGTGAGCCTCGCGACCTCTCGCTTGAGCTCCGCCAGGTGGGCGGGCTTCAGGTGGTACAGCAGGACGGGGACGCCATCCTTCTCGAGCTTCTCGAGCTCGAGGGCGAGCGTCCGTGGCGTGAGGTGGCCGGAGACGTCGGCGAGCCACTGGAGCCCGTTCGGGAAGCTGAGCTCGACGAACACGCCCTTCAGCCGCTTCTCGGCGTTCACCCGCTTCCAGAAGCGGGTGGTGGGGCCGGTGTCGCCCGAGATCGCGAACGAGGTCTTCCCGTCCGTGACGACGAACCCGACGGACTCGACCGGGTGGCGCACGGGCACCGGGGTCACCTCGTACCTGCCCACCCGGAAGGCGCGCCCCGGCTCGAAGGGCAGGATCTCGAGGACCGGCGCCCGCAGGTCGGGGATCCGCGTGAAGTCCGGCCAGAGCTCGTCGTTGAACACGCTCTCCCGGAGGGTCCGGGCGCAGGCGGTGGACGCGTGGACGCGCACCGGGGTCTCGCGCCGCCCCACGAGGAGATCGGAGAGGAGCGGGACGTCCTTCACGTGGTCGAAGTGCGAGTGCGTGAGGATGATGTCGTCCACCGCGAGGAGCTCCTCGAGGGAGAGGCTGGAGGTGAGCGCCCCGGCGTCGATGGCGAGCCTGCCGTCCACGAGGAAGCAGGTGGTCCGGTGGCGCGGGAGCTCGCCTCCCGAGCAGCCGAGCACGCGGACCTTCACGCGATGTCCCCGAACTGCGCCTTCATCTGGAGGAACTCGAGGAAGTGGCGAAGCTTCGACACGTCCGGCACGAGGAAGCCGTCCGGGTGGACCGAGACGATCTTCGACTTGAGGAGCTTCATCAGCACCTCGTCCACCTGCTCCGCCTTCACCCCCACGCGCCCGGCGAGCTCCTTCGGCACGACGTCGATCTTGTGGCCCGACGGCCCCCGCGGCGCCTTCTCGGCCGCCGTGGCGAGGAAGTGGACCACGCGGGACGAGGCGTCCGCGAAGAGGAGGTTCTCGATCTGCTCGTTCGCCTCGGCGAGCCGGTCGGCGAGCTTCTTGATCATCCGGATCGCGATCTCCGCGTTGGACCGGATCATCGCTTCGAACGTCTTCGCGTCGATCACGAGGAGCTTCGAGTCCTCGGCGCAGGTGGCCGTCGCGGAGCGGGGCTTGTTGTTCAGGATCGACATCTCCCCGAGAAACTCCCCCGCCCCGAGGGAGGAGAGGATCTTCTCCACCTCCCCCACCCGCTTCGTGATCGTGACCCTCCCCACCTGGACCACGTACATCTGGAGGCCGGGCTCGCCCTCGCGGAAGAGGACCGTCCCGGCGGGGAACGCCTTGCCGAAGCGCTGGAAGAGCTGATCGTCGGCCATTTTCCTTCTCGGGTCGCGGGCGAGACGGTTGTTAGCCGACCCCCGGGAGCGGTGTCAACGAAAGGTCCGGGTCCCGGAGGGCCGGGCCCGGGCCCGGCCACGCGGCGCGTCAAGGCCGCTCGCCGCGGCCGCCGTCACTTCGTCTTCATCTCGAAGACGCCGTCCCACTCCGGCCCCGGCGGCGCGCGGCGCATCGCCTCGCACCGCTCCACGTACTTCAGGCTCGCCGGATCGCCGCCGCGGAGCTCGTCCGACTCACGGAAGCGCGCGATCGCCTCGTCCCACCGCTGGGCCTTGTAGGCCGACAGCCCCCAGCCGAACCGCTCCACGAAGGCGGCGAGCGCCGGGGGCGGCGGCGGGATCGCGAGGAGCTCGAAGATCTGCACCGGGTCCTTCTTCCCCTTCACCCGGACGAGGTCGAGCTCGCGGGCGACGACCCGGTCCTTCACCATCGCGTGCGTGGCCGCGCCGAGGATCACCCGCGTGCCGTACTCCCGGTTCGCTCCCTCGAGCCGGGAGGCGAGGTTCACCGCGTCGCCCAGCACCGTGTAGTTGTAGAAGCGATCCTGGCTGCCGACGAAGCCGACGGACATGGGTCCGGTGTTGATCCCGATCCCCACGTCCAGATCGGGGAGCCCGCGGGCCCGCCACGTCGCGCGGAGCGACTCCAGCCGATCCACCATCGCGAGGGCGGCGCGGCAGGCGCGGAGGGCGTGGTCCGGCTGCTCCCGCGGCGCCCCCCAGAAGGCCATGACCGCGTCGCCGATGTACTTGTCGAGCGTCCCCTGGTGCCCCGAGACCACGATGTCGGTCATCGGCGTGAGGTACTCGTTCAGGAACTCGAGGAGGACGTGGGGGTCGAGCCGCTCCGAGATGCTCGTGAACCCGCGGATGTCGCTGAACAGCACCGTGAGGACGCGCTTCTCGCCGCCGAGCCGGATCGATCCCTCCTTCGCGAGCAGGTCCTCCACGATCGCCGGGGCGAGGAAGCGGGAGAAGGTCTCCCGGGCGCGCCGCTTCTCCCGCTCCTCCGAGAAGAACCGGTAGGTCGTCGCGGCGACGAACATCGTGAGCATCTGCGCGAGCGGCATCCCGAGGGCGAGGACGACCTCCCCGTTCCGGAGCGCGGCCACCGCCACCGCGCCCCAGGCCCCGGCGGCGAGGACGAGCGCCGGGGCCGCGGCGAGCGAGGAGACCCGGGAGAAGACGAAGGCGAGGCCGAACGAGAGGGCGAGCATGAGCCCGAGCTCGGCGAGGACCACGGCGCCGGAGCGCTCGAGCAGCTCCCCGCGGAGCACGTTCTCGACGAAGGTCGCGTGCGTGATCACGCCCGGCGCGATGTCGTCGAAGGGCGTGACCCGCTGATCCCAGGTTCCCGCGGCGGTCGTGCCGAGGACGGCGATCTTCCCGCCCATCTCCTCCGCCGGGATCCTCCCGTGGAGGACGTCGGTCGCCGACCAGGTGGGGAAGTCCCGGTAGCTGCCGTAGTAGTTCAGCGGCACGCGCCCGAGGTCGTCCACGTCGATGACCGCGCCGCCCACCCTCACCTGCTGGAGCGACTCGGGGGCGCCGTCCGCGCCCACCGGGATCACCGGAGCGGGGATGCCGTCCTTCCCCTCGACCCGGGCGACGAGGGCGACCCCGAGCGCCGGGAAGGTGGCGCCCCCCGCGCTCGCGACCGTCCGGTAGCGGCGGATCGTGCCGTCCGGGTCGGGCAGCACGGTGAAGAACCCACCCGAGTCCGCCACCGAGAGGATCTCTTCGACCGGCGGCACGACCGCGGCGAAGCTCCCGAGGAGCCGGACCCCCTCTCCGGCCGGGGCGAGGCCTCCCCCCCGGAAGACGTGCACGGGCTCCGCCCGGAAGAAGCGGAGCCGGTCCACGCTCCCGGCGCCGCCGGCCTCGGCCGCGTCCCGCTCCGAGAGGAACATGAAGCCGACGGTCACGTTGTGGGCCCGCTCGATCGCGTCGGCGAGGAGCACGGTCGGGTCCACCTCCACCGCCTCCCCCTCGGGCGCCTCGCCGCGGGCCGCCTCCAGGATCCCTCCGAGGCGCCGGGCCTCCTCCGCGCTCCGCGCCCCGGCGGCGGCCTCCTTCGCGAGCGCGGCGACGCGGGCCATGCGGCGGCCGATCTCGTCCTCCTCGCTCCAGATCACGTCGAAGCCGACCGCCGCGACCCCGCCCTCCGCGAGCCGGTCCACGAGCCGGGCCATCTTCGCGCGGCTCCAGGGCCACAGCCCCTCCGCCTGGACCGAGCGCTCGTCGATCGCGACGATCACGACGCGCCCCGACGGCGGCCGGGGGCCGCGGAGCCGGGTGAGCGCCCAGTCCTGCGCCGCGTGCTCGATCCGCGAGACGACGGGGAGCTCGAAGCCGTGGCCGAGGAAAACACCGTTCAGGAAGTGGAGGAGGGTGAAGAGGAGCCCGGCGGCGAGCGCGAGGCGAAACGCGTCGATCCGGAGGAGTGCGCGCCGCGGGCGGGCCATCGGTCCCGGGAGCGTACACGAATCGGCTCCGTCCGGAGACGGCGGCGGCGGGCGGGCTGGGCGGTCGGGATTTCAGGCGGAGACGGCGGCGGCCGGCTCCTCCACCTCGACCTCGAGCCCGGCGTCGAAGGACCGGAGGACGAGATCGATGGGGCGGCGCGGTGCGGGGGCGAGGGCCGCCCCGTCCCGGTAGCCCACGCGCAGGAGGGCCTGCGGCCAGCCCGGGTCCCCGAGCTCCCGGCGGAGGCGGCGCCTCGTGCCCGCGACCTCGACCGGCTGGTTCATCGGCGCGACCGCGAGCCCCTCGACCTCCGCGCGGAGCGCGACGCGCTGCAACGCCCGCCCGGCGGCGAGCCAGTCGGCGGGGCCGTCCTCGCGGGTGGAGAGGAGGATCAGGGTCCGCGTCCGCTCGTCGCAACGGCGGTCGAGCTCGGCGCGACGCCCACCGCCGAGCTGCAGGAGCCGCCGGAGCAGCGCCGCCGGTGAGAACCCCGGCCGCTCGGAGCCGGCCCCGGGCCGTCCGTGGATCCGCCCGCGGGACCAGGCGGCCCTTTCCGCCCGGAACCGGGCGCTCGACCACTGCTGGGCGTCCGCCTCCGCGACGAGCTCCGCGACGGGGCGGGCGAGCCAGCGGGGCACGCGGCGGACGAGCCCGTCCCCCTGCACCTCCTCGGCGAGGCCGAGGAGCCGGTCCGGCGGAACCGGTAGCGAGCGGATCGCGGCGGCGAGGCGCTGCCGCCCGATCGCCGCGTGGAGCGCCTCCTCCGCGCCCGTCGGGGGCCGGCGCCCCGCGAAGCGCACGATCGCGAGCGGCCCGCCGGGCCGGTGGGCGCAGGCCTCCACCTCCACATCGTGCCCATGGTGCGCGGCGGCGATCCGGAGGTTCTCGATCGCCGCGCCGCAGGCGAGCACCGCCTCCCGCCCCTCGGGATCCGCCGTCCGGAGCGTCCGGCGCGGATCCACGAAGACGCGGAGCTCGGGCCCCGCGATCTCGAAGATCCACGGCTGCGAGTCGTGAGGCGACGGGGCCGCCACGGCGTACCGGAGGAGGTGGCGAAGCCGCTCGGCCGCCCCACCCCATGCCGGGAACACGCCCCTGCCGGACACCGTCTGGATCACGAAGGTCCCCCAGGCCAATGGACCGAGGATGGTCATCCGCGTGACGCTGCCGCAGGGCCTCGAAAGGGGCGGCGCCCCGCGAGGGCTCGCCCGGCGGGGCCGGAAACTGGAGGACCCGCGCGGGGGCGCTACGATTCCGCCGTGTCCTCGCGCCCCTCCAGGACTGGACTCTGGATCCTCGCGGCGATCCTCTTGGTCGCCCTGGTGCTCTGAGAACCTTCCCCCGATGCCGCTTCTTGCCTTCACCTTGCCGGTCTCGACGACCTCCAGGTGGACGAGCCAGCTCTCGCCGAGCCGCGCGAGGGTCCCCGCGACGAGCCGCTCGACGCCGAGCGCGCCGCCGAGCTCGGCCATGCACGCCCGCGTGTCGCAGCCGAGCATCGCCTTCTGCGCCTCGAGGGAGAGGACGCTCTCGATCTCGCGCTGGGTGATCACCTCCGCCCCGCTCCGCCGCCGGACCTCGGCGGCGAGGGCCTCCGTCACGGCCGCCGCCGTCGCCGGGGGAACGCCCTCGCCCGGCGAGATCGGCATCACGGCGAGCTTCGGCGGAGCGGCGGCGAGGAGGGCGAGGAGGAGGGGGGCCATCGGTGCTCAGTCGTACCCCGGCCGCCCGCGGGCGGGAACGGGCCCCCCGGGCCCGGACTGCCCGTCGTCCCGGCTTGCGGGCCCGGCGCCGTTCGCGGTAGAGGCCCGCCATGGCGCTCACCTACCGCGACGCGGGCGTGGACATCGACGAGGGCGACCGGCTCGTCGATCTCATCAAGCCCTTCGCGAAGAAGACCCTCCGCCCCGAGGTCCTCGCCGGGATCGGCGGCTTCGGCGGGCTCTTCGCGCTCGACCCGAAGCGGTGGCGGGAGCCGGTCCTCGTCTCGGGGACCGACGGCGTCGGGACGAAGCTCAAGGTCGCCTTCGCCGCCGACCGGCACGACACGATCGGACAGGACCTCGTCGCGATGTGCGTGAACGACGTCGCCGTCGTCGGCGCGGAGCCCCTCTTCTTCCTCGACTACTTCGCGACGGGGAAGCTCGCCGCGGAGAAGGCCGCGCAGGTCGTGAAGGGGATCGCCGACGGCTGCGCCCTCGCCGGCTGCGCCCTCATCGGCGGGGAGACCGCCGAGCTCCCCGGCTTCTACGAGGCGGGGGAGTACGACCTGGCCGGCTTCGCCGTCGGCTGCGTCGAGCGGTCCCGGATCGTCGACGGAGCGACCGTCGCGCCGGGCGACCTCGTCGTGGGGATCGCCTCCTCCGGGCTCCACTCCAACGGCTACTCGCTCGCCCGCAAGGCGCTCCTCGACCGCCACCCGCTCGACCGGTCCTTCGAGGCCCTCGGCGGGGCGACGCTCGCCGACGCCCTCCTCACCCCGACCCGGATCTACGCGAAGGACGTCCTCGCCCTCCTGGAGCGGGTCCGGGTGAAGTCCTTCGCCCACGTCACCGGGGGCGGGCTCCCGGGGAACGTCCCGCGGAACCTGCCCGAGGGCACGCGGGCGGTGATCGAGGAGGGGCGCTGGCCGAGGCCGCCGATCTTCGACCTCGTCGAGCGCGAGGGTGGGGTCCCCCGGGACGAGATGTACCGGACCTTCAACATGGGGCTCGGCCTCGTCGCGGTCGTGTCTGCGGGCGACGAGGGGCAGGTCCACGAGCTCCTGCGCGGGCGCGGGCTCGAGTCCTGGACCGTCGGCGCCATCGAGAGGGGCGCGGGCGAGGCGACCTGCGAGGTGGTCCGGTGATCCGGCTCGGCGTCCTCGCCTCGGGCGGCGGCACCAACTTGCAGGCGATCCTCGACGCCTGCGCCGCGCGGCGGATCTCCGCCGAGGTGGCGGTCGTCGTCTCGAACGTCCCCGGGGCCGGCGCGCTGGAGCGGGCGCGGAAGGCGGGCGTCGCCACCGAGGTGATCCCTTCGAAGGGCGTGGCCGACCGCGAGGCCTACGATCTCCGGCTCGTGGAGGCGCTCCGCGGCCACCGGGTGGACCTCGTCTGCCTCGCCGGCTACATGCGGATCGTCACGCCGGCGTTCCTGCGCGCCTTCGGCCCGAGCCCCGAGACCCGCGGCTGCCCGCGCGTGGTGAACGTCCACCCCGGCCTGCTCCCGAGCTTCCCCGGCCTCCACGCCCAGCGGCAGTGCCTCGAGTACGGCGCGCGCTTCGCCGGCTGCTCCGTCCACTTCGTGGACGAGGGGACGGACACGGGGCCGCTCATCATCCAGGCCGTGGTCCCCGTCCTCCCCGGCGACGGGGAGGAGGCGCTCGCCGCGCGGATCCTGGAGCAGGAGCACCGGATCTACCCGCAGGCGATCCAGTGGTTCGCGGAGGGGCGCCTCTCCGTGGAGGGGCGGAAGGTCGGGGTGCGCGGCGCGGCCGGGCCCTCCCGGGCGCCGCTCGCGAACCCTCCCCTCGAGATCTGATGGCGGTGGCCTCCTGCGTCGATCCGGATCGCTCGTGGTTCGACAGGCTCACCACGAACGGACAGGAAGGAATCCGTTCGCCCTTCGACGGGCTCGGGGAGAGCGGCTGCACGAGCGAAGCCCCGGAAAGACGCTCCGCGCTCCCCGATCCGTCATAGACTCCGCTCGCCTTGGCCCCCACCTTCCACGCTCCCGCGACCCAGCGGCTCTACGACGTCTGCGTACTCGGGTCCCAGCTCGGCGGGCTCGTCGCCGGGGCCCTCCTCGCGAGGCGAGGCTTCCGGGTGCTCCACGTCGCCCACGAGGACCCCGGCCCCCGCTACGCGGACCAGGGCTTCTCCCTGCCCTTCGGTCCCTCGCTCCTCCCCGCCCCGCGCCACCTCCCGCCCGTGGACACGGTCCTCGCCGAGCTGGGGCTCGCGACCGACCTCGGCCGCGTGCTCCAGCCCTCGGAGCCAGACCTCCAGCTCCTCCTCCCCAGGCACCGGCTCGAGCTCTCCCATGACCCGTCCTCGCTCCGGGCCGAGCTCCAGCGGGAGTGGCCGCGCGAGGCGGCCGCGCTCGAGGCCGCCCTGTCCGGCCTCGGCACCCTCTTCGACGGGGCGGGGCGCTTCCTCCGCGCGGCACCGCCGATCCCGACCGCGGGCCTCTTCGACCGCCTCGCCGTCCGGAAGGCGCTGAAGCTCGCCGCCGAGGGCGGCGGGGACGTCGCGGCGGCGGCGCCGTTCGCCAGCCTCGCGGACCACGACCTCGTCCACTGCCTCGGCTTCGCGCACCGGCTCCTCGGCGCCCTCGACGGCCCCCCCTCCCCCCTCTCCCGCGTCCGGCTCCTCGGCGCCGCGCTCCGCGGCACGGGGCGCCTGCCGGACGGGATCGCCACGCTCCGCGAGATGATCCGCCGGAAGATCGCCGAGTCGCACGGCGAGCTCCGCGGAACGCCGGGCGAGCCCGCCGTCGCGGAGTCGGTCGAGATCGAGAAGCGCCGGATCGCGGCGCTCCGGCTCGCGGGCTCCCCCGACGCCCACGTCGCCCGGGCCTTCGTCGTCGCGATGGACGCCGGACGGCTCCTCCCCCTCCTCCCGGCCGAAGTCCGCACCTCGCGCGCCGCGGCCGCCCTCCGCCGGATCCGGCCCTCCCGCCGGCTCCTCTCGGTGAACCTCGTCGTCCGCCGCGAGGCGATCCCGCCCGGGCTCGGCGGGAGCGCCCTCTCCCTCCGCGACCCGCGGGGGGGCGACTCCCACGAGAACGCGGTCTTCCTCCAGGTGCTGCCGGCCGTGCGCGAAGCGGGGCGGGGGCCGGGCCGGGCCTCGGAGGAGGCGCCCGACGCCCGCGTGGTCTGCGCCTCGGGCTTCGTGGACGCGGCCTCCGGCGGCGAAGCCCTCCGGATCGCGGCCGGGCGGATCCGGGAGGCGGCCCTCGAGGCGATCCCCTTCCTCGATCGGCACGTCCTCGCGGAGTCGATCCCCCTCCTCGTCGACGCCTCCCGCGCGCATGCCGCCGAGACCCATGCGCTCCACGCCGCGGAGGCGCCCGATCGCCTGGGCCTCGGGGCGCTCTCGCCGAGGAGCCCCTGGAAGAACCTCTTCTTCGCGGGGCGGGAGGTCGCGCCGGGCCTCGGGCTCGAGGGGGAGTTCCACGCGGGGATCCAGGCGGCCGGCCACGTCGCGGCGATCCTCCGCAAGAAGGACCCCCTCCGCCGGTCCCGGGCCGTCGCGGGCGGGTAGCCCTTGCCTTTTCGGGCTCGTTGCGTAATATCCCGCGCTCCTTATCGGTTTTCGGAGCAGACCATGGCACGCCGTTGCGAGATCTGTGGGAAGGGCCCTCTCGTGGGCCACAACGTCTCCCACGCGAACAACAAGTCGAAGACCCGCTCCCTGCCGAACCTCCGTTCGGTCCGGGCGAACCTCCAGGGCGAGGTCCGTCACGTCCGCGTCTGCGCGCGGTGCCTCAAGGCCGGCAAGGTCGTGAAGGCGGCCCGCGGTGGCGCGAGCCGCCCCACGGCGCGAGCCTGACCCGGCGCCGGTGAGCCGGCTCCCGGTCACCGAGGCCCCCCACCCCGACGGCGCCGCCCTCGAGCGGATCTCCACGCCGCGCCTCGTCGCCCGGCTCCACGCAGGCGACCGCGAGGCGGTGCGGGCCGTCGGCCGCGCGATCCCGTCCATCGCAGCGCTCGCCGACGCGGCCGCCGAGGCGCTCCGCGCGGGCGGACGGATCGTCTACGTGGGCGCCGGGACGTCCGGCCGCCTGCAGCGTGACGTCGTCGCCCAGGATCAGGAAGATTACCTCGCCGTTGGACGCCCGGTAACGCCAGGTCTCGACCGGCCCCAGCTTGCTGATGTCGTCGGGCTTGCCGAGCAGGTAGTTGAGCCCGCCGAGGTTGTTGAGCATGCGGCCGAGGTTGACCCGGTCTCCGTGTTCCTCGTAGAGATCCTTGGCGCGCTCCGCCAGCGTGCGAGCGCGCAGCCACTGGCCGTCACGCTCGGCGACGAGGAGGTCCGTGAGACGAAGCGCTTCTACGGCTGGCCGGAGGACGCCGAGTTTCTCGTTCCCGACGGGGTCCAGG
>JBBIPT010000111.1:0-11656 GCA_037442705.1 Anaeromyxobacter sp.
CTCGCCCGCGCCCGCCTCGGCGAGGACGAGCCCGGCCGCTCCGGCCTCGGGGCGGGCGGGGGTGGTCCCTCCGGCGAAGGCGGCGAGGAGGGTGGAGAGCCGCCTCGCCCTCCCCTCCCCTTCGATCGACGGGAGGACGACGTCGATCTCCCGCCGCGCCGCCGCCTCGTGGAGCGCCTCGACGGCGCGGAGGAGCGGCTCGGCCGGCGCGCAGAGGTCGGGCCGCTCCGGGAAGTGGGGGAGGTGGAAGCGGGCGCGCCGGGCCCCGGCGGCGAGGCCGGCGAGGAGGTCGCGCTCCGCCGGCGAGGTGGTGGCGATCCCGTCCACCACGAGGAGATCCGGGCCGTCCGCGATCCCCCGGGACCTGCGCCGCGCCGCGTCCGCCGCGGCCCGGAGCGCGGCGGGCCGATCGAGGACGCCGAGCCCGGCGAGGGCCGCCTCGAAGACCGCGAGGACGGCGGCGAGCGCGAGGAGGCGATCGCGCGGCCCGCCCTCGAGATCCTCCGCGGCCGACCGGGCGTCCTCGGCGCCGACCTCGCCGCGGCGGAGCTCCGCGACCGCCGTCGCCAGCGAGGTGGCGAGGCCGCCGCCGGGCGGGGCCCCGGCGAACGGTCCCCCGGCGCCCGCCGCGGCCCGGAGGACGAGGAGCCGCTCCGCGAGCGGCGAGAGGACCGGGCGCCGGTCGCCGCGCTCCGAGAGGATCGCGCCCGCGAGCCGGTCGAGGGTGGAGACCTGCGGGCCGAAGAGGATCCCGTCCTGCGCGTCGCAGAGGCGGCGCGAGGCCCTCGCCGCGGCGCGCGCCGACGGGACGATGCAGAGGACGGACACGCCCGAGGATAGCGAGGGGGGCTGACGCGGAGGCCGGCCGGCCGGCGCCGGATCAGGCACGATCGGTCGGGCGGTCCGCAGGGTTGGGCCCTCCGTCGGGGGCGCCGGACGGCGGGTCTTCTGGACGTCGAGGCGAGCGACAACCACGGGTGGCCGGCGCCGTCGGCGGCGGCCGCTCACTTCAGGTCCCTTCGATGTCGCGCGCCGCGGGTTGGGAGCCCGGCGAAGTCAGCGTGTGGCGGCGGCGATCTCGCGAGGACGCAGGTTCTCGAGGTGCTCCGCGGCGAGGACGAGGGGGGCCCACCGGACCGCAGGGTATCCAGGGGGACCCGGGGCCGGCGGGAACGTCGGTCGCCTCGAGTTCGCTCGCCCCAGGGGATCCGAACTGCCCGAACGGAGGAAGCCAGTTCGTATCCGCGAGCGGAACGACATACGCGTGCAACGGAGCGGATGGAGCGCAAGGGCCTGCTGTCGGGCCCGCGTTACTGTCGGTTCACGATCAGACTGGGTCGGTCGTAGGCGCACCGGCGAAGACGACGGCCGCGAGCGAGAGCCCGACGCCCGCGCAACAGGCGCGAGCGGCCATGGCCGCCAAGCTCACGAGCGCCGAGGGGAAGGCGACCTACGCGCGGAGGAAGTGCATCGTCGAACCCGCCTTCGGTCAGATCAAGCAGGCGAGGGGCTCTCGCCGCTTCTCCTTCCGCGGACTCCAAAGCGCGAGGGCGGAGTGGTCCTTCGTCTGCGCGACGCACAACCTGCTGAAGCTCTTCCGGGGCGGCTTCCGGCCTCTACTGGCCGCGGCGCAGGCGTAGCCGCGCCCGCAGGCGCAGCCGCAGCCGGAACGGCAACCGCAACCGGGCCCGCAACGGCAGCCGCTACCGCATCCGTGAGCCGCCACGGCGTGGCACCTGCACAACCTTGGCTACTTCGACCAGGGCCTAGCGGAGATGCTGATCCTGGCCGAGCCCGAGATGGACCCCGTCGCCGGCCTCGAGGAAGACACCCGGTTCGACGGCCTGGAGCGGAGGGTGCTCGAGGCGTACTCGAATGAGCACATCTCGAGAGGTCGCGCCCGGGAGCTTCTGAGCGGCGTCGATCCTGAGGCTTTGGCCGCGCTCCCGTGACCAGGTTCGTCCTCGACACCGACGTCTTGATCTCCCTGGAGATGACGGCTGGGGGGCTGGGGCTGTCCGAGCGCGGCAAGGTCCCGGTCGTCGTCACCGACGTCGTCTGGGAAGAGCTCATCGCGCCGGGCGATCCGAACGCGAGAGCGCAGGCGTTCGCGCAAGCGCTCGCTGGTGTGGTCACCGAGTTGCAGCCTGGTTCGGCCCCTGCGGAGACCCTCGTCGCCCTCCAGCAAGAGCCGACGACCGAGGGGCCCGGCGAACACTCCGTGATCGCGTACTGCGTCCACGACCGGGAGGCGATCGCCGTCCTGCAGGACAAGGGCGCAATCCGCCGCGGTGTCGAGGAGCTTCGCGGCAGGGTCATGGGGTTCCTCGGCGAGCTCGTCGAGCGCGGGATTCTCACCTGGCCCGAAGCACACACGGCAGCAGCCAAGTACCGACGCCAGTACAACCATGCTCGCGTTCCGGTCTGGTGGCCCGGCGCCGAATCGCGTTGCGCGACGAACCGGCCAGGATGCTAGCCTCCGCGCCTTGGCGCGGATGGGGGCGTCGCGCCCATCCCCAGCGCGACACGGCAACCGGCCGGCTGCGGGGCGGCCTAGCCGTCGTGGGAAGTGATCACCAATGACGGGCGTCCAGCCCGGGCCTCACGGGCTCCCGAGCACCTCACGGCGCAGCGCCTGATCGAGGGCGTCCACGGCGTGCAGGATCGCCTTCGTCGCGTCCCGCGCGGCGAGGCGCTCGTACCCGGGCGCCTCGACGACCTGCACGGTGGTCCGCCCCGAGGTGGTCCGGGGCCGCGGGGACTCGAGCGGAGGCAACCGGCGATCGATCTCCACCTCCCGGTCCGTCGCGGGCTCGTCCGTCGCGGCCGCCGCGAGCCGGAAGGTCCCCCCCGTCCGGACGTCGCGGACGTGCCAGGCGATCTCCACCGCGGTCGGCGTGGGCAGGTGGACGCCCGGGGGCACCGCCGCCGCGAACCGGACGAGCTCGGGGCGGACGACGAGGTCGAACGCGTCGCCGGAGGCGTCGTCCGGCGCCACGGCGACGAGGAGGAAGGCGCCGGAGAGCGTCCGCTCGAAGAGCGCCGGGAGCGCCTCGCCGAGGGGGTAGACCCAGGTCTTCCGCCCTCGCGAGGCGCGGTGGGACGCGCGCCGCAGGGCGTCGTCCACGACGAGGAGCACGCGCTCCGGCCTTCGGGGATGGACCACCGGAGGCGCCGCCGCGTCGAGGGGCACGCGCGTCGCGCAGCCCGCGCTCGCGGCGGCCACGGCGGCGATCAGGCCGGCGAGTCTCGTCTTCATTCCGCCCTCCCCGAGTGGCCGCCACGCCAAACGGCCGCTCGCGATTCGTGATCGGTCCCGGGCCTCGGGCCTCGGGAACGGCGGCAGAGATGCATTTCCTGAGGCCTGAAGCCTGAGGCCTGAAGCCTCGGGTGTTTCCGAATCGCGCTCGGGCGTTCTAGCCCGGCGGCGGGGCGGACCGCCGATCCCGGACGGGCACCCTCCAGCCAGGCCTCGCACCGGCCGGCGGGAGGCCGCGCGGCAGCGCCGGACGGGGACGGGGCGAAGGGGGCGCGAGAGCTTGCGGCTCGCCCGGCCCCGGGCCAGGATGCCCGGCGAGCAGCCTTCCGCCGTCCCGAACTCGCGCCCGCCCCTCGCTGGACCCCACGGAACTCCCCATGGCCCTCCTGCAACTCGACGATCACCAGATCAGGACCTGGACCCGCGCGCAGAAGGACCGCTGGTGGTTCGAGAAGATCTGGCGCGGGGACATGCCCCAGCTCACGATCCGGTCCGCGCTCACCGGGTTCCTCCTCGGCGGCCTCCTCAGCGCGACGAACCTCTACGTCGGCGCGAAGACGGGCTGGACCCTCGGCGTCGGCCTCACCTCCGTGATCCTCGCCTTCGCCGCCCACCGGCTCCTGTCGAAGCTCGGCACGAGGGACATGACGATCCTCGAGAACAACTGCGTCCAGTCGATCGCCACGTCGGCGGGCTACATGACGCAGCCGCTCGTCGCGGGGCTCGCCGCGTACATGTGGGTGGAGAACGAGCTCCTCCCCTGGTGGCAGATCATCGGGGTGATGACCGTCCTCTCCATCCTCGGCGTCCTCGTCGCCTTCCCGATGAAGCGCCGGTTCGTGAACGACGAGCAGCACCCGTTCCCCGAGGGGCGCGCCTGCGGCGTCGTGCTCGACACCCTCTACACGTCGGGCGCCGCGGCGGCCGGGATGTTCAAGGCGAAGGCCCTCGCCATCGCCTCCGCCGTGGGCGGCGGCATCACGTTCGTGTCGGGCGAGAACTTCATGCGGCTCGTCCAGCAGAAGTGGATCGGGCTGAAGTCGTTCTGGGTCGCGCCCCACAGCCTCGACGGCTGGTACTACGCGCTCGCCGCCAAGGGGCTCGTCCCGATCCCCCGGCTCGGCGGGGCGGACATCCGGCAGCTCGCCCTCGTCCCGGGGATCGACCTCGCGATGATCGGCGTGGGCGGCCTCATGGGCATCCGCACCGCGGTGAGCCTCATGGTCGGCATGGTGGCGAACTTCGTCGTGGTCGTGCCGATCATGATCTCCCTCGGGGAGATCGCGCCTCGCTCCGGTTCGCTCGCCGAGGGCACGGCCGTGTTCGGCCGCGCCTGGATCCTGAACAGCTGGGCGCTCTGGTGGGGGCTCGTGATGATGCTCGTCGCGGCGATGGCCTCCCTCTTCGCCCGGCCCGAGGTCTTCAAGGAGGCCTTCCGGGGACTCCTCCGGCGCAAGAAGAAGGACGCGCCGGCGGCCGAGGAGGACGTCCTGCGCCACATCGAGCTCCCCCTGTGGGTCTCGTGGGTGGGCGTGCCGGTCATCGGGATCTTCTCCGTCTGGATGCTCCACGAGTGGTTCGGGGTGGACTGGCTCCTCGGCGCGCTCGCCATCCCGCTCATCATCGTCCTCGCCCTCGTCGCGGCGAGCAGCACGGCGATGACCGCGATCACGCCGACCGGATCGCTCTCCAAGATCCCGCAGTTCATCTTCGGGGCCGCCGCGCCCGCCCACCCCGCGACGAACCTCATGACCGCCGTGATGTGCACGGAGGTGGCGAGCAACTCGTCCAACCTCCTCATGGACATCAAGCCGGGCTACATGCTCGGCGCGAAGCCGCGGCAGCAGGCGATCGGCCACGTGATCGGGATCTTCGCCGGGGCCATCGCCGTGACCCCCCTCTTCTTCCTGCTCTTCGGCCTCTCCGCGTGGGATCCCGCGGCCGGGAAGTCGGTCGAGGAGACGATGGTCACGCCCCAGTTCTCGTTCCCGGCGGCGCTCCAGTGGAAGGGGGTCTCGGACCTCGTCACCTCGATCTTCGGCGGCGACGGCACCCGCTCCCTCCTCACCCCCTCGATCCTCTGGTCCATGGCGATCGCCGGCGTCGCCGCGCTCGTCATGGAGGTCGCCCGCATCCGCTCCCACGGGAAGTTCCCCCTCTCCCCGCTCGCCATCGGCCTCGGGGTGCTCGTCCCGCCCGAGTCCACCTTCATGATGTTCCTCGGGGCGGCCTTCTTCTGGCTCATGAACCGGCGCTACGCGGGGCGCAAGGAGACGACCGGCTGGAAGCTCTGGGTGGACACCCAGGAGCCGATCTGCGCGGGGCTCGTCGCCGGGGCGGCGCTCGTCGGCATCGGGGACACGCTCATCCGGGTCTTCGTCTTCCCGAACGGATGACCCTGCGTCACCAGCCATCTCCCGGTAGAGCCGGCGCAGGGCCGCCGCGACCGGCGTCCCCTCGACGCGGAGGCCGAGATCGCAGAGCCGGACGTCGAGGAGCCGCTCGTCGGGGAGGCGCGCCCAGGAGCGGCGGGCGCGCCCTGCGCCCCTTCCTCCTCCTCGGCCGGGCCGGCATGGGCGGGAAGGATTCCCGGTCTGCCGCGGCCCGGATGTAGGCAAGACCCCTCCCCCCGCCGCCGTGGCGCCGCCGGGCGGCGGCGTGCTTCCATGCGCGCATGCGCCCGACCCGCCCGCTCCTCCTCGCCGCGCTCCTCGCGCCGCTCCTCGCCCCCGCCCCCGCCAGCGCCGAGGAGGGACCACGGCTCGTCCCCGGCCTCGGCGCCGCCTGGTTCGCCCTCTCCTCGGGCCCCGCCCGCGACGACGCGATGGGTGTCGCGCTCGAGCTCCGCCTCGCGGGGAGGGCCGCGCCGCGCGCCGGGTGGGCGCTGACCTTCACCTGGGGGCTCACCGACTGGGACCGGGCCGGGGAGTGGATCGACGCGGGCAACCGGGCGGGGAGCTGGACCACCGACCGCTTCGCCGACGTGGAGGCCTGGGTCCGCCGGGGCGAGGACGACGGGACCGTGGGGCTCCGGCTCCTCGGCGCCATGGTCGCGGACCTCTTCCTCGCCGGCACCTACGCGGCGGTCCCCTTCTGCTGGGTGGGGAGCGTGGGCGGAGCGACGAGCCACCTCCAGATCGACGCGGTGGGGACCTTCCACGCCTCCCCGGGGCCGCACGACGCATGGGTGGAGCTCGGCGCGGGGGCCGCGGCGCTCCCGAGCCTCCTCTCGGACTGGAGGACGGCGGTCGGCCCGGTGGCCGGGATCGGGGCGCAGGTGGGACCGCTCCGCCTCGGCGCCCGGGTGCTCTGGTCTCCCCCCGCCCTGAACACCGCGTCGCACGGCGCCACCGTCCTCACCGGCGCCTTCACCGCCACCCTCGTGCGGTAGGATTCCGGAGGAGGCCGCACCGATGGGCGACGAGACCACCCAGTTCGCATCCCGTTACTCGACCGCCGTCGCCCTGCTCGCGCGGTTCGCCGGGGACGGGACCCACGCCGCCCTCCGCCGGGAGCTCGGGGAGGGGCTCGGCGCGGCGGTGAGGGGCGCGCTCGACGCGGTGGAGGCCCTGTTCGCCTCCGGGGACGTCGCGCTCCGGAAGTGGCCCCAGCGGCGGACGCTCGCCCTCTCCCGGATCTCCGCGCTCCGCGCGGCGCTCGATCGCGCCAGCGCCGGCGCCGGCGACGAGGCGCGCCGCCACGCCCGGGCGCTCCTCGAGATCCTGGAGCCCGAGGAGGGCGGCGGGAAGGGCTGATGCCGGGGGAACCCGCCTCCGGCCGGCCTACGGCCAGCGGAAGGTCATCGGCACCTTCACGTCGGCCGCCAGGCTCCGCGCCACCGGGCAGGTCCGCGCGATCTCCTCGAGCCGCGCCCGGTGCTCGGTCCGGACCTCCACCGGCATGTCGAACACGAGCCCGAGCTCTCCGATCCGCCTCGGCGCCGAGGTCATGATCTTCTCCACGGAGGCCCGGGCGTTCCCCCAGGTGAGCCCCTCGCGCCCGGCGACGAGCGCCATCGTGCTGAGCGCGCAGGCGGCGAGGGCCGCCCCCACGAGGTCGGTCGGTGAGAAGCTCGACCCGTCCCCGCCGTTGTCCACCGGGGGGACCGTCTGGATCCGGGCGCCGGAGGGGCCGTGCTCGAGCGTGCATCCGAGCCCCCGGATCGCCGCCGTCATCGGGACGCCTGCCATTTCGACCTCCGTGCGGGAGGGGGTCACTCCTCCCGGTAGACCGCGAGGGATCCCTCGTTCTCCCAGACCTCGACCTTCGAGACGCGGACGCGCCCCTTCTCCCGCTCCTCCAGGAGCCGGTTCGCCTCGACGTGGAAGAACCGGGCGATGAGCTCGGCCGTCGTGTTCACCTCGTCGAACGGCGGCACCTCGTTCACGTTCCGGTGGTCGAAGCGGGCGCCGATCTCGGCGACGGCCTTCTGGAGGTCCGCGAAGTCCACCACCATGCCGATCCGGTTCAGCTCGGAGGCCCTGGCGTGGACGCGGACGCGCCAGTTGTGTCCGTGGAGCCGCTCGCACTTCCCGCCGTGGAAGCGGATCTGGTGCGCGGCGCTGAAGACGAAGTCCTTGGCGATCTCGAAGACGGGGACGGCCATGAGCGGGGGGGCACTATAGCCGCGATGGGGCGCCCGTGCACCCCGGCGGCGGGCGCGGGGCCGCCCCCGGGGCCGGCGGGGAAAACGTCCGCTTCCCGGGGCGGTTCCCGTCGCGCCCGGGCGGATCGCGGGCTATCGTTCGAAGCGTGCGCCTCGCCCTCGAGACGGCCTCCCTCCTCCTCGCCGGCACGGTCGGCGGCCTCGCCCTGAACGCGGCGAGCCCCCGCCCCGCTCCCCTTTCCGTCCCGATCCACTCGGCGGCCGAGGCGGGCGGCGGGATGTGCGCGGTTCCCGGCGCCCCGGCCGCGCCCAGGGCCCGGCGGATCGGCGTGGAGGAGGCGCGCGGACACTGCGAAGCCTGCACCGCCGGGTTCGTGGACGCTCGGAGCGCCGCCGAGTTCGCGGCCGGCCACGTGACGGGCGCCGTGCACCTGCCCCCGGTGGGCCATCCGGACGAGGCGGTCGTGATCGCCGGGCTCCGCGCCCACCCGATGGTGATCGTGTACGACGGGGACTACTCCTGCGCGCTCGCCGACGAGGTCGCCGCGCGGCTCCGGCGCGAAGGGCTCCCCGATATCCGCGTCCTCCAGGGGGCCTGGCCGGCCTGGGTCGAGGCGGGCGCCCCCGGCTCCGCGGGCGCCTGCCCCGCCTGCCACGCCGGGGGCGGCCGGTGAGCGCCGCCCTCGCCCTCCTGCGGATCGCGCTCGGCGGCCTCCTCCTGTGGGCCGGCGCGTCGAAGATCCCGGACATGGCGTCCTTCGCCGAGAGCGTCGCGAACTACCGGATCGTCCCCGCGCCCCTCGTGCCCGCGGCGGCCGCTGCCGTCGTGGGGATCGAGATCGTCGCCGGGGTCCTCCTCGTGGCCGGGCGCCTCGCCCGGGCGGCCTCCCTCGTCACGGCGCTCCTCCTCGCGGTCTTCACCGCCGCGCTCGGGATCGCCCTGCTCCGCGGGATCGACCTGCGCTGCGGCTGCTTCGGCGGCGAGGAGGCCGCGACCTGGGGCACGGTGGCCCGCGACGTCGTCTTACTCGCGGCGGCGGTCGCGGTCTTCCTGAAGGGCCCGGGGCGGCTCGTCCCGAAGGCGGAGGGGACCCTCCGGTCCGGCCCCGCGGCGGCGCCGCGAAGCTTTCCGGCGAAGAGCGGCTCTCCCGGGACATGAGCGATCGCGGTCACGGGCACGGCCAGGGGCGTTCCCTCGGCCACGGCCACGGAGGCGAGGAGGAGCACCGCCGGGATCGGCACGGCAACCCCGAGCACTTCGAGGCCTACCTCGCCCGGCTGCAGGACCCGGAGCGGGCCGTCTGGCAGAAGCCGGACGAGCTGGTCGGGGCGCTCGGCCTCTCCCCGGGAGACGTGGCCTGCGATCTCGGCACCGGGCCGGGGACGTTCGCCCTCCCGCTCGCGCACGCGGTCGGCCCCGGCGGACGCGTCCACGCGATCGACGTGGAGCCGAGGATGCTCGAGGTCCTCGTCCGGCGGGTCCGGGAGGCCGGCGTCTCGAACGTGGTGCCCCACCTCGCCGGCGGAGAGGGGATCGCGCTCCCTCCCGAGCCCTGCGACGTCGTCCTCCTCGTGAACGTCCTCCACCACTTCCCCGACCCCGCCGAGGCCCTCCGCCGCCTCGCGACCGCGCTCCGGCCGGGCGGCCGGATCGCGAACGTGGACTTCCACGACCGCGAGCTCCCGGTGGGCCCGCCGGTGGACCACAAGCTCTCCCGCGACGCCTTCCTCTCCGCCGCGGCCGAGGCCGGGCTCGCGGTCGCGAAGGAGTGGACCTTCCTGCCCTACCAGTACTTCGTCGCCCTCCACCGGGGCTGACCGGCCCGGTTGCGGCGGCGCCCCCGGCCGCTTATTCACGGGACCGTGAAACGCGGCCTCCCAGGGGCGCTCCGGGCGCGCGGCATCCAGCCCTCCGCGCAGCGGCTCGCGGTGGCGGAGTACGTCCTCGACACCCTGGATCACCCCTCCGCCGATCAGGTCTGGGCGAGGGTGAAGCGGCGGGTCCCGATGATCTCGCGGGCGACCGTCTACAACACCTTGAACCTCTTCGTGGAGAAGGGGCTCCTCCGGCAGCTCGTCCTCGCGGAGGGCCGGATCGTGTTCGACCCCCACGTCGCGCCCCACCACCACTTCGTGGACGACGAGACGGGGGCGATCCTCGACGTGCCCTGGGAGGCGCTCGACGTCCGGAAGGTGGAGTCCCTCGAGGGGATCGACGTCCGCGAGTACCAGGTGGTCCTCCGCG
The DNA here is from genome assembly GCA_037442705.1 of Anaeromyxobacter sp. Classification (GTDB taxonomy): domain Bacteria; phylum Myxococcota; class Myxococcia; order Myxococcales; family Anaeromyxobacteraceae; genus Anaeromyxobacter. The sequence goes on from JBBIPT010000111.1 coordinate 10,111, forward strand.
GCCGCGCCCCCCGCTCGCGGCGGGCCTGACCCGGGAGGCGGACCTCGCCGGCCTCCCCCGATTCGCTTGCGACGGTCCGTCCCCGCCCCTAGGTATTGGACGCTGTCTAAACCTGAACCCGGTCGCGGTCTCCGTCCGCGGCCGAGCGAGGAGGCACGGAGATGAAGCCCATCAAGGGGACGAAGACGCACGGGAACCTGAAGGCCGCCTTCGCCGGAGAGTCGCAGGCCAACCGCCGCTACCTCTACTTCGCGAAGATCGCCGACGTGGAGGGCTACCCGGAGGTCGCGATGAACTTCCGCGAGACGGCGGAGGGGGAGACCGGGCACGCCCACGGCCACCTCGACTTCCTCCGGGCCGCCGGCGACCCCGCCACCGACCTCCCCATCGGAGACACGGCCACGAACCTCAGGGCGTCGATCGCCGGCGAGACGCACGAGTACACCGACATGTACCCGGGCATGGCGAAGACGGCCCGCGACGAGGGCTTCGCCGAGGTCGCCGACTGGTTCGAGACGCTCGCCAAGGCGGAGAAGTCCCACGCCGGGCGCTTCGAGAAGATGCTCGGCTCGATCCAGTGAGCCGCCGGGTCCGCCGCCCGCGCCGGAGCGGGCGGCGGCGCGCTTCACTCCCCGTCGGCGAGGAACTCGCGCCGGAGGAGGAGCCGCTTGCCGCTCATCGCGAGCCAGCCCCGCCGGGCGAACTCGGAGAGGGCGCGGGAGACGGTCTCCCGGCTCGTCCCGATCGTCGCCGCGATCTCCGCCTGGGTGGGGCGCTCGCGGACGAGCACGCCCGCCTCCGTCTCCTCGCCCTCCGCCGCGGCGAGCTCGCGCAGCTTCCCGGCGAGCCGGCCGTAGACGTCGAGGAGGGCGAGGTTCCCGATCACGGCGTCCGCCCGGCGGAGCCGCCGCGACAGCTCGCGGAGCACCCGGAGCGCGGTGCGCGGGTGCCCCTCGAGGTGGGCCTGGAAGTCGCGCCGGGAGACGACGAGGAGGCGGGAGGGGGCGGCCGCGATCACCGTCGCGGAGCGCGGCTCGTCGTCGAGCAGGCTCATCTCCCCGAAGAAGTCGCCGGGCGCCTTGAAGATGGAGAGGATGATCTCGCGCCCGGAGTCCCCGTAGAGGACGACCTTCACCTTCCCCTTCGCGAGCACGAAGAGCGCGTCACCGCGGTCGTCCTGCGAGACGATCACGGCGCCGGCGGGATACTCGCGCGCGTCCGCGATCCGCTCGAGGGCGGCGACCGAGGCGGGCTCGAGGTCGGCGAAGATCGGGACGCTCCCGAGGAGCCCGCGCGCCCGCGCGCCACCCTTGCCGAGGTCCATGCGCGAGGGACCGTAGATCGCCGATCCGGGCCGGTCAAGGCGCGCCGGAGAAGGCGCGGAGGAGCGCGCGCACGGCGCCGGCGGGGTCGGGCCCCTCGAGCCACGCGCGGATCGCCGGGTACGCGGCGAGATCGAACCCACCCTCGTCGGCGAGGTGGGTGTACGCGTAGAGCGCGATGTCGGCGATCGAGTACCGCTCGCCGACGAGGTAGGCGCGACCCG
>JBBIPT010000112.1:0-11654 GCA_037442705.1 Anaeromyxobacter sp.
CGGCGAACCGGCGGCGGCCCCGCAGCGCGGTCGCGGCGGCGAGGAGGGCGCCGGCGCCGGCGGCCCCGAGGAACCCCGGAGAGGCGATCCCGAGCGCTCCCCAGGCCGGGGCCGCCGCCGCGTCGGACAGGGTGAGGAGGGCGGTCGCGAACGGGCGGGCGGCGAGGAGGAACGGGACCGCGAGCGAGGGGGAGAGGGAGGCCGCGAGCGCCGCCGCGGCGGAGAGCGCGGTGAGGGCCGAGCCGACGGGGACCCCGGCGACGTTCGCGAGGAGCCCGAGGAGCGGGATCTGCCGGAAGTGGAGGGCGAGCACGGGAGCGGTCGCGGCGGAGGCGGCGAGCGTCGCGCAGACCCCTGCGAGGAGGGGCTCCTCGATCCGGCGGCGCCAGGACCCGTGGGGCGCGGGGGCGAGGGGCAGCGCCCGGCGGAGGGGGCCTGCCCAGGCGGCGAGCCCCGCGACCGCGGCGAAGGAGAGCTGGAGGGACGCGTCCAGGGCGGAGGAGGGGTCGAGCGCGAGGAGGGCGGCGAGGGCGAGGGCGAGCACGTTCATTGGCCTCGCCTCCCGGTCGAGCAGCGTCGCGAGGATGGCGGCGGCGGAGGCGATCGCGGCGCGGAGCACCGGCACGCCGGCGCCGGTGGCGAGGGCGTAGACGGCGACCACCGGCAGGACGGCGGCGGCGGCGAGGCGGCGCGGCTCGAAGCGGATCGCGAGCGGCTCGATCCTGAGGAGGGCCGCCCGGAGGAGCCGCTCGAGGCCGAGCGCGACGACGACGAGGTGCAGCCCGGAGACCGCGAGGACGTGGGCGAGGCCGCTCCGGGCGAAGGAGGACACGGTCTCGGGGTCGAGCGCCGACCGATCGCCCGTGCCGATCGCCCGCACGAGGGCGGCCTCCCGGGGCGGGAGGTTCCGCTCCGCGGCGGCGGCGAAGCGATCCCTCGCGGCCTCCAGCGGGGCGATCGGGCTCGGCGAGGCCTCGCGGACGACCGGGCCCTCCGCGAACGCGCGCAGGGCGATTCCGCCGGCCAGGAGGCGCCGGGCCGTGTCGCGTCCCCCGGGGTTGCGCGCACCGGGAGGCGCGCGAAGCCGCGCGCTCATGCGCACCCGGTCGCCCAGGGAGAGGGGCCAGTCGGTCGCGCCCGCATAGACCTCGAGGAGCCGCCCGTCGGCGGTCCGGAGGCGGAAGCGCAGCCGCCCATCGAGCCGGTCGGGCACCGAGACGACCTTCCCTCCGAGGGGGACCGGTTCGCCGGGGGGGAGCTCCGGCTCGGCCGCCGCGGAGGAGAGGATCCACCCGGCGGCCGCGAAGGCGACCGGGGCGAGAGGGGGAGAGAGGGCGAGGAGCAGGGCGGGCCACGCGGCCGGGGAGGGAGGAACCCCCTGGAACCCCAGGGCGATGCCGAGGAGGAGCCCGATCGCGGGCCCCAGGAGGGGGCTCCGAGTGGTCAAGCCGAACCCTCCCGGGGGTAGCTCGACCCCAAGGGGTCACTCGGGCGGACTGGAATTTCCCGAGTATTATTGACTAACTGGAAAGTTCGTGCTAATCTCCCGCGATTCAGCTCCCGCCCCGCACACGACCGCGTCGGTCGCCCTGCGGGACGCCCAGGGGAGAAGAGGAAGGAATGTCCGTCACTCAGGTTGCACAGGTGGCCCCGAACTTCAAGGTCGGGGACAAGGCGGTGTATCCCGGCCAGGGGGTCGGCGAGGTCATGGGTATCGAGCACAAGGAGGTCGCCGGCCAGCGCCAGTCCTTCTACGTGCTCCGGATCCTCGAGAACGGGATGAAGATCATGATCCCGATGAACAAGGTGGGCTCGGTGGGCCTGCGCGAGATCATCGGGGAGCGGGAGGTGCGGAAGGTCTACAGTATCCTCCGCGAGAAGGAGGTCTCGGTCGACTCCACCACGTGGAACCGCCGGTACCGGGAGTACATGGACAAGATCAAGACCGGCAGCGTGTACGAGATCGCCGAGGTGCTCCGCGACCTCTACCTGCTCCGCTCGGACAAGGACCTCTCCTTCGGCGAGCGGAAGATGCTCGACACGGCGCGTTCCCTCCTCATCCGCGAGCTCGCCATCGCCAAGGAGTGCCACGAGGACGACGTCGAGCAGGACCTGAAGAAGATCTTCAACTGCTGACCCGCCTCGCCGGTGCCCCCGCGCCGGCGAGCAGGGACCGCCGCACGGACCACCGTCCGCGCGGCGGTCGCGTCTCGGGGGAGTACCCGGCGATCTCTCGGGGAGGGCGGTCACGACGCCGGGAGGACCGCAAGCGGGGTGCCAGGCGGGGCCGCGGAGCGAGGACGGAGGAGCGTGGGATGATCCGGGGCGAGCGCGTGACGGGGATCCTGGCGGCGGGAGGCTCCGGCGTCCGCGCGGGCGTGGCGAAGCAGTGGATCTCGATCGGTGCGGAGAGCGTCCTCCGCCGGGCGGCCCGCGTCCTCGCCGCCTGCCCGGAGGTGGACGACCTCGTCGCGGTCGTGCCGGAAGGCGACGAGGCGCGCGGGGCCCGGGAGCTCGAGGGGCTCGGGAAGCCCTCCCGGGCGGTCCCCGGAGGGGCGGCGCGGGCCGACTCCGTCCGGAACGGGCTCGCCGCGGCGGAGGGATCGGCGGTGGTCCTCGTCCACGACGCGGCCCGGCCCTTCGCCTCGACCGCCCTCGCGACCCGGGTGGCGGAGGCGGCGGCCCGGGACGGCGCGGCGCTCGCGGCGCTGCTCGCGACCGACACGGTGAAGCAGGCCGGCGCTCCCGCCGAGGAGGGCGCGCCCGCCCGCGTGAGCGGGACGCTCGATCGGCGGACGGTCTGGCTCGCGCAGACGCCCCAGGGGTTCCGGCGGGAGCTCCTCCTCCGGGCCTACGCGGCGGCGGGGGCCGGCGCGTCCCTCGCGACGGACGAGTGCTCGCTCGTCGAGCGGATGGGGGCGCCGGTGACCCTCGTCCCCGGGGAGCCGGGGAACTTCAAGATCACCGGCCCCGAGGACGTGGAGCGGGCGCGGGCGGCCCTCGAGGCGCCCGTCGCGATGGGGGTGGGCTACGACACGCACCGCTTCGCGCCCGGGCGAAGGCTCGTCCTCGGGGGCGTCGAGTTCGAGGGAGACGGGCTCCTCGGCCACTCCGACGCGGACGTCTGCGCCCACGCCATCGGCGACGCCGTCCTCGGCGCGGCGGGGCTCGGGGATCTCGGGCGCCACTTCCCGGACACCGAGCCGCGGTGGAAGGGGGTCTCCTCGCTCGTCCTCCTCGCCGAGATCGCGCGGCTCGCCCTCGCGGCCGGGTGGCGGGTGGGGAACGCCGACGTCACGCTCGCCGCGCGCCGGCCCAGGATCGCCCCCCGGGCCGAGGAGATGCGCGAGCGGCTCGCCGGGGCGCTCGGGATCTCCCCCGGGCAGGTGAACGTGAAGGCGACCACCGGGGAGGGGATGGGGTTCGTGGGCCGGGAGGAGGGGATCGCCGCGCACGCGGTGGCGCTCCTCGTGAGGGTGCCCCGATGACCCGGGACCGTGGCAGCGAGGAGGGCTTCTTCGAGGGCGAGGACGGGAGCGGGCCGCCTCCGGAGCCGCCACGCCCGCCGCGCCGGGGCTCGCCACTCCTCCGGAGGAGCCCGGCGATCGCCGTCCTCGTCCTCGGGGTCTGCGGCTGGCTCCTCTGGGATCTCTGGCCGGACGCCGCCTACTTCCTCTCCTCTCGAGACCCGATCGACCTCGGCGGGCCCGGTGCCTACGCGATGGAGCGGGCGAGGGAGAACCGCTTCGCCCAGATCCGGGGCGACCTCGTCCGGGCCGTGCCGGTGACGGAGTCCCGGACCGGCGCGGCCCGCACCGTGGGGCAGATCGCCGGGACCGGCCTCGTCGTCGATCGCCCGGGGCGCGGCGGGCCGCCGGTGTTCGAGGGGAGGATCCTGCCCGCCCGCGCCCTCCCGGACTACGCGGAGGCGATCGGGGCCATGCGGATCCGCGGGGCCGAGCTCGGCGGGCGGATCCTCGTCCTGCGGGACGGGGAGCGCCCCCGCGAGCGGTGGTTCCCCCTCGCCGGCTCGGCCGTCCTCCTCGTCCTCGCGCTCGTGAACCTGCGGGCCCTCCTGAAGTCGCTCACCTCCTGATCCGGACGCCAGCGATGCCCATCGTCATCCACGACACGCTCACCGGGGGAAAGCGCGAGCTCGTCCCGATCGAGGCCGGCCGGATCCGCTTCTACGCCTGCGGGCCGACCGTCTACGACTGGTCCCACGTCGGCCACGCCCGGAGCTACGTGATCTGGGACGTCGTGGTCCGCCACCTCCGGGCGCGCGGCCTCGACGTGAAGTACGTGCGGAACTACACCGACGTGGACGACAAGATCATCGCGCGGGCGAACGAGCGCGGGGAGGACCCGGTCGCCCTCGCCGCCCGCTTCGCGCGAGCCTACGACGAGGACATGGACGCCCTCGGCAACCTGCGCCCGGACGTCGCGCCGAAGGTGTCCGAGCACGTCCCGCAGATCGTGGCGATGATCGGGACGCTCGTCGAGAAGGGGGTCGCCTACCCGGCCTCGAACGGAGACGTCTACTACGCCGTCCGCAAGTTCCCCGACTACGGGCGGCTCGCGAAGCGGAACCTCGACGACCTGCAGGCCGGCGCCCGCGTGGAGCCGGGCGAGGCGAAGCGGGACCCGCTCGACTTCGCGCTCTGGAAGGCGGCGAAGCCCGGGGAGCCCGCCTGGGAGTCCCCGTGGGGGAAGGGACGGCCGGGGTGGCACATCGAGTGCTCGGCGATGACGCTCGCCCACCTCGGAGCCCCCATCGACCTCCACGGGGGCGGAAAGGACCTCGTCTTCCCCCACCACACGAACGAGATCGCCCAGTCGGCGGCCGCGGTGGGCGACGGGAGGACGGCGGAGAGCTTCTGCCGCGCCTGGATGCACCACGGGTTCGTGGAGATCGACTCCGAGAAGATGTCGAAGTCGCTCGGCAACTTCTTCACCATCCGCGACGTCCTGCAGCAGTACGATCCGGAGGTCCTCCGGCTCTTCCTCCTCGGGACGCACTACCGGAACCCGATCAACTACTCCGACGCGATCCTGTCGGAGGCGGAGCGGAGGCTGCGCTACCTCTACAGGACCCTCGAGAAGGCGGATCGCCTCGCCGCGGGAGCGCCCCCCGCCGGGGGCGGGGCCGCCGTGGAGGAGGCGCGGCGGTCGCTGGACGACGACTTCAACGCCCCGCAGGTCCTCGCCGTCCTCGCGGCGGCCTTCACCGAGGCGAACGCGCTCGCCGACCGGAAGGGGAAGAGGACGCCGGAGGAGAAGGGGAGCCTCGCCGCGTTCGGACGGGACGCGCGGGAGATCGGCGCCACCCTCGGGATCCTCCAGCGGCCGCCGCCGGCCGCGCTCCTCGCGCTGCGGGGCAAGGCCGCCGCCCGGCGCGGGATCGACCCGGCGGAGGTGGAGGCCCGGATCGCGGAGCGGGCCGCGGCGCGGAAGGCGAAGGACTTCTCCCGGGGCGACGCGATCCGCGACGCGCTCCTCGCCCGCGGGGTCGCGCTCCTCGACGGACCGGAGGGCACGGGCTGGGACGTGGAGTGACGGTGGAGGGAGCCGAAGGGGCCGGTCCAGATCCAAACGCCCGAGCGCGATTCGGAAACACCCAGGGCTTCAGGCCTCAGGCCCCAGGAAATGCATCTCTGCCGCCGATCCCGAGGCCTGAGGCCCGAGGCCCGAGGCCCGAGGCCGATCACGAATCGCGAGCGGCCGGTTAGAGCCCCGGGCCGCCGCGCCCACGTGCCGGCCGCGACGGCCCGCGCCCTGCCGGTTCCACCGCCAGCCTGTCGAAGAGGTTTCGAGCGAGCCTCGCGGCCCGTTCCGTGACCGCCTCCCAGCGATGCCAGCGCTCGGCCAGATGCTTGTACTCGGAGAGCCTGGTCTTCGCGAGGTCGAAGGGCATTGGAGTGGCCAGCTGCACATGGAGTTGGTGCAGGGCCGACTGCCCCGAAGGTTGCGGGTAGTAGCGGTCGAAGGATCGGAGCGCATCCGCACTCCGCTCGTCTCCGAGGTGATCGGCGATGGCCACGAAGTCGAGGTAGTCCCGGGTCGCGTTGCGCCTGAGGATGAGCACACCCTTCACCCGCAGCATCTCGGCCTCGGTGGGGACGCGAATCCGCTGCCCCTGGTGTTCGATCTCGGTCGTCTCCAGGGGTTCGGTCCGAATGAACTGCCGCACACCCGTGTCGATGCCGTCGAGGCTCCCGAGAATCTGGACGGGACGCTTCACCCGCTCGGTCTTCCAGCCCGCCACGCTCTCGAGCTGCGCCAGAACTTCATCGAAATGCAAGCGCAGGTCCGTCAGGACGTGGTCGGCGTCGACGGAAATCCGATGGCCGACGTGGATTGCCGCGCCAGTGCCGCCCACCACCACGGCGTCCGGAAGGATCTCCTGGAGGCGCGCCGCCGCGGAGAGGACATCCTCCCAGTCAGGCAAGGTGGGCTTGGGCATAGAGACGCCAGAAGTGGTGACGCTGCGCGTAGGGGTCCGCGATGCGTGGCTGGCACACCCGCACGATGGTCCTCAGCACCTCGGGCGATTCGAGCGCTGCAACCCGAAGTTCGCCCCAGTCCGCCCACCGGCCGCGGTCGATGATGTCGTCGATGGCAGCAGGGGTGAGGTCTTCGTGGTTCAGGTGGCGATGGCGCATCGCGAGCGGTCCCCTGTCACCGCATAGGGTACCGGGATTCCGGAGGTGGAGCCAACCGGATGAGCACTCTCCGCTGACACCCGAGGGAGGCGCAACGCACCGACGCGTTTCGCATCGGTCGGTCCGGCGACTGCAACGCTCGGTGCGAGGGGGGGTACGGCATCAATCCTCGAGCGGCGGCTGGGGTCCCGGGACGATGCCGGCGATGTCCGGATCCTCGCCGGGCGCCATGGGGTGGTCGCCGCGCTCCGCCTTCTCGCGCTTGCGCTGCTCCTTCTTCTCTTCCTTGCGGCGCTGCTTGTCCCGGCGCGCCGCCTCCTTCTGCCGCTTCGTCGCTCCCGGGTTGAAAGGCATCGCGCGCTCCTCGCGGAAGGGTGTCTCGGAAAACGGGGAAGGCCCGGCCGATGCGGCCGGGCCTCCTCTTGCTGCACGGCTCGCCCTGGCTACGCCACCCGGACGTTCGCCGCCTGGAGGCCCTTCGGGCCCTTCTTCACCTCGAACTCGACCCGCTGCCCTTCCTGCAGGCTGCGGAAGCCGTCGGACTGGATGGCGGTGTGGTGGACGAACACGTCGTCGCCCCCGCCGTCCTGCGTGATGAAGCCGAACCCCTTCGCGTCGTTGAACCACTTCACGGTACCACTGGCCATCTGCACACTTCTTTCGTGATCGGCGGGAGGAATTCCCGCTCGGCCCCGGCACGGCTGGCACAGGACCGGCGTAACCTAGTCGGCGGAGGGCGAAAAGTCGAGCGCGAATGGCGGGGCCGTCGATGGTCGAGCGCACCCTCTCGCTCCGCGGGCTCGACGGGGCGCTCGCGCGGGAGAGGGTCGAGGAGGCGATCGCCGGGACCCCGTCTGGCGCCGTGGTGAGGCTCCGGATCGAGGAGGGAGCCCCCGGGCGGCGCGTGGCCCTCGCTCTCCGCGGCCGCCCTGCGGGCCGTCGCGGGAGGGCGCCTCGTGTCGCTCGGCCGGCCGCGCGACGGGGCGGGGGGGCGCCGGAGCCCCCAATCGAGGCGCTTTCCGTGGCAGCATCCGGGAGGGTAGTGTCCTCGTTCACCCTCGGATGAAGCACGGAGGTCGTTGGTGGGGCGGCCGCCCGACTTGGACTCGACGGTGGAGATGGAGGATGGGCTGCCGCCGGGAGCGCTCACGCGCCTCCTCGAGCAGCTCGCCGCCGTCCCCTCCGTGCCCGCGGGGGAGCCGGTGCCGCCCGGGCCGGGCGTGGGCGAGGTCGTCGGACGCTTCCGGCTCGACGCCGAGATCGGCAGGGGAGGGTTCGGCCGGGTCTACCGGGCGACGGACCTCGAGCTCGGCCGCGAGGTGGCCCTGAAGCTCGTGAAGGCGGGGAGGAAGGGCCGCATCACGACGGCGGAGTGGATGCGGGCCGAGGCGGAGGCGGCGGCCCAGCTCCGCCACCGGAACGTGGTCACCCTCTACGACGCGGGGCACTGGGAGGGCTCGGCCTACCTCGTCTACGAGCTCCTCCGCGGCCAGACCCTCGCGGACCGGCTCGTCTCGCGGCGCCTGTCGAGGCGGGAGGCGCGGCAGGTCCTCGCGGACCTCGCTCGCGCGCTCGCCCACGCCCACGCCGCCGGCGTCGTCCACCGGGACGTGAAGCCCGCGAACGTGTTCCTCGAGGAGGACGGGGGCGTGAAGCTCCTCGACCTCGGCCTCGCCCAGCTCGCCGGGGCGATCGGGATCGCCGCGGGGACGCCCCCCTGGATGGCACCCGAGCAGGGGCGGGGCACGCCCGCGGACACCCGCTCCGACGTCTACGCCTGGGGGATGCTCGCCGCGCTCCTCGTGGAAGGGGAGCTCCCCGCGCAGCGGCCCGGCCGGATCCGGCTGCGCACGCCCGGCTCGCTCGCGGCGCTCGCCGAGATGGCCCGGTCGGAGGATCCGGCGCTCCGGCCGCGCGACGGGGCGGCCCTCGTCGCCGCGCTCGGCCGGATCGAGGTCCGGCGACGCCGGTGGCGGATCGGCGGGATCGCGGCGACTGTGCTGGCGGTCGTGGGGGCCGTCGTCGCCCCCCTCCTGCTCCGCCCCCCCGCCACGCCCTTGCCCCCGGTCCGGGTCGCCATCGCCGATCCGGCGGAGGCGGTGGACGCCATCGAGCCCGGGCTCTCGGCGGAGGTCGGACGGCGGCTCGCGGCGGTGGGCGTCGTCTCGGTCGTCGACCGCGCCCGCATCGACGGAATCCTCCGCGCGTCGAGCCACGCTCCCGGACCCCGGCTCGATCCCGAGACGGCGGCGTTCGCGGCGAGGCAGGTGGGGGCGGTGGCGGTGCTCGTCCCGGGCGCCCGCCGGGAGGGGGACGAGGTCCTCCTCTCTCTCGAGGCGCGCGCTTCCGACACCGGGGCGGTGATCGCGTCGGCCGCCGGGCGGGCGTCGCTGGCCTCCGGCGAGCTGGGCAAGGCGGTGGACCGGCTCGTCCGGAGCGTCGCGGGGGAGCTCGATCGTCATCGCCAGGCCCCCGGCGCCAGCGAGAGGGCGCTGGACCGGGCGGTGACCGCGAGCCTGGAGGCGCAGCGGCGCTACGCGGCGGGGTTGCGCTGCAAGGCGGAGCCCTCGCGCGGCGAGAGCTGGATCCGCACGAACTGCGCGGACCACTTCCGGGCGGCGCTCGCCTTCGATCCCGAGTTCGCGCTCGCCCACTTCGAGCTCGCGCGAGACGCGGTCTTCGCGGGCACCCCCCGGGAGCAGCTCCTCGTCGCGATCGGCCCCGCCCTCGAACGGATCGATCGGGTGCCGGCCCGCGAGCGGGCCCAGCTCCTCGCCTGGAAGGCGGATCTCGAGGGGCGATCCGAGGAGGGGATCTCCCTCCTGCGGCGCGCGCGCACCGAGTACCCGGACGATGCGCGCATCGCCTTCGCCCTCGCGCAGGCGCTCGAGCGAAGGGGGCGGCTCGCGGAGTCGGTGGCGCCCCTCGAGCGCGCCGTGGAGCTCGACCCGGGCTTCGAGGCGGCGACCGACGCGCTCACCTGGGCGCTCGGGCGGCTCGACCGGCCGGCGGAGCTCCGGCGGCTCGCCGAGCGGATGGCCAGCCTCCCGCCGTATCCCGGGACGATCCACGCCGAGGTCCTGGCGCGGGGGTGGGCGGGGGACGTGGAGGGGGCGCTCCGGGTCGCCCGGCGCGGGGCCGGCGCGGGGCGTGCGGCCCTGGAGGATCTCGTCGAGGCGCTCGCGGCGGCGGGGCGCATCGACGAGGCCCTGGAGCTCGTCGGGGAGGAGGCGAGGCAGGGCGGGGCCGCGGCGCGGCGGCTCGGCGCCCTCCTCTACCTCGCCGGGCGGCGGCGGGAGGCGGGAGCGATCCTCGACCGGCCCCTCCCGCCGGACGCCTCGGATCTCGACCGCTGGATCGCCGGGGTCCGCCGGGTCTGGCGGCAGGCGGAGCGGCGGGAGGGCGCGGAGATCGCCCGCTTCGCCCGGGAGACGGCCGGCTGGTCCCGGACGAAGGCTGCCTCCCTCGCCCCGGTCCTCGCCTACTCCGGAGAGGTGGAGCTCGCGCTCGACCTCGCGCCGGACATGGACGGCCAGCCCGGGACCGGGCGGCTCCTCGACGCGATCGTGGCCTGGCGGCGCGAGGGGGCGGCCGCGGCGCTCCCCGAGCTCAGGGCGATGGCGGGCGGGGAAGGGGTCTTCATCACCGCCGTGCTCCCCCCGGAGGCGCCGGCCTGGTTCGCGGCCGAGTGCGCCGCGGAGGCGGAGCCAGGGGGGGCGGCCCTGGCGGACGTGCGCCGCTTCCAGCGGGTCTACCGCCCGCTCGGGCCGTGGCGGGTGTGGGCCTACCCGCGGAGCCTGCTCCTCGAGGCGAGGCTCCTCCACGGCCTCGGCCGGCGGGAGGAGGCCCGGGCGACCCTCGGGCGGCTCGAGGCGCTCTGGGCGCGCGCCGACCGCGGGCTGCCGCTCCTCGCCGAGGCGAGGGCGCTCCGGAGCCGGATCGACGCGGGTGGATCGAAGCCGTAGGCAGGACCGGCCGCCGGTGGGCGGCGGCCGGAAACGCGAAGGGGGAAACGGGCGATGAGCAAGGCGGACGGGTACCTCAGGGAGCTGAAGAAGCCGAAGAAGGGGAAGAAGGGGCTCCAGGACAAGCTCTTCGAGCTCGTGGGCGCCGCGAAGATCGGGGACGCGACGGTGGCGGAGGGAGAGCCCGGCCCGACGAGCAGCGGCTCGAGCCAGACCGCGGTCTACGTGATCGCGGTGGAGACCGACGTCGGCAAGGACTCGGCCGAGTTCTAGCGCGTGCCCCCGAGGTCCCCGCGGGCGCTCCTCGTGAGCCACGAGGAGGACGAGCACGCGCTCGCCGTCTCCCTGCACCTCGCGAACCGAGGGGTCGAGCCGGTCCTCCTGGACCTCGCCCGGCTCCCGGAGCGGGGGTTCTCGGTCCACCTCGGCGCGGGGCGGCCGGGGAGGTTCGTGCTGGGCGCGGCGCGCGGGGAGGCCGACCCCGCGGCCTGCGTCTCCGTCTGGTGGCGCAGGCCGCGGCGGCCGAAGGTCCCCGCGGGGCTGGACGAGGGCCGCTCGCGGCTCTTCGAGGCGGAGTGGCGGCAGGCGCTCGACGGCCTCGTCCAGGCGGCCCCCGGCTTCTGGGTGAACGACCCGGCCCGCGAGGAGCGGGCGAACCGGAAGCTCCTCCAGCTCGAGGCGGCCCGGCGCGCGGGGCTGCCGGTCCCGCGGACCCTCGTCACGGGGGTCCTCGCCGACGCGCGGGCGTTCGCGAAGGGCTGCCGCGGCGGCGCCGTCCTGAAGTCCCTCGCCTCCACGATGGAGGGTGGGCGCACGCGGCGGACGGGGCCGCGCGACCCGGAGCTCCCGGCGAGGCTCGCGGCGGGGCCGGCCATCCTTCAGGAGCGGGTGGAGGGGCTCGACGTCCGGGTCACCGCCGTGGGGCGGCGGCTCTTCGCGATGTCGGTGGACGCAGGCGCCGGCGGCGACCCCGACGACGTCCGGGCGGACTTCTGGCGCGCGGCCCGGACGGCGCGAGCGGTGGAGC
>JBBIPT010000113.1:0-11623 GCA_037442705.1 Anaeromyxobacter sp.
GCCGTGCCGGAGAGGACGACGTCGGCCTCCTCCGCCGGGAGGGACGGCGCGTCCGCCCGGACGCAGCGCGCCCCGTGGACCTGCCGCACCCGCGCGAACCGGAGCCCGGTCCCCCGCTCGAGGATCGCCCAGTTCTCGGCGACGCGGGCCGGGTCGTCCCCGACGAAGCCGCCGAGGTTCAGGGAGTCGAAGGGGGGCTCCGAGGCGCCACCGGACCGGGTGGTGAAGCCGTGGGGGAACCCGGCCAGGATCGGGCTCTGCAGGATCCGCATGGATCGCGGTTATAACCGTCTCCCCCCCATGCTCCGCTACGTCCACCGCTCCATCGGCCGCAAGCTCATGCTGGCGGTGGGCGTCCCGTCGCTCCTCTTCGCGCTCGCCGGGGTCCTCTGGCTGCGCCACGAGACGAGCCTCCTCGCCCCCGGCCTCGAGGGGCCCTACCGCGTCGCGCTCGTCGCGCTCGTCCTGTTCGCGATCGCGATGGGGATCACCCACCTCCTCGTGATCCGGATCCTCGTCCGGAACCCCCTGAAGCGGCTCGTCGCGGCCATGGCGCGCGCGCGCGGAGGGGACTTCCTCCACCGGGTCCCGGTGGAGAGCGCGGACGAGATCGGCCGGCTCGCGCAGGCCTACAACGCCACGCTCGCCGCGGTGACCGACCTCTCCGCCCGCCGGCTCGAGGACGCCGCCTCGATGGAGGCGCTCGAGCGGGAGCTCGCCGTGAAGGCCGAGGCGGAGCGGCGCGCGCGGGAGCTGTCCTTCCTCGTGGACCTCGGCCGGACCCTCGCATCCACGCTCGACCTCGAGGAGCTCCTCCGCGCGCTCTGCGCCCGCGTCCCGCCGGAGCTCGGCGTCGAGGAGCTCCGCGTGTACCTCGCGGACGAGGCGACCGGGGACCTCGTCCTGCGCGGCGCGACCGGCGCCGGGGCGGGGGAGATCGGGGAGCGGCGCCTGCCCGGCTCGCCGCTCCCGGGGCTCGAGACCGTCCCATTCCCCTCCGGAGAGGAGGCGGGAGGCCTCCTCGCCCTGCGGACCCCGCAGGGCGCGCCGCTCGAGGCGGGGGAGCGCCGGCTCGCCGAGTCGGTGGCCGCGCAGGCGGCGCTCGCCATCGCGAACGCGCGGCTCCACCAGCAGATGGTCCGGCTCTCGCAGACCGACGCCCTCACCGGGGTTCAGAACCGGCGGAGCTTCTTCGCGCGGCTCGAGATGGAGCTCGAGCGGGGGATCCGGTTCGAGCACCCCCTCGCCGTGGCGCTCGTCGACGTGGATCGGTTCCGCGCCTACAACGACGCCCACGGCCACGCGGCGGGCGACGCCGTGCTCCGGCGCGTGGCCGGGATCGTCGCCGGCGCGATCCGCAAGGTCGACGCGGTCGCGCGCTACGGGGGCGAGGAGTTCGCGGTAGTCCTCGCCCGCGCGGACCGGCCCTCGGCCCTCGCGGCGGCCGAGAAGCTCCGGGCGGCGGTGGAGGAGGCGGCGATCCCCCACGGGGCCCCGGACGGCGGGAGGGTCACGATCTCCGTCGGGGTCGGGGTCTTCCCCGAGGACGGGCGGGACCTCGGAGCGGTGGTGGACGCGGCGGACGCGGCCCTTTACGCGGCGAAGCGCGCCGGGCGGAACGCCGTGCGGGCGCACGAGCGCGGAATGCGCGAGCACCCCGGGAGGCGGAGGGACCTGCGAGGGACGGCGGAGCCGGAGCCGGCGGGGTCCTAGCGAGGGCCCCAGCTCACTTCTGGGCCTCCGACACCTACAGCGCCGTGACCCTCCTCGCCTCGGAGGACATCGTCGGCAAGGCCGCCTACGTCCTCGCGAATCCCGTCGAGGCAGGCCTCGTCTCCACCGGCAGCGCCTGGCCTGGGCTCTGGTCCGCTCCGGAGCGGATCGGCGGAGAGGCCTTCGTCGTGGAGCGGCCGAAGCACTTCTTCTCCTCGAAGGGCAGCATGCCGGAGCGCGCGACGCTCGAGCTCACGGTCCCCAAGGGCTTCGGCTCGGCGGAGCAGTTCCGCGAGGAGCTCGTGAAGGCGCTCGGCTTCCTCGAGGACGAGGCCCGCGCCCAGCACGGTCCGCGCGGGGGCTTCCTGGGGGTCGAGCGCGTCTGCCGTCAGAAGCCCTTCTCGCGGCCGGCACCAGGCGAGCCCCGGCGCGAGCTCGACCCGCGCGTCGCGGGGCGGGACAAGTGGAAGCGGATCGAGGCGCTCGGGGCGCTCCAGGCGTTCCGCACCGCGTACCGAGCCGCCCTGGCCGCGTGGAGCGCGGGGACCGAGGGCGTGGTCTTCCCCCGGGGCACCTACCTCATGCGCGTCTTCCACGACGTGCCGTGCGAGGCGTTCGGGTAGCCGCTCACTCCCCCCGAGCGGCTCGCAGTCCTCCCAGAGACGACGACCAGGCAAATCCCGGGGTATCCGGCCCGGGGACAAGTGTGTTCGCGCCCACGCCCGCCCGCCCGCTTGCCAAGTCCACGTCACTCCTAGTCACCGTCATCGGCAGGAACTCCCGGACGGGGTTCTCGGCGCTCGCCGGTGACCTTCAGCAGCGTGGCCTGCTCGAGCTCCGTGAGCGTCCGCGGCGGGCGCGGGATGGCGGCGGCGTAGGCGGGCATGGGTCCTCGGTGCCGAGGGCCAGTGACGCTCGAGGGGGACGAGAAGGCAAGGGCGCGCCGGCTCGCGCCGGCGGCAGCGCGCCCCTATTCGGTCCCGCCGTCGTCCAGCGCCGGGTGGAGGGGCACGCGAGGGTCGAGGCGCTTCACCAAGCAACGGCTGTGGCAGAAGAGGGTCTGCGACTCATCCTCGGCATCAGGCGGATAGACGATCATCCTCGTGGCTTGTGCCTCCGGCATTGGCTCGTTGCAAAAGCAACAGACCACCGTCGCGAGCGCGCTACTTCCAGCCATAGTTCTTCCCGAGGCGATCCAGAGACTTCTGCGAGAGATTCTCAAACGTCGTGATGATGCCGCGTTCGCCTTCCACCACCACGTTGAACCCGCCTTATTCACCATGGGGCGGTGAAATGACATGACGCGCATCCCGGAACGCGTGGTACGACGGCGTTATCGAGGCGCAGTCGCTCACGCACCAGGAGGCGCGTCATGGGTGAAGACCTTACACCGTTCTGGGCCGAGTTCAACGGGTCCCTGCGGATCGAGTCGCGGGCGGAGCGGCTGACCTCGGAGGCGGGGGCGGTCATCCTCCGCGAGGTCGTGGAGCGGCTCGGTGTCGGGCCTTGGATGGTGGAGCGGCTGCACGACTCACGCGACCCGCGGCTCATCACCCACCCGCTCGCCGAGCTCCTGCACACGGCGGTGCTGCTGATCGCGCAGGGCTGGGGGCCCAGTCCGGGAGTTCCGCCGTTCGGCCGGTGCGGTCCGCGCGGCGGACCATCGCGCGGGGTACCGTCCGTGTGAATTCGGGCGGTTGCGCTCGGCACGGTCGGTGCCATGGGCAGCAGCCCATGAACGCACCTCGGCAGGTTCTTCCCGGCGCCTCGTACCTCGTCACCCGTAGATGCACGCAGAGGCAGTTCCTCCTGCGGCCGTCCAAGTTGACGAACCAGATCTTCCTCTACCTCCTCGCCGTCGCCGCGGAGCGCTACCGGGTCCAGGTCCACGCCTTCTGCGTGCTCTCGAATCACGCGCACCTGGTCGTGACCGATCTTCACGCGAACCTCCCGCGGTTCCTCCAGTTCCTCGACGCCCTCGTCGCCCGCGCGGTGAACGCCTCCCTCGGCCGCTGGGAGCACTTCTGGGCCTCCGACACCTACAGCGCCGTGACCCTCCTCGCCTCGGAGGACATCGTCGGCAAGGCCGCCTACGTCCTCGCGAATCCCGTCGAGGCAGGCCTCGTCTCCACCGGCGGCGCCTGGCCCGGGCTCTGGTCCACTCCCGAGCGTATCGGCGGGGAGGCCTACGTCGTGGAGCGTCCTAAGCACTTCTTCTCCAAGAAGGGCAGCATGCCGGCCCGCGCGACGCTCGAACTCATGGTCCCGAAAGGCTTCGGCTCGGCGGAGGCGTTCCGCGAGAAGCTCGTGAAGGCCCTCGACGTCCTCGAGGACGAGGCCCGCGCCCATCACGGTCCGCGCGGGGGCTTCCTCGGAGCCGAGCGCGTCTGCCGTCAGAAGCCCTTCTCGCGGCCTGCGCCGGGCGAGCCCCGGCGCGAGCTCGACCCGCGCATCGCGGGGCGGGACAAGTGGAAGCGGATCGAGGCGCTCGGGGCGCTCCAGGCGTTCCGCTGCGCCTACCGAGCCGCCCTGGCCGCGTGGAACGCGGGGACCGAGGGGGTGGTCTTCCCCCGGGGCACTTACCTCATGCGCGTCTTCCACGACGTGCCGTGCGAAGCGTTCGGGTAGCTGTTCTCCCGCGCGGGCCGCATTTCCCCCAGAGACGACGACCAGGCGCATCCCCGGGGCCTCCGGTCCGGGGATGCGTGTGTTCGCGCCGACGCTCGCCCGCCCGCTTGCCAAGTCCACGTCACTCCTAGTCACCGTCATCGGCAGGAACTCCCGGACGGGGTTCAACTCCCGGACGGGGTTCTGCGACGTGCCGTGCGAGGCGGTCGGGTAGAACGTCTCCTTCGCGCGGCTCGCAGTTCTCCCAGAGACGACGACCGAGCGCATCCCCGGGGCCTCCGGTCCGGGGATGCGTGTGCGCGTGTCGATGCCCGTCCGCCCACTTCTTGGACCCACGTCACCCGTAGTCACCGTCTTCGATAGGAACTCCCGGACGGGGTTCTCCTCCGACCGCTTCACTCTCTGTCACCGAGCGGATCGAGAACTCTCGGTCGGGGTCCTCGCGGTCGGGGTCCTCGCAGGTCAGGGCGGTGAGATGCCGTGACGAACAGGTGGTGAAGGAGCGTGGGAGACGACAGGGCTCTACTCCTCCGAATCGCGCACTGCTGCTCGAGCACGAGCAAGCAGCTCACCGTAGCTTGATTCGAGGGGCTCGACGAGCGTCGTTTCCAGCATCGCCTCGATGTCCCAGAGGACCCTCTGTTCGGCCTGATCTTCGAATCTGGCATCGTCGGCTTTGTTGAACCGAGCCAGCCACTCGAAGAACACGATGGCTTCCTCTCGCGTTAGTTCCAGGTGAACCTTGTTGTCTGCCATGACGTCACAACCCCCCATGCGTCAGTACGTTCTGGAGCTGTCCGGAACTCAGCCGCCAACCGCTGATGAAGTTACCCGCCGGATCGGCGATCACGTTGAGCCCACTCGAAGGATCGAGGAAGTGAGTCACAGGCTGGTTGTGATACGTGCCCTGAATCGCACGGACCCCCGGACTGTTGATGTGCTGGTGGATGGCGCGGCTGAACTCCGCGGCATTGGCTTTGCTGTAGTTGCCCGCGACGCCGAAGTCCTTCGCGTGCTTGAACTTCGCCTGGAGCTGTTTGCTCGTCCGCAGCAGGACGGTGCTCGTCTCACCCGCCCCCCCTGCGGCCCCCGCGATCGCACCCTCGACAGCTCGAGCGCCGCGAAGCATGGGAATAGCCAGGGCAGCGGCCTTCGCCACGTCGCCCCCCGCCGCGAGCACTCGCTGTCCAGGCGTGAGAGACGGATCATACACCGCGTCCGCCATCCCCACTCCAGTCGTTAGAACGACCGAGGCTTCCGCGAAAAGGATCAGCCCGAACTCGCCGAGGCTGATGTTCGCGCGCGGTGGACCACCATCCTCCGGCCACTGCAGGTCCCTGCTCAACGCAGGTGCCGCCAGGTCCCTCAGCGCGTAGTGAATATCGGCGGCTACGAAGCGGTCCCCCTTGCGATCCGGCTGTTCCGCCGAATTCCTCCCCTTCCCCGCCACCTGCTTGGCGTCCCCCGCGTCCCCGGCGGGCTTCGCCTCAACCTTTATCCCCGGTGTGGCGCCGCTCGTCGCCACCGTCACCCCGCCACGGCTCCCCGGCAACGGTAGGTCTGATCGCAGCGGCACCCCTATGTGCGAACCCGTCCCGTTGTTGCAGCCAAACGAGCAGTTCGTCCCGACGATCTCGAGGGGGAGGTACCCCGTCGGATCCACCCCGCTCAGCGGGTTGTTCCCGATGTAGCTGTAGGGGTTGATGGACTGCGGGCTCAGCGGATTCGAGATGAACGGATCGACGCTCAGGAACCTCCCCAGTCGGTAGTCGTACACCCGCCCGTTCATGTGGATGAGGTGGTGCCCGTCGAGGTGCTCGTGCCCCGTGAACCCCCGGTTCGTCGTCACCCCCCTCTGCGAGCACCAGGGGTGCACGGGCGGCTCGCACCCCGGCGGCGGGCTCTCCGGCGTCTCCCCCTCCGGATGCAGCCGCTCCTCGCTGCCAATCCAGGTCCGCCCCCGCGGCTTCCCCCACGGGTCATACCCGTGCGCGTCCACCATGAGCTCCGCCCCGCTCTCGTCCGTCACCGCGTCGAGCGAGCCGAGCCGGTCCACGTGCTGGTACCTCACCTCCCGCGAGGCCCCCCGCCGGTAGACCACCGCCGCGCCGAGGTAGGTCCGCTCCTCCTCCACCGGCGCCGGCCGGGCGGTCCCGCTCGCCGGCCAGACCGTGAGCTCGTAGTCCTTGTCCACGTAGTAGACCGTCTTCGGTCCGAAGCCGGCCTCCACCGCCCCGGAGACCACGAGCCGGTAGCGCGCCCCGTCGGGCGCGTAGGCGAAGTCGCTCGTCGCCCCGGGCCAGGGCGCCTGGGGCGCGCAGGCCTCCGCGGTCCCGCTGCAGACTCGGACGGGTCGGTCCATGAGGTCGAAGTCGATCCTACGCCCGTCCCCGGAGAGGAGGTTGCCGTTTGCGTCGTAGCTGAACTCGACCGTTCCTCCGCCGGCGGAGGGGGCCTTCGTCACGCTGTGGACTGCGTGCGGCCCCGCGTTCCGGGTGCCCCGGGTGCTCGTGCCGTACGCGTACACCGTGCCGTAGTCGCTCTTCGAGAGGAGGTTCCCGAGGTCGTCGTAGGTGTAGCTGTCGCTCTCGGTGTACCCGGCCGAGTACCCGGGAGGTGGCGTCGTGCCCCAGCTCCGCGACGCGCTCCGCAGCCGCTGGAGATCGTCGTGCGTGAAGAGCTCCTCCGACTGCACGCCGGCGACGTTCTTCCTCTGCTTCGAGAGGTTCAGGAAGTGGTCGTAGGCGTATTCGACCTGTCGAACCAGGGAGCCTCCCGGACGGACGGCGGTCTGGAAGGTCGCGAGGCCCGTGGATTCGTCGTAGGCGGTGTCTTCCTGGAGGGTGTTCCCGAGGGTCTGCCGCGTCACCCTCCCCCGCTCGTCCATCCCGAGGACCCGCCGATAGGCCTTCGGTCCGCGCGTGTAGTCCGCCCCGAGCCCCCACTCCCCGGTCGGGAAGCCGAGCGGGCTGTGGTCGATTTCCACTGTCTCGCCGCCGAGCGAGCCGACGCGGGGGAAACGCTTCGCCTTGAGCCACCCGGTCCGGCTGTCGTAGCCGTACTCGATCGTGAAGTTCCGGTGAGTTCCCGCTGCGGCGACGTCCCCTGCGGCCCTCGGCAGCCTGAACGTCACCTTCTCCGGCCGGAGGAGGGCGTCGTACTGGTAGGTGCGGCTGTAGCCCTCGCCGTCGACCCTGTAGAGGACGCCCGGGAGCGGCTTCTTGCCCAGCGGGCTCTCGCTCGAGTCCCACTCCCAGTTCGCGGCGATGGGCGTCTCACCGTTCTTCCGGGATTCGCGCGCGAGCGGTCTCCCGATGTCGTCGTAGGTCTGCTCGGTCTCCACGTTGCGCGCGTCCTTCTGCGTCCGGAGGCGCCCGAGACCGTCCCATGTGTACGTCCAGAGCCCCCGGTCGGGGTCGCTCACCGAGGTCTTCCGGCCGAGGTTGTCGTAGGTCGCGACGAGTTCGATCTCGGTGGGGGCCTTCACCCAGACCGCACCGTTGCGCGAGCCGGAGCGGATGTGGGTGAGCGCACCCGCGGGATCGTAGAGGTACTGGGTCACCGCCTCGTTCGAGCCGACCCCGCCGACGCGCTGGGTGGTCTCGACGAGCTTCCCCCGGGCATCGTAGGTCCGGGACATCTCGAGCGTACCGAACGAGGCCGGCTTTCCCACGGTGACCTTCGTCTCGAGCATCCTGCAGGGTCGTCGGCGTGCGGACCGCGGTGAACGTCCCCGCGGTCGTCTCGCGGAACTCCCAGGCCTCCCAGAGGAAGACCGACCAGTCGTACGAGTCGTCCGCTCCGGGCTCGTCGAACTCGTCTCCGCACCAGAAGTACGGGTCTCCGTTCCAGAGCTTCGCGTCGGGGTTCCCGCCGCACCAGGCGATCGCCCGGGTCGTCGGGACCATGAGCTCGTCGATGCCGTCCGAGTCGAAGTCCATGGCCACCGCCTTGCGGAGCCTCTGGCTGGGGGCGGCCGGACCGACCGCCGAGACCTGCCGGAACATTCCGGGGCCCGGCGTGCCGCCGCGGTTCAGCCAGATCGTGAAGTTCCCGCCGGCGTCGAAGGCGTAGATGTCCGGGAGGCCGTCGCCGTTCACGTCCATCCACCCCGTGTTCGCGGTCCAGGCCACGTTGGCGCCGAGGTAGGGCAGGTCGAAGCTCTGGTAGCCGAGCGCGGCCGTCCCATTCGGCTTCAGGAACGCGATCCGCTCAGCGCCGTTCCCGTTCGTGATGAACTTGTCACGTCGCCCGTCGCCGTCGAAGTCGGCCGAGAGCCCCAGCTTCTCGCCGGCGCCCAGGGAGAGGACCGGGAAGTCGAGCGGCCCCTCGAACTTCAGCTGGCTCGGTGGGTTGGTGGGGAGGCGGCGGAACCACCTCCGAGACGAAGCTCCCTCGAAGTAGACCACGTCGACGAGCCCGTCGCCGTCGACGTCCCCGGCCGATGCAGCCGTAGCCACGATCGGCAGGCGATTCTCGGCGGCGTCCGTCGCGTACTCCCACTGGTAGACGACCTCGCCGTCTTCGCAGCCGAGCGAGACGACCACCATCTTCCCGCCCACGGCTGCGATCAGGTCCGCCCGGCCGTCGTCGTCCACGTCGCTCGTGAACCGGAGCGGGTCGACCGGCAGCCACTGCCGAAGAACTGGCTCCAGGAAGTCCGCAAGCCAGTTCAGCTCTCCAACGTCCCCGAGCACCGGAGCGCCGACCAGCTCGACGGCGCCCGCGGGACACCCGCTCAGGGCGATCTTGCGAACCGGCCCCTGCGACGTGACCTGCGTGTAGAGCGTGTCGCGCGTGCCGTCCCCGTCGTAGTCCGCCGCCGTCTCGACCCTCCAGTCCGCGCGGAGCGTCGTGCCGTCTTTCGGGTGAGTGAAACGCTCGACCGCGAAGCTCCCCGGCCCGCCCTCGGGCGGCCCCTCCTGGTAGCCGAACACGGTCGCCTGCAGCTTGTCGGCGCCGCACGGCTGGCTCCCATCGAGACCCAGGGCGGGGCAGACCGTGACACCCGTGAGCAGGGACCGGCCCGTCGCCGCGCTCGACCTGTGGGACAGCTCGTAGCGGCGCACCGGCGTCGCGCCCACGTGCGTGACGATGGCCTGGAGCCTCGCGCTCGCGATGGTCGGCGCCCCCGCCTGGTAGGTCCTTCGCGCGTCCGGCCGTGGTGCGTAGGTGAAGGTCACGCGACGGCCGTCGCCTCCCGCGTCGCACGTTTCCCGATTCGGGGACCACCCCGTGTACTTCACGCTCGAGAGGACCCACTCCTCCTCCGAGGCCGGAGCCCGGGCCGACCCGAAGCGGGCGTACTCGTAGGCGACGCAGTCGCCCGCCCGGTCGAACGCGCGCGCGAGCACCCAGGTGTCCGGCGCGAGGCCCACGTTCTTCCGGAGCGGCAGGTAGTGGGAGATCCGGCCCGACTTGTGCTCCACCTCGAACCACGAGGTCCATTGCTGCATCGTCCCGCCGCGGAGCGTGATCCTGTCGAAGGGGTCGATCTCGGTCCTGTACTCGGACGCGTACTCCCCCGTCTCCCCGGCGACCGCGACGAGCCGGGCCCCGTCGAGGCAGAGCCGGTCCCCCTGCCCGAGCGAGACCGGGGCGCTCGCCCCCTCGTGCGCCACCGTCCTCGGGCAACGGTGGATAGCGCTCGACCCGGAGAGGCCCCAGCCCACCCCGGCGATGCCGTTCCCGCTCCGGCTCCCGTATGCGAGCGCCAGCTCCGGCTCCATCCCCGCGCGCCCGGGCGGCACCTCGATCGGGATGCGGTAGCCCGCCGCCCCGCCGTCCGCCGAGGGCTGGCCGGGAAGGGTTCCGGCCGGGCCCTGGGCGGGCACGACCACCGGGCGAATCGGCTGCCCGGTCTCCGGCACGCTCGCGCTGAGCGATCGCGCCACCGCGACCTGGTGCGTTGCGGTGGTGGGCCCGCAGCCGATAGGGTTGCAGGCTCTCACCGCGTAGACGTGGGTGCCGTCCGGTCTCCCGGAGAGATCCGCGGAGAGGGCGGGGCCCGAGTACGCGAGCGCGCCGTTCTCGAGGAGCTCGTAGCGGGTCGGCGACCCCGTCGCGGCGCCCCAGGTGAGCGCGTAGGAGCCGGTGGAGCTCGTCGAAGGGCCGGCGATCGCCCCGGGAACGCCCGGGGACGCCCCCACGAAGACCTCCACGACGTTCGTCTCGTACTCGAAGATCTCCTGCCTGAGTTCCCCGTCGTAGACGTAGATCTGGATCTTGTGGCGGTAGGTCCCCGCCGGCCTCGCCGTGTAGGCCTTGGAGTACGTGCCCGTCACGGTGATCTTGGACCACGCGCCGGAGTTCACGCTCGTGGCGAGGTACGCGCGGGTGAGCCCCCCGGAGGCGTCGGTCCAGCTCACGGTGTAGTTGCCGCTCGAGGTCGCCGTGGGGCTCGCGCTGATCGTCGCCCCCGCGGCGAGCGGGGCGAGCAGCCACACGAGCGCTACGGCGACGCGAGGCGCGGCGAGGCGCGGCGAGGCGCGGCGAGCGGAGCGGAGCGTGCATGGACCGTCCCCTCCCGGGATGGCAGTTCACGCACGGTCCGACGACCGATCGTCACGTGTCAAGATGTCGCGGAGTCCCTTTTGGGCTCCAAGTGCCACCCCCCGGAGCGAAGCCCGTGAATCACTGATGTGCCCTCTTGCGTCGATCCGGGCCGCTCGTGGTTCCCCCGAGCCCTGAGCTTGTCGAAGGGTCGAGGGGCCACCACGAACGGACGGCAAGCAGTCCACTCGCCTCGAGCCTATCGAAGCGCGGAGCGTCGAGGCTCGACGCGCGTGATCGCGGCCGTCAGCTCCGGTCGCGGCGCGGGAGCGGGGCGGAGATCGTCTTCTCCTCGTCCTCCTCCGGCCGCTCCGGGCCGGGAGGCTGCCCGGCCGCCCGCGGAGGCTGCGCCCTCGGCGCCCCCTTCGCCTGCGCCTGGGCCTGCTCGTGGCGGGCCAACGTTGGGGAGATCTGCCCAAGATAGGCGATGACCCCCAGGCCGGCGATGAGCAGGGGCTCCACCTGCTCGGCCATCTTCCCACCCACGAGCACCGCATCCGCCTTCTCGGCCAGCGACTCGAGCACGCCGATCTTGTCCTCCACCTTCGCGCCTCCCAGGACCGCAACGTAGGGGCGTTCGGGCCCCGCCTGTAGACGGCCGAGCTCCTCGAGCTCACGCTCGAGGCGAGCGTTGGCATCCTGCGCCAGGGGGCGACGCTCGTCGACGAGGCTGACACTGGCGAAAGCCTCCGCGTGCTGCTGTTCCTCGAGCACACCATCGCCGACGGCC
>JBBIPT010000114.1:0-11451 GCA_037442705.1 Anaeromyxobacter sp.
AACCAGAACGTCTATTTCTTCCACGACCTTGAGTCGTACACGAAGCTGATCCGCTCGAACACCACTTCCTGCCGTTCGCGGACCACTTCCCTGCGGTTCGCGGACCACTTCCTGCCGTTCGTGGACCACTTCCTGCCGTTCGTGGTGAGCCTGTCGAACCACGAACAATCTGGATCGATGCAAGCGCCCTTCGACAGGCTCAGGGCGAACGGACCACTTCCTGCCGTTCGCGGACCACTTCCTGCCGTTCGTGGTGAGCCTGTCGAACCACGAACGGTCTGGATCGATGCAAGCGACCTTCAGTGCACCTCGCCGTCCCGCTCCGGGACGGCCTCCGCCGGCGCGAGGCCAGATCGGGCCCGGGCCGCCTCGAGCTCCTCCTCGTCGGCGACCCCCTTCTCCACGAGGAGGCTCGCGGACACCTCGGCCGCGGCGAGCGCGCGCGCCGCCCCGGCCTCCGCCGCCTCGAGCCGGCCGGCGAGCTCCTGGACCGTCCCGCGAAGCCCATCCACCTCGCGCTCCAGGGCCCGCCGTCTCCGCAGCGCCCGCTGGGCGAGGCCCGCGCCAGCGGCGAGCGCGAGGGCAGCGAGGATCGAGAGCAGGAGGCCGGGCATCGAGGCGCGCCATGCTACAGGCCCCGTCCGGGACGTTCAACCGGACGCGGCCGCGATTGTCCCGCCGCCCTCCGCCGGGCCATTCTCCCGCCGTGGACGCCGCTCCTCGCCCGCTCAACGCGACGCTCGCGGTGAAGCGGCTCGTCCGCGACCTCGCCGCGCGCGTCCCCGAGCTCTCCCACGTCCGCGCCGCGCGCGTCCTCGTCGTCGCCGGGGAGGCCCGACGCGCCTCGCGGGCCACCATCCGCCCGGCCCACTTCGGCGACACGCGCGGCCGGTCGGGCGCGGGCGCCCGGACGAAGCCGCTCATCCGCGTGAAGGGGAGGAAGATCCTCTACGTCGTCACGCTCCGGCCGCTCTGGTTCCTCGACTCCACGCCCCGCGAGCGGATCGGGACGATCGTCCACGAGCTCTACCACGCCTCCACCCGCTTCGACGGGACCCTCCACCGCGGCCGCGTCCACTCCCGCCTCCCGCTCCGGAAGTACGAGCGGCGGATCCGCGGGATCGTGCGGCGCTACCTCGCCGCGGCGCCCCCGGAGATCCTGAGCCCCTTCTCCGCGAGCGGGCTCGTCCGCGCCCGGATGTGGCTCGAGCGGCCGGCCGCCTTCTACCGGGACGACGAGTACCGGGGACGGCGCGTCTACACGGAGCGGCAGCTCTTCCTCGGCGTCGTCCGGATGATCACGCGGCGCCGGAGGCCGGCCTCCCCCTGACCGCGCGCGGGCGGGGGAATCCCGGGAGGGCGTGGCGCGGGGTGCCTTGCGCGCGGGCCCGGGCGCGTTCTATCTCCTCTCTGTCCGAGCGAGGTGGCTTCCGGCGTTCCCCCCGGCCCGAGGTGCCGTCCATGAAGGTCGCGATCCTGACCGGCGGTGGCGACTGCCCCGGGCTCAACGCCGTGATCCGCGCGGCCGTGCGCCGGGGCCACCGGCACGGGTTCGAGATCGTCGGCGTCCGCGACGGCTGGCGCGGGCTCGTGGAGGAGAACCTCGTCCCGCTCGACCACGAGTCGGTCGCCGGGATCCTCCCCCTCGGCGGGACGATCCTCGGGACCTCCCGGACGAACCCGTACAAGCGGGAGGGCGGGGAGCAGGCCGTCCTCGCCACCCTCGCGCGCCGCGGGATCGACGCCCTCGTCGCCGTGGGGGGCGAGGACACGATGGGGGTCGCGCGGCGGCTGCACGGGAAGGGGGTGAAGATCGTCGGCGTCCCGAAGACGATCGACAACGACCTCTCCGGCACCGACTACACCTTCGGCTTCGACACGGCCGTCGCCGTCGCGACCGAGGCGATCGACCGGCTCCACTCCACCGCGGAGGCCCACAGCCGCGTGATGGTCTGCGAGGTCATGGGGCGCCACGCCGGCCACATCGCGCTCCACGCCGGGATCGCCGGCGGGGCCGACGTGATCCTCGTCCCCGAGCGCCCCATCGACCTCGGGCGGGTCTGCGAGTACGTGGTCTCGCGCAGGGCGCGCGGGAAGCGCTGCTCCCTCGTCGTCGTGGCGGAGGGGGCGCAGATGGAGCGGGGGAAGGACCTCGCCGTCTCCGAGGACCTCGACGAGTTCGGTCACGTGCGGCTCGGCGGCATCGGCGCGTACCTCGCGAAGGAGATCGAGCGGCGCTCGAAGATCGAGACCCGCGTCACGGTGCTCGGCCACGTCCAGCGCGGGGGCACGCCCACCGCGCGCGACCGGGTCCTCGCGACCCGCTACGGCGTCTTCGCGGCGGACATGGTGCGGGACGGCCGCTTCGGGATGATGGCCGCGCTGCGGGGGGACGAGATCGTCGCCGTCTCCCTCGAGGAGGCGACGAAGGAGCTCCACCTCGTGGATCCGCGGCTCCTCGAGCTCGCCGAGATCTTCTTCGGGTGATGGCGGTGAACGCCCGCGCCGAGCCTCGACGTTCGCCCTTCGACAGGCTCAGGGCGAACGGACCGCACCGGATCCGATCGCGGCGCCCCCTCGACGAGCTCGGGGCGGGCAGGGCCGGCGGGCGCGCGAGGACCGGAGGATGACGAGCAGGCGAGAGCTCCGCCTCCCCCCGGCCGCGACGGGCCGGCTCGACCGGGCGCTCTCGGACGCGCTCGGGCTCGGGAGGGCCGCGGTGAAGCGCGCCTTCCGCGAGGGGAGCGTGAAGGTGGAGGGGAGGCGGGCCCGGCCTGGCGACCCCGCGACGCCCGGGAGCCTCGTGTCGCTGGAGATCGAGGAACCCGCCGGTCCCCCCGCGCCCGAGCCCGGCGCGCCGCTCGGGGTGCTCCTCGAGCACCCGCGCCTCCTCGTCGTGGACAAGCCGGCCGGGATCGCGGTTCACCCGCTCCACCCCGGAGAGGCGGGGACGCTCGCGAACGCCGTCGTCGCGCGCTACCCCGAGTGCGCGGCCGCCTCCCCCGACCCGCGCGAGGGGGGCGCGGTGCAGCGGCTCGACGTGGGGACGAGCGGCTGCGTCCTCTTCGCCCGCGATCGCGCGGCCTGGGAGGAGATCCACGAGGCCCTCGGCGGGCGGAGCGTGGAGAAGGTCTACCTCGCCCTCGTCGGCGGACGGGTCTCGTCGGGCGGCGTCGTCTCCGTTCCGCTCGCGCAGCGCGGCGGGCGCGCCGTGGCGGCCCCCGATCCGGAGGCGGAGGAGCGGCTCCGCTCGAAGGGGCTCCGGCCGCGCGCGGCGGAGACGCACTACGAGGTCGCCGAGCGGTTCCCGCGCCACACGCTCCTCCGCGTCCGCATCGTCACCGGCGTCACGCACCAGATCCGGGCCCACCTCGCCCACCTCGGCTTCCCGGTCTCGGGGGACGGCGACTACGGCGGGGCGGGGCTTCCCGGACTCGGGCGCCAGTTCCTCCACGCCTGCCGGCTCGCGCTCGACGCGCCCGGAAGTGGACGGATCCAGTCGGAAAGTCCGCTTCCGGGCGACCTCGAGGCGATCCTCGAGCGGCTCCGGAGCGCTCCGGGGCCGGACCGACCCTGACGGGGATATTCCGGAATTCGAGGAATGTTCCTGCTCCCGACGGCTTGACACACATCGCCCTCCCGCGTAGCTAGTGAGGCCAACCTGATTCGGATGTCGAACGTCGCACTACCCCGACGCTTGGCGTCGAGTCTCGATTCGGCCCACGGCCGCGCAAGGATTGTGACCCCCCGCGCACGGCCGTTCAGCAGTGAGCTCAACCAGAGGAGTTGGCCATGCTTCGACGTGAGGTGCTGAGCCTGACCGTGGCGCTCGCGTTCCTTCTCCCCACGGGGAAGGTCGCTGCCCAGGGAACCCCCGACGCCGCCGCGGCGGCCGAAGAGAAGACCGAAGAGATCGTCGTCACCGGTTCGCGCATCCGCCGCAAGGACCTGACGACTCCCGCCCCGGTGACCGTGATCAGCCGCGACCAGATCGTCCAGTCGGGCAAGGTCTCCATCGGCGACTTCCTGCAGAGCCTCCCCGAGCAGGGCAACGCCATCAACACCTCCGTGAACAACGGCGGTGACGGCGCGACCCGCGTCTCGCTCCGGAGCCTCGGCGCCACCCGCACCCTCGTCCTCATCAACGGCCGCCGCGTGGTGGCCGGCGGCACGGGCGCGGACGCGACGGTGGATCTGAACTCCATCCCGAGCGCCGCGATCGAGAACATCGAGATCCTGAAGGACGGCGCCTCCGCCGTGTACGGCTCCGACGCCGTCGCGGGCGTGGTGAACCTCATCACGAAGAAGCGCTTCGACGGGTCCGACGTCTCGGCCTTCTACGGGACCTCGTCGCGGAGCGACGCCCAGATCACCGACCTCTCCTGGACCTCCGGCACGGCGAGCGAGAAGGGGAGCCTCCTATTCACGGTCGGCTACTACGACCAGAAGGAGTCCTGGGCGGGCGATCGGGACTTCTCGAAGCAGGACAAACTCTACAACTTCACCGACGCCCCGGTGTTCGGGTTCGCCCCCGGCGTGAACCCACTCGGCTCCTCCGCGAACCCGAACTCCATCTTCACGCCGTCGGCCGCCTGGTTCAACGCGACCTGCCCGACGGCGCCGGCCACCGGCCCGATCGCGCAGGCCTGCGCCGCCTGGACGGCCTCCGGCAGCCGGAGCCTCACCTACGACCAGGCGACGGGCACCTACATCACGTACAGCGGCGTGATCCACGCCTACAACTACCAGCCCGAGAACTACCTCGTGACGCCCTCGAAGCGCGTCTCCGTCTTCGCGACGGGCGACACGAACCTCGCGAACCTCGGCCGCGGCTACTTCGAGGCCTCCTACGTGAACCGCCGCTCCGAGCAGAGGATCGCCCCGGTGCCCCTCTCCGTCGCGAACTTCGGGCGGATCTCCGCGAGCAGCATCTACAACCCGCTCGGCGTGGACCTCGTCTCCGTCCGGCGCCGCCTCCTCGAGGCCGGCAACCGGTTCGAGGACCAGGATCTCGACACCTTCCGCGTCGTGACCGGCGTGGACGGCAGCCTCGGCGACTGGGCCGGCCCGCTCCAGGGCTGGACCTGGGACCTCTCCTACAACTTCGGCCGCACCCAGGGCGTCGATACGAAGAACGGGGCCCTCCGGACGAACCTCGTGAGCCAGGCCATGGGGCCGTCGATGGACCCGGACAACTCGCTCGCCCTCACCGGCACGGTGTCGGGTGACGAGATCTGCGTCACGACGCCCGGCAACGCGGCGACCCGGATCCCCGGCTGCGTGCCGCTGAACATCCTCTGGGCCTACGGCCTCCCGGCGGACGGCGACGCGATCCGCTCCCTCACCTTCCGCGGCCCGAACCGCGGCTACAACCAGATGAAGTCCGTGAACGCGAACGTGACGGGCGAGCTCGTCCCGCTCATGGCGGAGGAGCCGGTCTCCCTCGCGATCGGCGCCGAGTACCGCGAGGAGGCGGGCGGCGACATCGTGAACCCGATCAACGAGGCGGGGCTCGGCTCCGACTACAACAAGCAGTCGACCGAGGGCCGGTTCTTCGCGAAGGAGGCCTACGCCGAGCTCCTCGTGCCCGTCGTGGCGAACATGCCCGGCGCGGCGAAGGTCGAGCTCAACGCGGCGGCCCGCTACACGAGCTACAACACCTTCGGCGACAAGACCTCGTTCAAGGTCGGCGGCACCTGGGCGCCGGTGAACGACGTGACGATCCGCGGCACCTACTCGACCGCCTTCCGCTCCCCGACGATCGGCAATCTCTTCGGCGGTACGATCGAGAGCTTCCCGTCCGTCACGGATCCGTGCGCCGCCCCCACGGACCCCGTGATCATCGCGCAGTGCGGCGCCGCTGCGAACAACGGCGACTCGAACGTCCAGCTCCGCACGAACATCGGCGGGAACGTGAACCTCCAGCCGGAGACGGCGAAGATCTTCACGATCGGCGCCGTGGTCCAGCCGCGGATGCTCCCGAACTTCTCCGCGACGCTCGACTACTACAACGTGGAGGTGGAGGACGCGATCTCCTCCATCGGCGCCTCGGTGATCCTGTCGTCCTGCTACTCCGGCGTGGCCGGCCAGCAGTCCTACTGCAACAAGATCACCCGCGAGCAGACCACCCAGACGGTCAGCTTCATCGACGACACGCTGACGAACGTCGGCAGCACGACGGTGTCCGGCATCGACCTCGCGCTCCGGTACCAGCTCCCGACGAACTTCGGCCGCTTTGGGTTCGTGTTCGACGGGACCTACCTCCTCAAGTACGACGAGGTGAAGCCGGACGGCCAGCTCATCGAGTCGGCCGGGAACTACGACCTGTCGCTCGTGCTCCCGCGCATCAAGTTCAACACCGGCGTGAACTGGGGCATGAAGGGCTTCGGCGCGGGCCTCTCCGCGAAGTTCATCGGGCCGAGCGAGGAGTGCGCGGACAGCGACGGCCTCTCGTTCGGCGGCGTCTGCTCGATCGATGCGACCTACAAGCGGGACGTGGAGACCTACGTCACGTTCGACGGCTTCGCGTCCTACACCCTCGACTCGGGGATCGGGAACACGACGTTCACGCTCGGCATGCTCAACATGCTCGATAGGGAGCCGGCGGTCATCTACAACGGGTTCCTCGCGGCCTCCGACCCGACGGCGTACGACTTCACGGGCCGGTACGTGTACGCCCGGCTGCAGCAGCGGTTCTAGACGGAATGGCGGGCGGCGGCGGCCCGGAAGGGCCACCGCCGCCTGCCGAAGCGGAGTGACTCGGGGGCGGACGGGCGAAGGGCGCCCGTCCGCTTTCCTATGGAGCCTGAAAGGCTCCCCCCTGAAAGCGTGGTGGCGGGCGACGGCACCCTGACGATTGCCGCCGGCAACGCTCCACCACGAGATACGCGGAAATGTTCGATTCGGTACTCAGGCAGGAGACCCTCCCGAAGCGGCGCTTCGGCTCCGGCGCGCTCCTCGGTTTCGTCGTGTACGCGGCCGCGGCGGGCTTCGCGGTCTGGGCGCAGGCCTCCGGCGGCAAGGAGCAGCGGAAGGACGTGACGGTCACGTTCGTGAAGCCGCCCCCGCCCCCGCCCCCTCCGCCCCCGCCCCCGGCCGCGCAGCAGTCCCGGCCGAAGCCCAGGACCGACGCCCCCCAGACGGTCCTGGCCCAGGCGATCGTCGCGCCCACCATCGTTCCCGACATGAAGCCCCCCGAGCAGGATCCCGTGGCGGGCACCTTCACGGAGGGGGTCGCGGGCGGCATCGAGGGCGGCGAGGTCGGCGGCGTCCCGGGCGGCATCGTCGGCGGCGTCGTGGACGCGACCAGCGTCCGGATGGAGTTCGACGAGCGGATGACGCATCCCGAGTACCTCTCGGGGCCGAACCCGACCTACACCGACAAGGCGATCGAGCGCGAGATCGAGGGCACGTGCGTCGTGAAGTGCGTCGTGACCGCCGAGGGGCGCGTCTTCGGCTGCCGGGTGCTGAAGAGCCTGCCCTTCATGGACCGCGCGGTGATCGAGGCGCTCGAGCGGCGCCGCTACAAACCCGCGACGCTCGGCGGCCGGCCCGTCGAGGTGAACTACGTCTTCAAGATCACGCTGAAGCTGGACTAGGGCGAGCGCCCGAAGGATCGCCGACGAGCGCGCCCCGCGGGGCGCATCCCACCACCCACCACAAGGCAAGGAAGAACCATGCAGCAGTTCACTCTCGCAGAACTCTGGGGTCACATGGGCCTGTTCGCCAGGCTCATCATCTACGTGCTCGCCGCCCAGGGGCTCGCCTCGGTCGTCGTGATGGCGGAGCGCTTCATCTCATTCACGAAGTCGAGCAAGGACTCGCGGAAGTTCGCCGCGAGCCTCGCGCAGACCATCGAGCAGAGCGGGGTCGACGCCGCCGCCCGCGAGCCGCAGGACGAGAAGGCGTCCAAGGAGGCGGGCCACCTCGGCCGCGTGCTCGGCAGCGGCCTCGGCGCCTACCGGATGACCCGGACGGCGGGGACGACCGCCGACCTCACCATCGAGTCGGTGGCGCGGGCCCTCGAGCGGCAGGCGCAGCGCGAGAACCAGAACCTCCGGCGCGGCATCAACCTCCTCGCCTCCGTCGGCTCCACCGCCCCGTTCATCGGCCTCCTCGGGACGGTCGTCGGCATCATCAACGCCTTCCAGCAGATGGCCGCCTCCGGCTCCGGCGGCCTCGCCACGGTGTCCGCCGGCATCTCGGAGGCCCTCGTCGCCACCGCGTTCGGCCTCCTCGTCGCGATCCCCGCCGTGATCGGCTTCAACTTCATGCAGGGGTGGGTGGACGCCCGGATGGTGGACATGACGGAGTCCTCCAACGAGCTCCTCGACACCGTCGCCCGCAAGCTCGACGAAGGCTCCACGGCTCCCGCGAAGATGGGCTAGCCGGCCGGGCCCGGGAAGGAAGAGGAACGAACCATGGCAATGGCCACCGGAGGGGGGCGCGGCGTCCGGAGCGACATCAACGTCACTCCGCTCGTGGACGTCGTGCTCGTGCTCCTCATCATCTTCATGGTGGTGACGCCGATGCTGCAGCGCGGGAAGGACGTCGTCCTCCCGAAGGCGAAGGTGGTGGACAAGGAGACCGGGGGGGGCGACCCCCTCATCCTGTCCGTCACCTCGGACAAGAAGGTCTGGATCGACAAGGACTCCTACGATCCGGCCGGCCTCGAGGCGCGCCTGCGCGACGAGGTGATCTCCGACCCGAGCCGCCCGTTCATGCTGAAGGGCGACAGCCGCGTGACCGTGGGAGAGATCCGCAAGGTGATGGCGATCGCCCGCAAGGCGGGCGCCCGCAGCATGCGGCTCGCGGTCGAGCAGGTGAAGCCGGAAGGCCAGGGCTAGACCGATGCTGCGCCACCACAAGAACTACGGCCGCTTCACCGTCCGGGCGAAGGGCCGGCCCAACTCGGACATCAACGTCACTCCGCTCGTGGACGTCGTGCTCGTGCTCCTCATCATCTTCATGGTGGTGACGCCGCTGCTCGACAAGATGCTCCGCGTCCGCGTGCCCGACGCGGAGCAGACCGAGGAGTACGAGCAGCCCCCGCAGGCGCAGCTCGTCGTGAGCGTGTCGAAGGCGGGCGAGATCGCGATCAACAACGAGATCATCGCGGACGACGGGTACGTGGGGAAGCTGCAGCGCGTCCTCGCCGCCCGGGCGCCGGGCGACCGGCTCGTCTTCTTCACCGCGGACGACGAGGCGCTCTACCCGCGCCTCGTCGTCGCCCTCGACGGTGCGCGCCAGGCGGGGGCGGAGATCATGACCATGACGACCGAGCCCATGGCGCCCGCGCAGGCCGTGGCACCGGCCGCCACGCCCTGAGGGACCGTGGAACAATCCCCTCCCGTCGCCGGATCGGCCGCGGCGCTCGCGCCTCGACCGCCCGGCCCGGCCCGGGGGTCCCCTCACGGCCCATGAACGCCA
Organism: Anaeromyxobacter sp.; assembly: GCA_037442705.1. Taxonomy (GTDB): domain Bacteria; phylum Myxococcota; class Myxococcia; order Myxococcales; family Anaeromyxobacteraceae; genus Anaeromyxobacter. The sequence continues at coordinate 9,430 of JBBIPT010000114.1, forward strand.
TCCGGGCGGCCGTCGCCCCCGCGCGAGCCCGGCGAACGAACAGCGGAGGAACGCATGACGAACCTCACCCGTCCCGCAACCCGCCCGCTCGCCGCCCTCGCCGCGGCGGCGCTCCTCGGCCCCGGCTTCGCCGGCGCCTCCTCCTTCGCGCGGAAGACCCCCGGGGTCGTGACCGACGGTCGGTTCGCGCCCACCCGGCCGCCCTCGGAGAGCTTCGGGCCCCCGGGCGAGACGCCCAGGTGCGCCACGCAGGGGGTCTTCCAGGTCGTCCTCGACCGGCTCGCCGAGACGGCGAGGCGCGCGGGGCGCACGCCGCCGGAGGCCGACGGGCGGGCCTGCGCCGTCGCGGAGGCCTTCCTCGGCTGGGACAACCAGGTCCTAGGCAGCCCGCGGCCCCAGGTCGTGGACTTCGTCTCCCGGTGGTACGGGCTGCCCGTCCCGGCGCAGATCCCGACCGTCGCGCTCATCGACACGGAGGACTTCCGGATCCTCGCCGAGAAGATCGTCCAGTCGGAGGCTGCGGCCGCCGCCCTGAACGCGGTCCGGCCCGTGATGGGGATCGTCACGACCCGGGTGCGGCGCGGTACGACCCGCATCTCCGTCGTGATCGTGGACGCCCCCATCCAGCTCGACCCCTTCCCGCGCCGGCTCGCCCTCGGCGCCTCCGCGAAGCTCTCCGGCCGCCTCCTCGGCGGGCTCCAGGACGCCAGGGTGTACGTGAGCGACGCCCAGGGGCGCCTCTCCGAGCCCGAGCAGGCGAAGGGGACGGACTTCCAGGCCGACGTGGCCTGCGGGGACCGGCCCGGGACGATCCTCGTCGAGGTGCGCGGGGAGCTCGACGGGAGCTCCGGCGTCGTGGCGAGCATCCCGGTGGCCTGCGGGAGGGACCTCGAGACCTCGGTGGCCGTCGCCGGGGAGACCTGGCCGCAGGAGCCGGCCGCGGCCGAGCGGAGGATCCTCGAGGCGGTGAACGCGGATCGCGTCGCCGCCGGGCTCCAGAAGGTCGTCTGGGACGACGCGATCTCCACGGTCGCCCGGGAGATCTCGAAGGACCTCGCCGCGCGCGCCGGCGCGCCGGGCGGGATGGACGTGGGCCGGAAGCTGAAGCAGGAAGGGATCGCCTCCCCGCTCGTCCTCCAGGCTGCGGCGGCGGAGCGCACCGTCGACCGGGCGCACGAGCGGCTCCAGTCGAGCCCCGTGAACCGCGCGAACCTCCTCCACGCGGACGTGACGAACGCCGGCATCGGCGTCCACGAGGCCGCGGACGACCAGGGCCGGAAGGTCGTCTACGTGACCGAGATCCTCATCAAGGAGCAGCCGCCCGTGGACGTCCCCGCGGCGAGGCAGAGCCTCCGCGACGCGGTCGCCCGCAAGCGGCGGGACGCGCGCGCGCCCGCCATCGAGCCGGACGCCGGCCTCGACGAGCTCGCCCAGCGGTACGCCGCCGCCCTCGCCGCGTCCGCCGGTGACCTCCCGAAGGCGACGGGGGCGGAGCTCACCGCGGCGCTCGAGAAGGGCTTCCGCGGGGTGGTCGTCGTCGCGGGTGCCCGGCAGGAGACGCTCGACCTCGCCGAGGAGGGGCAGGTCACCTCCCCGGGCAAGCTGCTCGGCGTCGGGATCGCCCAGGGACGCCACCCGGTCCTCGGCCGGAGCGCCGTCTACGCGGTGATCGCCATCGCGAGCCCGAGGAAGTAGCTACACGGGGCTCGCCCCGGAACGCGCGCCCGTCCATCCCCCCGGGGTGGGCGGGCGTCGCCGCTCTTCCTCCCGGCCGGCCCGTACTCTCGAGCCCGAACCCGTCCGCCCTTCGACAGGCTCAGGGCGACCGGCTGCCATGCAGGACCCGTCGCGGACTCCCGGGAGCCTGCCCCGAGCCAATCCCGAGCTCGTGGAAGGGGAAGGGCACGCCGAGGGATCACGACGAAGAGGCTCGTCGAAGGGCCTGCGAGGGATCGGCCCGGTCGCCGAGACCACGATCGGAAGCAAGGGCTCCGTCCGCCCTTCGGCAGGCTCAGGGCGACC
>JBBIPT010000115.1:0-11369 GCA_037442705.1 Anaeromyxobacter sp.
CACCAGCGGTGCGACGGTGGCCAGGTCGGCGGCCATGCGCTCGCGCAGCGCCTGCGGGGTCGACGGCAGCATCTCGAAGCCGGCGGTCTCGCCGATGCGGCGCACCTCGGGCGCGTCGAGCGCGCGGCACGCCAGGGCCATCGCGTCGCGGAACAGCCCCATCGCCTCGGCCGGCTGGCCGGCCGCGAGGAGCGCGCCTCCGCCGGCCCGCTTCCGCTCCGCGAGGGCGAGGAGGTCCCGCCGGGCCGCCAGGAGCGGATCGGCCGGTTCGGCGCGCGGCGGCGCCCGGTAGAGCACCTCGGCCCCGGCGAGCGGAGAGGCGCTTCCGAGCGGCTGGAGCGCCTCGGCGGCGTGCGCCGGGAGCAGGACGAGGAGCGTCGCGATCCGGCGCGCCATCGTCGAGCGCTCGAGTTCCACCGTCTCCTGGTCGTCGCCGACCGCCGCGGCGAAGAGGGCGCGCTTCCCGTCGAGCGTGCCCTCCATGCGCTCCTCGAAGCTTCCCTCCGAGACGAGCAGGACCACGTTCACCGCCTCGCGCTGGCCGAGCCGGTGGACGCGCGCGATCCGCTGGGCGAGCACCGCCGGGTTCCACGGCAGGTCGAGGTTCACCACGTGGCTCGCCGCCTGGAGGTTCAGGCCCACGCCGCCCGCGTCGGTGGAGAGGAAGACCTGGCACGCTGGATCCTCGCGGAACCGGTCGATGAGGCGGCCGCGGGCGGCGGAGGGCACGCCCCCGTGGAGCCGCACGTAGCCGACCCCGAGCCGCTCGCACACCTCGGCGGCCATGGCCTGCATCCGCTCCCACTCGGAGAACACGACCACCTTGCGGCGGTCGCCGAGGCAGATCTCCTCGAGGAGCCCTTCCAGCTCGTCGAGCTTGGGCGCGCCGCGGGTCTTCTTGTCCACGAGCCCGGCTGCGTCGCACGCCATGCGCATGCGCTGGAACGCGCGCATGAGCCGCTGCTCCTCGACGGGAGAGAGCGGGCGGCGCTTCAGGATGGAGAGCAGCCGGGCCGCGGTCCCCTCCGCCTCCTCGTGGAGGTCCTGCTGCTCGCGCGTCATCGGCACGGTGAGCCGCGAGACGAGCCGGTCCGGGAGATCGGCGAGCACCTCCTCCTTGCGGCGGCGCAGGACCACGGGCGCGACGCGAGAGCGGAGCCGGTCCAGGTTGCGGTAGCCGGCCGCCCTCCCGCTCCCGTCGATCGTGGTGAACTCCTCGTTGAACCGCCAGAGCGGGCCGAAGAGGTGCGGATCGACCACCTGCATGAGGCTGTAGAGGTCGTCCAGCCGGTTCTCGAGGGGCGTGCCGGTGAGGACGAAGGCGAAGCGGCTGCGGAGCCCCTTCACCACGGCGGCGGTCCGGGTCCGCCAGTTCTTGATCCGCTGCGCCTCGTCGAGGATGAGCAGGTCCGGCGCCACCTCGTGGAGCTCCCGTTCGTCCGCGCGCGCCAGCTCGTAGCTCGTGACGAGGATCGGGGGCGCCTCGGCGTAGGTGGCCTGCCGCGCCTCGCGCGAACCGCCGACCACTCCGACGTCCTCGGCCCCGATCGCGGTGAACTGCCGGAGCTCCCGGACCCACTGGTGCTTCAGCGACGCCGGGCAGACGATCAGGGTCCGCCGCACCTCGCCGCGGCCGCAGAGCCGTGCCATCGCCGCGATGGCCTGCGCCGTCTTGCCGAGCCCCATCTCGTCGGCGAGGAGCGCCCGCCCCCGCGAGGCGAGGAAGGCCACCCCCTCGACCTGGTACGGGTAGAGCTTCATTCGCAGGCCGGGCTGCTCCGCTCCGGCCGCGCGCACCTCGGCCTCGACCGCGTGGCGGCGCCGCTCCCGCCGTTCTGCCTCGACCGCCCGCTCGCCCGCCCGTGCCACCTCCGCGGGGATCTCGACGCCGGCCTCCACGGCGGCGCGCTCGAGCTCCGGCCAGACCTCCGCGAGCGAGCCGCGCAGGCGGCCGCCCGGTCCGAAGAACCGCGCCGCCAGCCGGCGCTCCGCCGGGCGGGGGGCATCCGCGAGGCGGATCCCGGCCGACTCGTCCGGCTCGAAGAGGAGATGGAGGTAGCCCGTAGCCCGCTCCTCGGCCAGCGCGCGCTTCACGCGCCGGGGGGCGTCGGTGCGCAGCCGATGCAGCACCGCCTCGACGTGCTTGCAGGTGCCGAGGAGGTTCGTCGCGAAGTCGGGGCAGTCGCAGCCGTTGTGCGCGGCGTCGAGCGCGCGGAGCGTGACCCGGTAGGCGCGCGAGGACGGGGAGGACACCTCGTAGACGCCCAGCACGCCCTGCCGCCCGCCCGGCCGCCGGCGGATCTCGAACAGCTCGGAGGCGCCGCGCGACACGCGGCGCCGCCGCTCGGCTTCCCGGGGGGAGCTCGCCGCCGCGTCGTCCACGGCGTCCTCCGGCCGCGCCTCGCCGAGCAGGAGGAGCCCGAGGGCCGCCGCGTGGGCGCATCGGCGCGCGCCGCAGGAGCACGACGAGTGGAGGCCGTCGTCGACCCAGGCGAGGCGCGCGCGGTGAGCCCTCCGGTCGGCGCCGACCACCACGGCGTCCGCCCGGGCCGAGCGCAGGGCGGGTCTCGAGACGCGCCCCTGCTCGACCGCGTCGCGGCCTTCACCGAGGGCCGCCTCCCGGAAGGTGCCGTACACGACGTCCGGCGTGAGGCGATCGACGAGCGCTGGAACGTGCGGGGCAGGGGCGGCAGGCATGAGGAGCTCCGATGTGGGAGGCGGCCTTGATACCGAGGGGGTCTGACCTCGGATACGCGCCAAAGTGACGGCGCAGGGCGAATCGTACTCGGCCACCGTGACCCGCTCGCCCGGGACGAATCGGTCGCGGGCGGTCTGCGGGCCGGCGCGCAGCGCGACGGTGCTTCTCATTCCGGCCGCGAGCGCCTCGGAGCGGACGCCCTCCGCGCCTTCCTCGCCGACCTCACCCGCCGCCGACTCTCCCTTCCCAGCGATCCCGACCGCCGACGGCTCGCCTGGAGGTTCAAATAGGTGATCGGCTACCTCCGAACTCTGGCGCCCCCTCCCTCCGCCCAAACTGCTGTTCGGCGGAATGTTTCGGTGGTCCGAGTGCGCTCGCGCGCTGGTTCATACCGCCTTCTTGAACATCCCGTATCGCTCCTCGATGAACTCCCGCCTCGGCTTCAGGTGCGGGGAGAAGGGGACGACGAGCTTCGCCCCTTCGATCTCCTGCAGACCGTGCTTCAACATGGGGCCGTCGACCTCGGCCAGGATGTCTTGGCGAACCTCGATCACGAAGTCCGGGCGCACCCCGAAGATGTGCCGGTCGAACGCGGCGTGGTGGAGCGTGCAGAGGGCAATTCCGTTCGGAACGATCGGCACCCCGCGCGGGTGGCCGTCCGGGAGGATGTGCGCCGCCTCGAGGAGCTCCGCGTGCTTCAGCCGACACACCGCGCAGCGCTCCTGGTAGGCGTGGAGCACCCGCTGCCGGAACGTCGCCTGGTGCAGTCGCTGGCGGGTGACCACCGTGACGTAGCTCCGCCGGGCCTCCGCAGCGATCTCCGGGAGCGCGGCGCCCTCGATCTTGCCCTCCGCCATGTCGACCTTGAACAGCAAGCGATCCCGATCCTCAGCCACGATATACACGGGCCACACGGGGAGGTACTCGCCCTTGACGACTCCGTACAGATAGACGAGCGGAGCCCTCCGCTGCATCGCGAGACGAAGCCCGACGTTGTCGCGATGGAGCGGATCCGTCCCGCGGCAGCGGTACTCGAGGATGCCGTCCGAATCGATGCCGTCGTCGTACGGGCGCTGCCGGCCCTCCACCAAGGGTGCCGTCGCGATGCTGATCGGCATGTCTGGCAGGACCGCGGGCTTGAAGATGCCCTGGGGGCCGATGAGCGGAACGCGCTCCCCGTCGAGCTCAAAGCCCCTCGAAAGGACCGCCCACGGGAGTACCTCGCCGTGAATCGCGGTCTGCTCGCTGAGGAATGCGAACACTCGAAGGCGGATTTCGTGGTCGGTCGGCACGCGTGGCCCCCCAGGACCTTCTACGGGACGACTTTACCTGGCGGGGATTTGGGAGACGACCCGCGTTCGAGCATCGCGCGAAGGATCGCCTTCCCCCCAGGCGTCTCCGGTCCCAGGGATGCACCCCTCGCCTGCCCTTGGCTGTAGAGAACGACGTTCCTCGAGGCTGCGATACCCCACTCCTTCACCTTGCGAGTGACGATGACGACGCGCTCTCCCTTCTTCGCCCTGGGACGACGTGGTCGTGGACGAACTCGCGGGCGAGCCGCGCGGACTCGAGCCGGGTCGTATCGACGCCGGCGGCACCGAAGCTCGCCGAGTGATAGGGGACGAGATCTATCGCCGCGACCTTATCGGCGAGTCGCGTCTGTCCGCGCCTCGGCGGGTTCCACCTCGGTAGCGGTGGCGTACGCCTCGATGCTCCGGGCGAGTTTGCCGAACCACCAGGCGAACCCGGGGTGCCAGACAAATCTGTCCTGCAAGAAGAGGAAGGGCTCGTCGGCGGTACGAAGCTGATTGGCCAGGGCGGCTCGGAACTCAGGTTGCTGCGACTCGGCGAAGTAGTCACCCGGGTTCAGTCCGGGGTTCAAGAGGAGGACGTAGACGCTCGCCGTTCGCACCTTTCCGTGGAAGGGCTGTGGAAGCAGCCCGAGGTGGTAGCGGCGGTCACCGCCGAGGTCGATGTCACCGCTGCGAGCGTACTCCGCCCACCCCGGATGGACGACGAAGGCGTCAGGATGTCGAAGGAGTTCTTCGTCTCCCTTCAGGACCTAGGGTGCGTTGCCGGCGTCGAACTCGGCCCACGCGTCGAGGAAGGCTGTCATGGCCCGTCTCTCACCCCACCCTCCTGATCTCCAACCCCTCATCGAACTCCCACACCGACAGCCTCGGGTTCGCCCGGACCGCGTACACGAGCTTCCGGTCCGCCTTCCTCGCGATGATCGCACCGAGCGCCTTCTCCCGCCGCGCGCGGCGCTCCTCCGCGATCCACGAGAGGTACCGGCTCACCTGGCCCACCACGGCGTCGCCCGGGCGCCCGCGCTTCAGCTCGAAGACCCACCACTCCCGCCCCTTCTCCCGGTAGCCGAGGAGGTCGATGGCGTTCACCGGCGTGAAGACCTGTCTCCCGGGGAGCCCGTGGACCTCCCGCTGCGCGAGCGCGATCCCCATCTCCGCGAACGGCGTCTCCTCCCAGTGCTGCTCGAGGTGCTCCTCGAGCGCCCGCTCGGTGAAGTCCTCGCCGTCGGCGGCGAGCGGGACGCGAGGGCCGGCCTCCCCCTCCCCCTGCGTCACGAGCCGCATGAGCTTCAGCGCCGCGTCCTTCGGGAAGTCGTACCGCTCCCAGAGGATCTGGAGCACCCGCACCCGGTCCTCGAACTTCGTCGCGAGCCGCTCGAAGATCCCCTCGTCCATCCGGGCGCAGCGCACGTGCTTCAGCACGTCCCACGCCTCGGCCTTCGCGTCCCGCGCGGCGCGGAGCGCGTCGGAGGCCCCCTCGATCGGCACGAGCTTCCAGATCCCGTCGTTCTCGAGGTGGCGGAACGGGTACTCGGGCTTCGCGGCGTAGGGCCAGCCCGGGAAGAGCTCCGCGAGGAGTTGGAAGAAGGCGCTCCGGAGCCCCCCGTCGAGGAGGACGTTCGGCGTCGCGATCTTCCGCTTGTGGACGAGGAGCACGACCGCGGCGAGCAGCAGCGGCTTGTACGGCTTCGCCACCCCGCCCGAGCGGTCCCGCCGCAGATGCCCCACCCGCTCCAGGAACTCCTCCCAGCTCATCCCGCCCCCTTCCGCAGCCGGAGCACGATGCTCCTCCCCGGCACGACCTCCACCTCCGGCAGCCGCGCGAGCACCGCGCAGACCGCGCTCGACCGGTGCACCCGCAGCTCCTCGAGCAGTGTCCGGTTCGAGAGCTCCCCCTTCGCCCGCAGCCACTCCCACGCGAGGTTGAACATCCAGGCCGGGATCGGCTCCGGCCCGCCGCGCCGCTCGCGGGAGCGCTCCGTCTCGACGAGGAGCTCCGCCGGCGTCACCTCGACCACCCGATTCGGCCGCGGGCTCGGGCCGAGCGTCCGGAAGACCGGGTCCGCCCGGACGGCCTTCGAGATCGCCGCGAGGAGGTAGGGGTCGAGCGTCTCCTCGGACCCCTCCGCCGCCCCCGGCACCCACGCCTCGGTCCGCGGGTCGGCCCAGAGCGCCTCGCCAAGCTCCCACGCCCGCGCGAGCGACGGCTCGTCGCGCCGGCCGTCGAGCGCGACCGCCGCCTCGACGTTCGTCGCGAGCCCGCCCGTGAGGTTTGCCGAGCCGATGACGGCGCGCAGCCGCCTGCCGTCGAGACCGAGGTAGAGCTTCGCGTGGTAGGTCCCGCCGCCGGGGTTCAGCGCCCGGATCTCCATCCCCAGCCCGGCCGCGAGCGCGAGTGCGCCCGGCGTCGTCGTCTGGAACGTCGTCGTGACGAGGAGGCGCGCGCGGCCGCGGCGGCGCCTGAGCTCCCCGAGCTCCTTCTCGAGGAGGTGGAGCCCGCGCTCCTGGACGAAGGCGACGCAGAGGAGCGCGTCCTCCGCGCGCGCGAGCGCCCCGCGCACGGCGCCGAGGAGGCTCTGGTCGAGCGTCGTGACGGTCGAGACGTTCATCCCGCCGCCCCCGCCCTCCGCTCGTAGACCTCCTCGTTGTGCCAGCGGAGGAGCGCCGGGTCGGGGCGGTCGGCCGCCGCGCGCGGCGCGTGGATCGCCTTCCCGTGGAGCGCGTAGTACGTCCGGCCGTTCTCGAACTCCGCCCGGAGCCGCGCCGACACCTCGAAGACGAGGTCCGGCGTCACCGTCACGTAGCCGCGGTCGAAGAGCCGGTGGATGTCGGTCCGGAGGAGGAGCCCGTTCCGGACCTCGTGCGGCCCGCCCTCCGCGTAGCCCTGGATGTGCGCGACGTCGAGGACCGGGAGCGAGTGCTCGCCGCTCACCGCGTAGGCGGCGCCGTACGCCTGGGTGACGGCCACCCGGAACGTCCCCTGGCCGAGCCGCGGCCGGACGAGCTGGGCGGCGCCGAAGCGGGGGCCGTCGGCCTCGCCGGCCGGCGTCTCCGCCTCCCCGGCGACCGGCACGCTCCACGCCCGCACCCGCTCGAGGCACGCTTCCCAGACCCGCAGCCCCTCCCCCTCCGCAAGGTCGAGGCCCGCCCCACGGACGATGTTCCGCGAGAAGCCCTCGGGCTCCCGGACCCAGTCGCCGTCCGCGAAGAACACGGGCGAGGAGATCATGATGCAGCCGACGCGGTACTGCCGGAACGGGTCCCGCGGCTCGCCCCGGCGGTAGCGCTCGATGCGCGCGCACATCTCGTCGAAGGTCGCGGCGCCGTTCCGCTCGCCGAAGGCCTCCCAGGCGAGCTTCGCCGGGACGACCTCGTGGCGGGCGAAGAGGCCGAAGCCGCCGATGGCGTAGTGCGGCTTCTTCAGGCGGAAGAAGAAGGGCTCCCCCGGCGCGACCGCCCGGAAGGCGTCGCCGCCGGAGGGCTGCCAGAAGTTCACCTCCTCGAGCGGCTGGCGCTCCCGGAGGAAGGTGAACCAGTCGAAGTCGGTGTTCCCGACGTAGCCCTTCACGAAGGGGGATTGTACACGGGGGGCGGACGGCCACGCCGGCGCGGCGCGGCCCCGGTCGCTCTCGGCTTCGAGCGGACCGGGGGCACCGCCCGGGGACGAGAGAGCCTGCAGCGCGCTGGCGTGGGGCGACTGAACCGATGTATAGTCCGGCCGTGGCTCGGGGGAGGTCCAGACGGCCCGTCGGCAAGGCCCACCGGTTCGGCGGCGCGTGGACGACCGAGAACGGACAGCGAGGCGCCCCGATCGCCTTGCGGATCGCGAACCACCTGCTCGAGAAGGGACTGCGGTGATGGCTCAGGGCTCCGGCATCGAGTGGACCGAGTCCACGTGGAACCCGATCACCGGCTGCACGAAGGTGAGCCCGGGCTGCAAGCACTGCTACGCCGAACGGATGGCGGAGCGGCTCCAGGCGATGGGGCAGGACAACTACCGGAACGGCTTCCGGCTCACCCTCCAGCCCCACATGCTGGAGCTTCCGCTCCGCTGGAAGAAGCCGCAGACGATCTTCGTGAACTCGATGAGCGACCTCTTCCACGAGGACGTCCCCGTCGCGTACATCCGCCGCGTGCTCGACGTGATGCGCCGGGCGCACTGGCACCGCTTCCAGGTGCTCACGAAGCGCGCCGACCGCCTCGCCGCGCTCGACCCGAAGCTATCGTGGGCCCCCAACGTCTGGATGGGCGTGAGCGTCGAGCGGGACGAGTTCCGGTCGCGCATCGACCGCCTCCGTTCCACGGGGGCGGCGACCAAGTTCCTCTCCCTCGAGCCGCTCCTGGGGCCCCTCCGCGATCTCGACCTCGCGGGCATCGACTGGGTCATCGTGGGCGGGGAGTCCGGGCCGGGAGCGCGGCCCATGGATCCGGCCTGGGTCACCGACCTTCGCGATCAGTGCCGGAGGGCCAGGGTGCCCTTCTTCTTCAAGCAGTGGGGCGGCAGGAACAAGAAGGCGGCGGGGCGAATCCTCGAAGGCCGGACGTGGGACGAGATGCCGGCCGGCGCCGCTGGGCCCGTGGCGCGCGCTCTTGCACGGTGACCTGCAAGGCTTCTTCTCGCGGGGCGGTCACGGTGCTCCCAAGCCACGGGGGGCGGCGGACGGGGATGGCGGCTACTCGGCCGCTTCCCCGTCGCCGGCGCCGAGGCGCTTCTTCACGTTCAGGGCCTTCCACTTCAGGCCGGGGTGGTCTCGCAGGGTGGCCTGCATCGCGGCGTCGCTGGTGAGCAGCTCGGGGACGATCTCTCCCGCTCCGTTCAACCGCTCGAGGAACTCGAGCTCGTTCGTGGCGAGCGGGAGCACGACGGCGAGCCGGTATATGCACCTTACGGAGATGATCGGCAAGTCTCGACCGGTCGCTCGGCTTGCCGTTCGTCTCCGAAAGGCAGGCAACCAGTACGTCTATCGGAGCGGATCGGCAAGCCGGGCCACGAGCCCATCGACGCCCCCCCTCACGCCCGCGCCACGCCCTGCGCGGATGCGCCCCGCGATGATGCCAAAGGTAGGCTGCGGCCGAGCGCGTCCCGCCGGCCGACCCGCCGCTCCGGCGGGGGCCTCGGCGGGCTGAGCGGAGGCGGCGATGGCGAAGGCTCAGTCCCGGGGAACCTGCCTCCTCTGCGGCGGCGAGAAGCCGAAGTCGGCGATGAGCCGGCATCTCGCGACGTGCGACCGCCGCGCGCGAGGAGACGAGGAGCTGTTGCCCGTCGTCGTCGAAGGAGCCTGGGCTCCGGCGTACTGGCTGCACCTCGAGCTGACGCCCGGGGCGACGCCGAACCTTCTCGGCCAGAAGCTCCCGGTCAATCTGGATCCTCGCGCTCACGCTGGAATTCTAGCCGAGGCGGGGGCTACCCTTCCACGCCCTCAGCCGTCGCCCTTCGGATCCCAGTACCCCGCCTTCCTCGGCATCACCCACCGCACCCCGCCCCTCGGGTCGGGCACGTCGCCCTTGCGCCGCGGGATCACGTGGACGTGCACGTGGGCCACCGTCTGCCCCGCCGCCTCGCCGACGTTCACGCCCACGTTGTAGCCGTCCGGCGCGTGCGCGGCGTCGAGGCGGGCCTTCACCACCGGCAGCAGGCCGAAGAGCGCCGCCTGCTCCTCGGCGGACAGGTCGAAGAGCCCGGCGACGTGGCGGCGCGGAACGACGAGGGTGTGCCCCTCCGTGAGCGGAAAGGCGTCCGCGAACGCCGCGGCGAGCGCGTTCTCGGCGACGAGGTCTCCGGCCCCGAGGCGCTCGCAGAGGGGGCAGTCGGGTGACGACACCGGGTCAGACTACCGGACGGGCCCGCCGATGGCCGTCTTACCCGCCCTCACGCCCGCGCCACGCCCGGTATCGCAAACGGCACCGGGGACTCCCCGAGCGCCGCGAGCTCCCGGCCGCAGGCCTCCACCGCCTCGGCGTCCCCCGCCCTCCCGGCCACCTCCGAGAGGCACCGCCACGCCTCCATCGCCCCGGGGAAGAGGAGCGTCGCCGCGTCCGCGATGGCCCGCGCCCGCGCCGTCGGCGAGAACCGGACCTTCACCGGCCAGCCTTGAGCCCGGCCAGGAGCTCCTCCGCCGCCACCGAGTCGCCGGCGGCGATCTCCCTCTCCCCGCGCTCGAGGGACTCGCGCAGCCGCGCACGCTCTTCCTCGGGCAGGTCGTCGAACGGATCCGTCCGGTCGAGGTGTGCGTAGGGATCGCTCGCGTCGCGCAGGTACTCGAGATAGCGCCTCGCCGCCTGCTCCTCCCCGGGGGGGAGGGCATCGACGAGGTCGTGGAGCTCCTTGCGGGCCGTGTCGCCCATCGAGCGAATCCTAGCCGCGCCTCCCTGCGGTCGCCAACCCTCCCGGATCGGGCCCTGGGCGCCCCCGCCGCCTCCCGCGCCCATGTCCGCCCCCCCGCTACACTGTCCCGGTGACCCTCCGCGTCCTCCACACCTCCGACTGGCACCTCGGCCGCTCCCTCCACGAGGAGCCGCTCCTCGAGGACCAGCGCTGGGTCCTCGACCGGTTCGTCGAGCTCGCTCGCGACGAGAGCCCGGACGTCGTCGTCGTCGCGGGCGACGTCTACGACCGCGCCGTCCCGCCACCGGAGGCCGTCGAGCTCCTCGACGACGTCCTCACCCGGCTCGCCGGCCTCGGCCTCCCTGTCGTCGTCATCGCGGGCAACCACGACTCCGCCGAGCGGCTCTCCTTCGGCGCCCGCCTCCTCGCCGGCCGCGGCGTCCACCTCCGCGGTTCGGTCGCCCGCGCCCACGAGCCGGTCGAGCTCCCGGGCAAGGGCTTCGTCTACGCCCTCCCCTTCGTCGACCCGGACGTCGTCCGCGGCCTGGAGGGGGACGACGGGATCCGCGGCCACACCGCGGCCACCGAGCGCGTCGTCGCGAAGGCCCGCGCCGACGCCGCGACGCGCGCGCTCCCCACCGTCCTCGTCGCCCACTCCTTCGTCCAGGGCGCGGCCCAGACGCCCGACAGCGAGCGCCCCATCGTCGTCGGCACCGCCGGCAGCGTCCCGCCCGAGACGGTCGCCGGCTTCGACTACGTCGCGCTCGGCCACCTCCACGCGGCGCAGGCGGTCTCCGGCCAGGTCCGGTACTCGGGCTCCCTCCTCAAGTACTCGTTCGCCGAGGCGGCCCACGAGAAGGGCGCGGTCCTCGCCGAGGTGGAGCGCGGCCGAACGACCGCCCGCTCCGTCCCCCTCGGCGCGCGGCGTGACGTCGTCCGCGTCCGCGGGACCCTGAAGGACCTCGTCGAGCGGCCGGAGCTCGAGCGGCACGCCGGGGACCTCGTCGAGGGAGATCCGCCAGCGCGTGGACGAGGT
>JBBIPT010000116.1:0-11351 GCA_037442705.1 Anaeromyxobacter sp.
CCCGCTGCCCGGCCGGCCGCGCCCGCCGCCGCGAGGCCTCCGGCTCCGGCTCCGCCGGCGCCTGTCGCGAAGAAGGATCCGTTCGGCCTCGGCGCCGCGCCGGCCAAGGCGCCGCCTCCCGCGTTGACGCTCGAGGAGGACTTCGGCGACATCGACGTGGAGGCTCCTCCGGCCGCGGCCGCGCCGTCCCCGTCCCTCGATGAGCTGTCGCTCGAGGTGGAGCCCGAGGCGCCGGCGCCCCCGCCGCCCGCCCCGATCGAGCTGCCGGAGGAGCCGGAGGAGGAGCCCGAGCTCGCGCCGATGCACGCCTTCGTGCCGCCGGCGGCGAAGACCGGCCACGCTCCCGTGAAGGCGGCGGGGGACGGAGGCGAGGCGGCGCTCCGCGAGGCGCTGTCCCAGGCCTCGCGAGAGGTGATCGAGCGCGTCGTCTGGGAGGTCGTACCCCAGCTCGCCGAGACGATCATCCGCGAGAACCTCGACCGGCTCGTAAGGGAGCGGCAGGGCTAGCGCCCGGCGCCGCTCCCAGGGTCCGTCACCGACATCCGACGTCCCGCGGAGCCCGCGCCCGAACCGGGCCGGGCTCCGCCCGCTTCCAGGAACCGAGAACCGCCGAAGGACCGCCATGAACGACGAGAACCGCACCGAGCTCGCGAAGGGCTACGAGCACCGCGAGGTGGAGGCGCGCTGGTACCCCTTCTGGAAGGGGCGCGGCTACTTCCACGGCGACGAGCGGGATCGGAGCCGCCCCGCCTTCTCCATCGTGCTCCCGCCGCCCAACGTGACGGGCTCCCTCCACCTCGGCCACGCCCTCACCGCCACGCTCCAGGACGTCCTCGTCCGCTGGAAGCGGATGAGCGGCTTCAACACGATGTGGCTCCCCGGCACCGACCACGCCGGCATCGCCACCCAGATGATCGTGGAGAAGGAGCTGAAGCGGACCGAGAAGCTCTCGCGCCACGATCTCGGACGCGAGAAGTTCCTCGAGCGGGTCTGGGCCTGGAAGGAGAAGTACGGCTCGCGGATCGGCGAGCAGCACCAGGCGCTCGGCGCCGCCCTCGACTGGGAGCGGGAGCGCTTCACGATGGACGAGGGGCTCTCGCGGGCGGTGCGCGAGGTCTTCGTGCGGCTCCACGAGGAGGGGCTCGTCTACCGCGAGAAGAAGCTCATCAACTGGTGCCCGGACTGCCACACCGCGCTCTCCGACCTCGAGGTGGAGCACGAGGAGGCGCACGCCGGCGAGCTCTGGAGCTTCGCCTATCCCCTCGTCGACCCGCCCGCGGGCGGGCCGTCCGAGATCGTCGTCGCCACGACCAGGCCCGAGACGATGCTCGGCGACACCGCGGTCGCGGTCCACCCGGAGGACGAGCGCTACCGGGCCCTCGTCGGCCGGAAGGTCCGCCACCCGATCCTCGGGCGCGAGCTCCCCATCGTCGCCGACGCGATCCTCGTCGACCCGAAGTTCGGGACCGGCGCGGTGAAGGTGACCCCGGCCCACGACTTCAACGACTTCGAGGTCGGCAAGCGCCACGCGCTCGAGCTGATCGGGGTGATCGGCCCGGAGGGCAGGATGACGGCCGAGGCGGGCCCCCTCGCCGGTCAGGATCGCTTCGAGGCCCGCAAGGAGGTGAAGCGGCTCCTCGCCGAGGCGGGGTTCGACCGAGGGGCGAAGCCCCACGTCCTCCCGCTCGGGCGCTGCCAGCGCTCGCAGACGGTCCTGGAGCCGCTCCTCTCCGACCAGTGGTACGTCCGGATCGAGCCGCTCGCGCGGCCGGCGATCGAGGCGGTGGAGCAGGGGAGGACGCGCTTCATCCCCGAGTCCTGGACGAACACCTACATGGCGTGGATGCGGAACATCCACGACTGGTGCATCAGCCGGCAGCTCTGGTGGGGCCACCAGATCCCGGCCTGGTACTGCCCCGAGGGGCACGTCACCGTGGCGCGCGAGACGCCGGCGGCCTGCTCGACCTGCGGCAGCGGGGCGCTCCGCCAGGACGAGGACGTCCTCGACACCTGGTTCTCCTCGGCGCTCTGGCCCTTCTCCACGATGGGCTGGCCGCGGGAGAACGAGACGCTGCGGACCTGGTACCCGACCTCCGTGATGGAGACGGGGCACGACATCATCTTCTTCTGGGTCGCCCGGATGATGATGATGGGCATCCACTTCATGGGCGAGGTCCCTTTCCGGACGGTCTACCTGCACCCGATGGTGCGGGACGAGAAGGGGCAGAAGATGTCGAAGACGAAGGGGAACGTGATCGACCCCCTCGTGATCACCGAGCAGTACGGCGCCGACGCCCTCCGCTTCACGCTCGCCGCCCTCACCGCCCAGGGGCGGGACCTCAAGCTCGCGAAGGAGCGGATCGAGGGCTACCGGGCCTTCGCGAACAAGCTCTGGAACGCGACCCGCTTCGCCCTCATGAACCTCGAGGGGTTCGAGGCGGGGGCGGGCGGGGCAGAGGCGGCCACGCCGGCCGACCGCTGGATCCTCGCGCGCACGCAGCGAGCGGTGAACGAGACGGTCGGCGCGCTCGAGGCCTTCAGGTTCAACGAGGCGGCGGGGACGGTCTACCAGTTCGTCTGGCACGAGCTCTGCGACTGGTACATCGAGCTCGCGAAGGAGGCCCTCTACGGGGACGACGCGGGGAAGAAGGGGGCGGCGCAGGCGACCCTCGTCCGCGCGCTCTCCACCGCGCTCCGGCTCCTCCACCCGTTCATGCCGTTCGTCACCGAGGAGCTCTGGAGCGTGCTCCGGACGAAGGTCCGGGCGGAGGATTGGCCCGACTCGATCCTCGCCTCGAGCTACCCGGCCCCGGGGCCGGTGGACGAGGCCGCGGCGCGGGGCTTCGGGCCGGTGATCGGGATCGTGGACGCCATCCGGAACATCCGCGGGGAGATGAACGTCCCCTTCAAGGTCGTCCTCGACGACGTGGAGATCGGCTCGCTCGACGCCGAGGCGGCCCGCACCGTGGGAGAGGAGCTCGGCCGGATCCACCGGCTGGCGAACGTCCGGGGCGCGCGGGTCCACGCCGCCGGGGTCGCGCCCGCGCGGCGGGCGGCGAGCACCGTCGCCGTCGGGGCGGGGTTCGAGCTCCGCGTCGGCCTCGCGGGGGCGGTGGACCTCGAGGCGGAGAAGGCCAGAATCGCCAAGGAAATCGACAAGGTGGCGCAGGACCTCGCCGCCCTGGAGAGGAAGCTCGCGAACCCGAGCTTCGTGCAGAGGGCGCCTCCGGAGGTCGTGGAGAAGGACCGGGCCCGGGCGGATGAACTTCGCGAAAAAAGAGGTAAGCTCGACGCTCATCGTGTCATGCTGTCGGTCACAGAGGATTCGCTCGACGCGAAGTCCCCCAGGAGGGAAGAACCGATGGAGAACCAGAATCCCCAGCCGCCCACCACCGGCGAGGTCGTGATGGAGAAGCTCGACAAGGCCGCCTCGACCGTGGGTGAGGCCAGCAAGGCCGCCGCGAGCGCCGTCGCCTCCGGCTTCGAGTCGGTCGTCGCGCAGGCGAAGAAGGCCGTGAAGAAGGTCCGGCGGAAGGTCGCGAAGAAGAAGCCCGCGAGGAAGCCCGCGAGGAAGCCGGCGAGGAAGCCGGCGAGGAAGAAGGCGGCGGCGAAGAAGGTCGCGAAGAAGAAGCCGGCCAAGAAGAAGCCCGCGAAGAAGAAGTAGGCGGCGGGAACCGATGCCTCGGCTCCCGGCCCACGCGGAACGGCTCGTGGAGCTCGCCCTCGAGGAGGACCTCCTCCTCGGGGACGCGACGAGCGAGGCGACGATCGACGCGACGGCGCGCGGCGAAGGGAGGTTCCTCGCGAAGGAGGATCTCGTCCTCGCCGGCGCCGCCGTCGCGTCCCGGATCTTCGAGCGGCTCGGGGCTGAGTGCCGCCTCGACCGCGAGGACGGCGCCCGGGCCACCCGCGGCGAGACGTTCGGCGTGGCGCGGGGGCCCGTCCGGTCGCTCCTCGCCGCCGAGCGGACCGCGCTCAACTTCCTCCAGCGGCTCTCCGGCGTCGCGACCGCGACGCGGGCCTGCGTGGACGCGCTCGAGAATGGCGGCGCCCGCACGCGGCTCCTCGACACGCGGAAGACGACGCCCGGCTTCCGGATGCTCGAGAAGGCGGCCGTCCGGGCGGGGGGAGGGAAGAACCACCGCCTCGCCCTCGGCGACGGGATCCTCGTGAAGGACAACCACGTCGCCGCCTGCGGCGGGGTCGCCGAGGCGGTCCGGCGGGCGCGCGAGCGGGCGGGCGCGATGCTCAAGATCGAGGTCGAGGTCGTGGACCTCCCCGGGCTCGAAGCCGCGATCGCGGCCGGCGCGGACATCGTCCTCCTCGACAACATGGACGACGGGACGATGGCCGAGGCGGTGAAGCGCGCGGCGGGGCGGATCCTCCTCGAGGCGAGCGGGAACATGACGATCGAGCGGCTCCCCCGGGTCGCCGCGACCGGCGTGGACTACGTCTCCATGGGCGCGATCACGCACAGCGCCCGGGCGGTGGACATCTCGTTCGAGCTCGGGTGAGTTTCTTCCCAAACGCCCGAGCGCGATTCGGAAACACCCAAGGCTTCAGGCCTCGGGCCTCAGGAAATGCATCTCTGCCGCCGTTCCCGAGGCCTGAGGCCAGGCCTGAGGCCAGGGGCCGATCACGAATCGCGAGCGGCCGTTTAGATCCGCGCGCCCCCGATCGCCGCCTCGATCCGCTGCACCGCCTCCGCGGAGAGCTCGACCCCGCTCGCCTTCGCGTTCTCCGCCACCTGCTCCGGGCGCGTCGCGCCCACGATGGCCGAGGAGACCTCCGGCCTGCGGAGCACCCAGGCGAGGGCCAGCTGGGGGAGGGTGAGGCCGAGGTCGCGTGCGATGGGCTCGAGCCGCCCCACGGCCTCGAGGACCTCGGGCCGGAGCCGCCGCTGGATGAAGGTCCCCATGGACGCGCTCGCGGCGCGGGAGTCCGGCGGCGGAGCGCGCCCGGGGGCGTACTTCCCGGAGAGGATCCCCTGCGCGAGCGGGGACCAGACGATCTGGCCGACCCCGCGGGACTGGCAGGCCGGGAAGACCTCGGCCTCCGGCTCGCGGTAGAGGAGCGAGTACTGCGGCTGGCTCGAGACGAAGCGCGCGCCGGGGAGCGCGAAGGCGGCCTCGATCTGCGGGGCGCTCCACTCCGAGAAGCCGATCCACCGGGTCTTGCCGGCCTCCACCGCGCGCCCGAGGGCCGCCATCGTCTCCTCGAGCGGGGTCTCCTCGTCGTACCGGTGGCACTGGTAGAGGTCCACGTGGTCCACGCGGAGCCGCCGGAGGGAATCGTCGAGCTGCCTCCCGATCTGCGCCGCGGAGAGGCCGTGGCTCCCGTCGGGCATCGGGAAGTAGAGCTTCGTCGCGAGGACGTAGCGGTCGCGGGGGAGGTCCGCGAGGACCTCGCCGAGGAAGGACTCGGCCTTTCCGCCGGAGTAGACGTTCGCGGTGTCGACGAGGTTCACCCCGGCGTCGAGGGCGGTGCGCACGCAGGCCTCGGCCGTGGCGCGATCGACCCCTCCGCCGAAGGTGAGCCAGGAGCCGAGGGAGATCTCCGAGACGGAGAGGTCGCTGTTGCCGAGCTTGCGGTAGAGCAGGGGTCACCTCGGGACGGGTGGGGCGTCTGCGGCCGGGCCCTGGATCCTGCGCGGAAATCGCCCGCATTGACAGTCCCATCCGGGCACCGGAAGATCCGGAGGATTCGATGACCGTGGAAGCCCAGAGCTCGGGGGAGCTCGTCCTCTCCTTCCTCGCCGAGGCCGGCGACGAGTTCGTCTCGGGAGAGGCGATCTCCGACAAGCTCGGGCTCAGCCGGGCGGCCGTCTGGAAGCAGGTGGAGGCGCTCCGCTCCCAGGGCTACCGGATCGACGCGGTTCCGGCCCGCGGCTACCGGCTCGCCGCCGTCCCCGACCGGCTCACCTCGCTCGAGCTGCGCCCGCTCCTCAACACCCACGACCTCGGCCTCGTGATCCACTGGCGCGAGGAGATCGGCTCGACGAGCGACCTCGCGAAGGAGCTCGCGGAGGAGGGGGCGGAGCACGGCGAGGTCGTCGTCGCGGAGGGCCAGACGGCGGGGAGGGGGAGGCGGGGCCGCGCCTGGGCCTCCCCGGCGCGGAAGAACCTCTACTTCTCCGTGATCCTCCGGCCCGATCTCCCGCCGGCGAGGGCCCCGGAGCTCACGCTCGTCGCGTCGGTCGCCCTCTGCGACGCGCTCCGGCAGGCGGGCGTCCGGGCGGGGATCAAGTGGCCGAACGACCTCCTCGCCTCCGGGCGGAAGATCGCCGGGATCCTCACCGAGCTCGCGGCGGAGCCCGACGGCGTGCACTGGGTCGTCCTCGGCGCGGGCGTGAACGTGAACGCAAGGCCGGAGGACTTCCCCGCGGAGCTCCGGGAGGAGGCGACGAGCGTCCTCATCGAGCGCGGCCAGGCCGCGCCCCGCGCCCTCTTCGCGGCCGCCTGCCTCACCGCGCTCGAGGACTGGCTCGACCGCCACGGGGAGCGGGGGTTCGGCGCCATCCGCGAGGCGTGGCGCGAGCGGAGCGTGACCCTGGGGCGAGCGGTCGCCGTCCAGGTGGAGGGCCGGGTGGTGCGCGGGACGGCGGAGGACCTCGACGAGACCGGCGCCCTCCTCGTGCGGACGGAGGACGGCCTCGAGCGGGTGACCTCCGGGGACGTGAAGCTCCTCCGCCCGGCCGGGAGCGGGGGATCGCGCTGATCCGGTCCGGCCGGCGCCTTGGGGACGCCGGATGCGTTGACCGCGCCCCGAGCGCGACGCTACCCTCCCGCCCGTGCTCCTAGCCATCGACGTCGGAAACACGAACACGGTCGTGGGTGCGTTCGAAGGCGCGACCCTGCGCCACCACTGGCGCCTGCAGACGAACCAGAGCCGCACCGCGGACGAGTACGGCATCCTGCTCCGCCAGCTCTTCGAGCTCTCCGGGCTCGACCCGGGCAAGGTGAGCGCGGTCGCCATCTCGAACGTCGTGCCCCCGCTCGCGCTCACCCTCGAGCAGATGGTCGTCCGCTACTTCAAGGTGAAGCCGCTCTTCGTGGGGCCGGGCGTGAAGACGGGCATGCCCATCCTCTACGAGAACCCCCGCGAGGTGGGCGCCGACCGGGTGGTGAACGCGATCGCCGCCTACGAGCGGTGGCGGCAGGGGCTCATCGTGGTGGACTTCGGCACCGCCACGACCTTCGACGCCGTCTCCCAGAAGGGCGAGTACCTCGGCGGGGCGATCTGCCCCGGCATCACGATCTCCATGGACGCGCTCTCGCGTGCCGCCTCGAAGCTCCCGCGCGTCGAGTTCGCGAGGCCGCCCGCGGTGATCGGCAAGAACACCGTCGCCTCGATGCAGGCCGGGCTCGTCTACGGCTACGTCGGCCTCGTGGACGGCATCTGCGCCAGGATGAGCGAGGAGCTCGGCTTCACCCCGAAGATCGTCGCGACGGGCGGCCTCGCGCCGCTCATCGCCGGCGCCTCGCGGACCATCCAGGAGGTGGACGAGCACCTCACCCTGGACGGCCTGCGGATCCTCCACGAGCGGAACCGGTGACGGGGAGCGCGATGCCCGACTGCCCTCTGCCGATCGAGGTCCTCCCGAAGCCCCTCCAGAAGCACGCCGACGCGAAGGCCCCGCCTCCGCTGCGGATGATGGGGGCGAAGGGGCTCGTGCCGGCCGTGGCGCCGGTCGACCTCTGCACCCTCCTCTTCATGCTCTCCTTCGACGCCGACGAGGGCGTCCGCGAGACGGCGGCGAGGACCGCCGCGGGGCTCCCCGACAAGATCTGGAGCGTCGCCCTGCGCTCGGAGGGGCTCGAGGGGCCGGTGATCGACTGGCTCGCCTCCCGGTTCGAGGGGAAGGAGCCGGCGCTCGAGCTCGTCCTCCTGAACGCGGCCACCCCGGACGAGACGATCGCCCGGCTCGCCCCGGCGGTCTCCCAGAAGCTCAGCGAGATCGTCCGGCAGAACGAGCTCCGGATCCTCCGCCACGACGACATCATCCGCGGGCTCTGCCGGAACCCGAACGCCCTCCAGTCGTCGATCGACGGCGCCTGCGACTTCTGCGTCCGCAACGGGCTCACGCTCCTCGACGTCCCGCAGCTCGTCGCCGCCCACGTGCGCATCCACGGGGTGGACCCCACCGCGAAGCCCCCCGAGCCGGCGGAGACCGCGCGGGGGCTCATCGCCGAGTACGGGGCCGAGCTCGCCGCCGAGCCGGCGGAGGGGGAGGCCGCCGCCCAGGCGAGCGCCGAGGAGGAGCAGAAGAAGCTCACGATCAACCAGCGGATCATGAAGATGTCCGTGTCCGAGAAGATCAAGCTCGCGACGCTCGGCAACAAGGAGGCGCGGACCCTCCTCCTGCGCGACTCGAACAAGCTCGTCTGCATGGCCGCCGCGACGAGCCCGCGCATCACCGACGGGGAGATCCTCGGCCTCTCCAACTCGCGGACGGTGAACTCGGACGTCCTGCGCTACATCTACTCGAACCGCGAGTTCCTGAAGACCTACGCGATCAAGATCTCCCTCGTGAAGAACCCGAAGGTCCCGCTCCCCACCGCGCTGAAGATGATGTTCACGCTCCAGGAGAAGGACATCAAGGAGCTCGCGCGCGACCGGAACGTCCCCCAGACGATCCAGTCCCAGGCCAAGGCCTACATGATGAAGAAGGAGGCGGCCTCGAAGGGCACGGCCGGCGACAAGCACTGATGGCGCTGCAAGGGCGCGACGACCCCTCTCCGCCGAACCCGCCGGCGGCCCCGGTCCGGGTGGGGCGCGCGGTCTGGCTCTCCGCCGCGACGATGACGTCGCGCGTCCTCGGCCTCGTCCGCGAGCAGCTCTTCGCCATCCTCGTCGGGGCGAACCGGTTCTCCGACGCCTTCGTCGTCGCCTTCCGGATCCCGAACCTCCTCCGCGACCTCTTCGCCGAGGGGGCGCTCTCCGCCGCCTTCGTCCCGGCCTTCGCCGAGGCGGACCGGAACGCGGGCCGGGAGGCGGCGCACCGGCTCGCGAACGCGGTGATCGGCGCCGTCCTCCTCCTCGTCGGCGCGGTCGTCCTCCTCGGGATGGCCTTCGCCGACTCCATCGTCCGGGTCATCGCGCCGGGGATCGAGGAGCGGGCGCTCGCCGTCCTCCTCACCCGGGTGATGATGCCGTTCCTCCTCCTCGTCTCGCTCTCCGCGGTGGCGATGGGGATGCTGAACGCCCGGAGCCGGTTCGGCGCGCCCGCCCTCGCCCCGGCCCTCTTCAACGTCGGATCGATCGCCGTCGGGCTCGGGCTCTGGCTCGCGGGGTGGCCCCCGGAGCGGGCGGTCGTGGGGTGGGCGGTGGGGACCATGGCGGGCGGGCTCCTCCAGCTCCTCGTGCAGCTCCCTCCGCTCCTCCGGATGGGCTACCGGCCGTGGCCCCGGCTCGGGCGGGAGCCCCTCGCCGATCCGCGCCTCCGCCGCATCGGCGCCCTCATGGCGATGGCGATCGTCGGGCTCTCGGCGACCCAGGTGAACATCTTCGTGAACACCCGGTTCGCCTCCCACGAGGTGGGGGCGAACAGCTGGCTCCAGTACGCCTTCCGGCTCATGCAGCTCCCGCTCGGGGTCTTCGGCGTCGCCATCGCCACCGTGGCGGGGGCGGGCGTCGCCCAGCGCGCGGCGGCGAAGGACATGGCCTCCGTGCGGGAGACGCTCGGCTCCGCGATGCGGCTCGTCGCCTTCCTCAACGTCCCGTCCGCCGTCGGCCTCGCGATCCTCGCCCACCCGATCATCGCGATGATCTTCGAGCACGGCCGCTTCGGGCCCTCCGACACGGTGGCGACCGCCCAGGCCCTCTCCCTCTACGCGCTGGGGCTCTACGCCTACTCCGGCGTGAAGGTCTTCGCGCCCGCCTTCTACGCCCTCGACGAGGCCCGCATCCCCGTCCTGGGGAGCATCCTCGGGATGGTCTCCAACGTCGGCTTCGTGGCGCTCCTCCACCCGATCCTCGGCTTCCGGGGGATCGCGCTCGGGGTCGCCCTCGCCGCCACGGCGAACTTCGCCGTCCTCGCGGTGGCCTGGCAGCGCCGGCACGGCGGGCTCGGGGGGGGGCTCCTGGGGCAGATGGGGAAGGTGCTCGCCGCCTCCCTCCTCCTCGCCGCCGCCGCCTGGGGGGCCCGGGTGGGGCTCGAGACCGTCCTGCGCCCGGTGGGGATTCCGGCCAGGCTCGCGCTCGGCCTCCTCCCGGTGGTCGCGGGCGGCCTCGCCTACATCGGCGCCGCCCGGCTCCTCGGGATCGGGGAACTCGGCGAGCTCGTCTCCGCGCTCCGGCGGCGGCGGGGCTGATCCCGCCCGTCGCCGGGCCTCGACTCCGGAATCGAACGCGCGAGCGTGCGCCTCCATGCCGCGGAGCCTCCGCGGGGTGGGGGATTGACCCGCCCGCCTCGTGGGCGCACGATCAGTGGGAACGGGAGGCGCGACGCGGATGGAAGTCCGGCGCGGAGAGAGAGGCGAGACGGTCGTCGAGATCGGCGGCGTCTTCGACGCGAAGGCGGCGGCCCGGCTCGCGGGGTGGCTCGGGGAGATCCCGCAGGGAGAGCCGCTCGTCCTCGACTTCACGCGCGCCCGCGGCTGCGAGGATCTCGTGCTCGCGCGCGTCGCCGATCGGCTCGCCGGCCGCGGCGGGCTCGTCGTCCGGGGGCTCGGCCGGCACCAGGAGCGGCTGCTCCGGTACTTCGGCGTCGTGATCGAGCGGTCGGCCGTCTTCGAGGAGGGCCGGGACGCCGCCGGCTAGACGCCCGAGCGCGATCCGGAAACACCCAAGGCTTCAGGCCTCGGGAAATGCATCTGTGCCGCCGTTCCCGAGGTCCGAGGCCAGGGGCCGATCGGGAATCGCGAGCGGCGGTCCAGCGTCCCCTCCCGTCCCTCGAGCGCGGCCTACTCGCGCGGCAGCAGCGCCGCGGCGGCGCGCCGCTCCTTCTCCGACGCGGACTCCGCGGGGAGCCCCTCGTCGAGGAGCTGCTGGGCGATGGCGAGGGCCTTGCGGACCTTCTCGCGCACCTTCTCGTCGGCCTTGATCTTCTGGTAGGCCTTCACCACCCGCTCCTCGTTCTTCGAGCTCTGCGCCTCCACGTCGGAGAGCCGCTTGCGGAGCTCCGCGGTCCGCTTCTCCACCTCGCCCCTCGCGCCGTCCGCCTCGCCGCGGGCGACGAGGAGCTCGGTCCTGAGCTCGTCGAGCTCGCGCTCGAGCGCCTCGGCCTTCGCGGTCGCCTCGCCGGCGGCGGCGGCCTCCGCCGCCTTGCGCTTCGCCTCCGCCTCGGCGGCGGCCGCCCGGCGCTCCGCGTCGGAGAGCCTGCGCCGCGCCTCGGCGAGCTCCGCCTCGGT
>JBBIPT010000117.1:0-11287 GCA_037442705.1 Anaeromyxobacter sp.
GTTTTCCACGTAGCACGTCGTCCCCAGCCCCAGTGCGATGTATCTCGGTGTACACTCGCACATCCCGGTCTTCGGGCGACACTGGTTGACCTTGGTTCCCCCAGGCAGCGTGTACGACTCGCAAGCGAATCCAACGGGACAGTCCGTCACGCTCAGGGAACACTCGCCGCCACAGAATCGGCCCGCCGGGCCGAAATCCATACAGAAGGCACGGTTGTCCAAGGCTTCGACGCCGCAATCGGCGTTGACGTCACACGGCCGACAGAGGTTGGCATGCATGGGCAGGCATATATTCAAGGGGTCCGGAGGCCCCTGGACCATCTGGCAATTCCAGCCGATGGGGCACTCGTCCATGCACACCTGCGTGCACATCTTCCCCTCGTAGGTTTCCACGCACCACCGGCTGTTGCAATCCTCCGCCTGCTGGCAGGGACAACCGAAGCCCCCAGGTTCAAAACAGAACACCGGACCGATGTCCACTTCCGGCCGTCCTACATCGATATCGAACCGGATCTCGACCTCCATGTCCTCAGCCGGGGCATCCCTGAACCTGATGACATCGACATCGTCACCGGTCGTCCCGTCCGGGAACTGAATGTCCCGGGACACGGATCCGCTCTGGCCGCACGCTGTGGCCAGAAGCCCGAAGCTGCCGATCATCGCCAATTGCAGAAGTCTGGATTTTCGCATGAGTCTTCTCCAGGTGGGCCGACGGGGTATAGCACCTCAAGTCACGCGCCGACCCCAGTGTACTCGAAGAAGCAACCCCGTTCAACGGAAATACTCAAGGGCGATCTTCCTGCTGTTTGATTTGCGCCCGTTCGCGCGAAACCCCGGACCGGCGACCGCATTCACCAGAGCCCCCTCTACGAGGACTCCCGGTAAGACCACGGCCCGCTCCACGAGCGCCCGGCCGTACTCGCGATGCTCGCCCATGCCGAGCTCCCACTGGGCGTGGGCGAGCCGCTTCTCCTGCTTCAGCTTCGACTGGGAGAGGGCGCGCGCGAGGTGGGAGGAGCCGAAGGCGAAGGCGCGGGCCGCCTCGCAGGCGCCGCCGGCGAAGACGCCGACGCTCGTCCGCTCCGCGCCGAGGTCCACGACCGCCTCGATCCGGGCGGGGGCGCCCTCCTCCGGGGCGGGACCGAGCGCGCCGGAGGAGAGGAGGGAGCCGTACGCGACCCCCGCGGGGACGACGGCCCGGGGGTCCACGCCCGCCCCGGCGAGCGCCGCGAGGAGCGCGCCGAGCTCCTCCCGGCGCGCGACCGCGACGAGGAGGTCGGTGCCACCGTCGCGCGTCCCGAGCGGCTGGTAGTCCCAGGCGACCTCGTCGAGCTCGAACGGGATCTGCCCCTCCACCTCGAAGGGGACCGTCTGCTCGATCCGCCGGGGGTCGGTGAAGGGGAGGGTGAGGACGCTCGTGGAGACGGCGGCGCCGGGGAAGGAGGCGACCGCCGTGTCGAAGGCGAACGCGCCGCCCTCGAGGAGCGTCTTCAGCGCCGCGCCGTGCCGGGAGAGGGGAGGCTCGGGCGCCGGCGCGGGCGCGCCGGGCGCGTCCGGGGCCGGGGCGGCCGGAGGGGGGAGGGGGACGGTCGCCGTCCGGAGGACGTCGAAGCCCCGGAAGGTGCTCTCGAGGAGGACGGCCTTCACCGCCGCCGCGCCGAGATCGAGGCCGAGGATGCGCTGCGCCATCTTCTACTCCTCCCGCCAGTGGACGACGAGGCCGGGGGCGGCGGTGGGCTGGGCCGCCGCGCCGGCCTTCGGGAAACGGAGGACCACGTCGAGCCGCTTCGTCACCGCTCCGGCGCGGCCCGTCGCGCGCACGCGGAAGGTCGACGAGGTGTCGCTGAACGGCCCGCCCTCGGCGAGGAGGTTCGAGGCGACCGTGACGCCGGCGGCATCGACGAGCTGCCCGAAGCGCTGCCAGGACATCCGGAACGCGCCGTGCGTCTCCTGGACGACGAGCTGGACGAGCCGGGTCTTGAAGAGCGGCTGGAAGAGGGCGGCCTGGAGCGGCGGATCGGCGATGCGCGCGGCGTTGAAGAGGATCGTGTCCGGGTCGTCGAGGCTGAGGGTCTGCTTGTCGTCCCGGGGGAGGTAGACCGTGAGCCGGTCGCCGAAGGCGGCCATGAAGGCGTCGCCGACTCCGGCGACCATGTGGAGCTCGTCGAGGGAGTCCATCCGCTCGTTCTTCGCCCGGTAGCGATCCTCCCCGCGGTCGTAGGGGAAGCTCTCGTCCCCGAAGCCGTCCTCGAAGGGGACCTGCAGCGGGAGCATGCCGCAGCCGCCCGGTGGGAAGGCGGGCGAGAGGGCCGAGGTGACCTCGTTCACGTCCACCCAGTCGCGGAGGTGGAGCAGGAGATCCCGGCGCGAGACCCGGAGCCCGTTCTCGTCCTCCCGGTCGAAGAGCGGATCCCAGCGGGCGTCGCAGACGAGCTGCCAGAGCGCCTGGACCTGCGCGCCGAGGACGAGGCCCGACGAGATCCCGAGCGGATCGAGGTTCACGTTCACCTTCGCCCCCTCGTCCTCGATCCGCGCGTCGAAGCCGTCCGCGAGGGCCGCCGCGCCGTCGAGGGAGGGGGCCGGGGGGGCGCCGAGGAGCGCGCCGGCGAGGCCGGAGCCGATCGGGACGATCCGCCAGAGCTGCGGCGTCGGCAGCGCGGGCTGACCCCTGCCGGGGGAGACCGCGCCGTCGAGCTTCTGCTGGAAGTCGAGGAGGAGCCGGGAGAGGGCGACGCCCCCCTTCGCGAGCTGGGTCGCCTGGAGCTCGTCCCGGGCGTTCGCCGCGATCCGGAGCGACACGCGGGCGTCGTAGGCGAGCTCCGCCGCGAGGGCGGTGAGCACCGCCACCGCCACGATGACGACGAGGAGCGCCGCGCCGCGCTCGCCCCGGGGCCCGGTCCTCATCAGTTCGGCCTCAGCGGCCGCCGGATCGCGATCCGCGCCTCGGTGACGAAGGTCTCCGTCCGGCCGTCGGCGAGCTTCGTCTCGAGCTCGAGCCGGACGCGGGACGGGAGCTCCTCCATGCGCTCCACCGAGCGGGTGGACCACTCCCGCGCCCAGTCCTTGCGCTTCGCGTCCCAGTACCGGATCCGGAAGGCGGTGACGTGGTCCGCGACGAGGTCCTTGCGCCCGCCGCGGTCCGGCTCGCCGTCGAGCCGGGGCTTCTCGCGCCGGAAGAGGGCGTCCCCGCCCGGGTTCTCCGGATCGGACTCCACGACGTACTCGACGACCGCCTGGTCGGACTCCCGCGCGTCGAGGTAGAGCCGCCGGTGGGCCATCGTCGTGAAGAGGAGCTCGTCCTCGCGCCCGACGAAGAGCGAGGGGCGGTCGCGGAACCGGGCGCGGTCGTAGTTCTCGGAGAGGAAGGCCATGGAGACCTCCCGGGCGATCCGCGACAGGGCCACGCGCGCGGCGGAGTAGCGGTCGCCCTGGGCCCTCGCGATCTCCGAGGCGCGGCTCACCTGCCGGAAGGCGCCGAAGGTCATCGCCCCCATCGCCGCGGTGATGCCGATCGCGATCATGAGCTCGACGAGGGTGAAGCCGCGGGCGCGGGGGGTCACTGGATCCCCCCGGCGGCCTGGAGGACGACCATCGTCGTGCGGACGGTGAAGGACTCCTCGCTCTTCCCGCCCGGCCAGGAGACGGTGAGCCGGACCTCCCGGACCCCCCGCTTCACCTGCTCGGCGAGCTGGAGCAGGGCGTTCTGGAGGAGGGCCGCGACCTGGGCCTGGAAGGGGGCGAGCCCGGGCGCCTCGGCCGGTGAGGGGAGGAGCTCCGCGAGCCCCTCGTCGCTGCCGAGCAGCGCGCGCACGAGCCCATCGGGCGCGAGGTCCGCGGGCGGGGTCGCGACCTCGAGCCGCCAGCGGACCTCCGGGTGGCCCTCCTCCTCGAAGGTCCCCTCGTCCGTCTCCCCGCCGGCGCGGAAGCCCTCCGTCTCGAAGCGGTCCTCGAGCTCGGCGATCTTCGCGCGGGCGAGGAGGGTCGCGACCTCGAGCTCCCGCGCCCGGACGTGGTTCCGGAGCGCGCCCGAGACGATCTCCGAGATCGCGAGCACCGCCCCGGAGAGGATGGCGAGCGCGACCATGACCTCGAGGAGGGTGAAGCCGCGCTTCCTCATTCGCGCACCTCCACCTTGCCGGGGACCACCCGGGAGCGGCCCGTGAAGGGCTCGAGGACGATCGTGTAGACGTGGTTCCCGTCCACGACCGGGACGTGGGCCCGCTGGGCGCGGCCGCCGGGGAAGAAGTGGACGTAGACCGTCCCCTCGCTCGTCCCGCGCCGCCCCTCGACGTGGACCTCCCCGAACGCCGCGCTCCCCGGGAGCTCCCGCTTCTTCAGGAGGACGTCCTCGAAGGCGCCGAACTCGGACCGGGCGAGGAGCCGGCGCACCTCCTCGCTCTTCTCGCCGGAGAAGCGGCGGGCGAGGTCCTCCGTCCGCTCCGGATCCCGCGCGACGGCGGCCGCGCCGGGGGCGCACTCCGCCCAGTAGGCCCGGGCGTCGAGGTCGAGGGCGAGCCGGCAGGTCTCGTGGCGCATCGCCCCGGTGTCGAAGAGCCACCGCATTCCCCCCGCGAGCTCGGCGGAGGCCTTGCGGACGTTCGCGCCGGTGACGGTCCCGACGGTGGGCGCGGCGAGGCCGGCGAGGAGGGCGACGACGCCCACCACGACGAGCAGCTCCACGAGGGTGAAGCCCCGCTCTGCCCGGCCTGCGATCACGATCTCCGTGCTCCTCTCGCCGCTCGCCCTTCGACCCTTCGACAGGCTCAGGGCTCAGGGCGAGCGGAACGTCACTGTCGCTGCCCCGGTCTCCGATTCACGATGCGTCACCTAGAAGTTCACGATGTCCGCGTTCTCGCCGTCGCCGCCGGGCTGACCGTCGGCGCCGTAGCTCTTCACGTC
The DNA here is from genome assembly GCA_037442705.1 of Anaeromyxobacter sp. Taxonomy (GTDB): domain Bacteria; phylum Myxococcota; class Myxococcia; order Myxococcales; family Anaeromyxobacteraceae; genus Anaeromyxobacter. The sequence continues at coordinate 4,900 of JBBIPT010000117.1, forward strand.
GAAGGAGTCGGGGTGGGCCTGCCCGGGGTAGAGGTAGACGTAGTCCTCGTCCCAGGGGTCCTTCAGCTTCCCGTCCGGCGAGTTCGCCTTGAGGTACTTCTCCTCGACGAGGATCCGGAGCCCCTCCTCGGTCGTCGGGTAGCGGCCGCGCATCACCTTGAAGGCCTCGACGCCCTCGGAGGCGATCCGCTGGACGTCGGTCTTCGCCCGGTCGATCCGGGCCCGCGAGGACGCTCCGGTCACGTTCACCGCGACCGCGGTGGCGATGAGGCCGAGGATCACGATCACGACGAGGATCTCGATGAGGGTCATGCCGCGCTCCGAGGCGCGGCGGGCGGCGTGGGCTCTCACGGTCAGCCTCCTGCGAGGGTGTTGATCTGGAGAATCGGCATGAGGACCGAGAAGACGATGAAGGCGACGATGCTGCCCATCACGACGATCATCACGGGCTCCATGAGCGAGGTGAGGGCGGCGACCGTCGTCTCCACCTGGTCCTCGTAGGCGTCGGCGACGTTCGCGAGCATCTCCTCGAGGGCCCCGGAGCGCTCGCCCACCGCGACCATGTGGTGGACGAGGGGCGGGAACTCCCCGGAGCGCTTCAACGGCGCGGCGATGGACTGCCCCTCGCGGATCGCGTCCCGGGACTGCTCGATGACCTCCGCGAGCCGCACGTTCCCGACGACGTTCTTCACGATGTCCATCGCGGTGAGGAGCGGGACGCCCGACTTCAGGAGGGTGGAGAGGGTCCGCGCGAAGCGCCCGATGGCGATGGTTCGGGAGAGCCGGCCGAAGATCGGGACCTGGAGGACGAGGCGGTGCCAGCGGGCCTTCCCCGCGGGCGTCCGCTTCCAGCGGAGGAAGCCCCAGACGGCGGCGATCGCGACGGCGAGGAGCGCCCACCAGAACTGGGTGACGAAGGAGGTGAACGCGACGAGCGCCCGGGTCGTCCAGGGGAGGGCCGCCCGGGTGTCCTCGAAGATCTTCATCACCCGGGGGATGACGACCGTGAAGAGGATGCCGAGGACGATCGACCCGATGATCATCATCGCCGCCGGGTAGGCCATGGTCCCCACGACCTTGGCGCGGAGGCGGGCCTGGCTCTCGGTGAAGTCGGCGAGCCGGACGAGGACGATCTCGAGGGCGCCGGAGTGCTCGCCCGCCCGGATCATGTTCACGTAGAGTTCGCCGAAGACGCGAGGGTGCGCGGCGAGCGCGTCGGCGAGGGAGGCCCCCTCGTTCACCCGCTGCTTCACGTCGCCGAGGACCCGCTTCAGCTTCTCCTTCTCCACCTGCTCCACGAGGGCGGAGAGGGACTCCACGAGCGGCACCCCCGCCTTCACGAGGACGGCGAGCTGCCGGGTGGCGACGGAGAGGTCCTCCGCGGAGACCCGGCCGAGGACCCAGCGCCGGACGTTCACCTCCCGCGCCTGCTGCGCCTTCGCCTGCTGCTCGCCGAGGACCTCGGTGAGGAAGACCCCCTCCCGCCGGAGGACGGTCCGGAGGGTGCGGGCGGAGTCCGCCTCGCGGAGCCCCTGGACCGCCTTGCCGCTCCCGGTGAGCGCCTTGTACTCGAAGACGGGCACGGGTCAGCGAATGTCCTCGGCCGTGACCGAGAGCACCTCCGCGGCGGTGGTGATCCCCTGGGCGACCTTGAAGGCGCCGTGCTGGAGGAGGGTGAGCATCCCCCGGTTCACCGCCGCCTTCTTGATCGTGGAGGAGTCCACGCTCTTCAGGACGAGCTGGCGGACGTCGTCGTCCACGAGCATGAGCTCGTAGATGCCGGTCCGCCCCTGGTAGCCGGTGTTCCCGCAGGCGAGGCAGCCCTGGGCCTTGAAGATGGTCTTCGGATCGCCCGCCTGGCGCCAGATCTCCCCGGAGAGCCCGACCTGCGCCCGCTCCTCCGCCGAGGGGACGTAGGGCCTCTTGCACTCCGGGCAGAGGACGCGGACGAGCCGCTGGGCGAGGACCCCCACGAGCGAGGAGGCGACGAGGAAGGGCTGCACCCCCATGTCCACGAGCCGGGTGATCGCGCCGGCCGCGTCGTTCGTGTGGACGGTGGAGAGCACGAGGTGGCCGGTGAGGGAGGCCTGGATCGCGATCTCCGCCGTCTCCAGGTCGCGGATCTCGCCCACCATGATCACGTCCGGGTCCTGGCGGAGGAAGGAGCGGAGCCCGTTCGCGAAGGTGAGCTCGATCTTCGGGTTCACCTGGACCTGCCCCACGCCGCGGAGCGGGATCTCGACCGGGTCCTCGATCGTGAGGATGTTGAGGTCGGGCGAGTTGATCTTCGCGAGGGCGGCGTAGAGCGTCGTCGTCTTGCCGGAGCCGGTCGGGCCGGTGACGAGGACGATGCCGTGGGAGCGGGTGACGAGCGCGTCCACGATCTCGAGCTGCCAGTCCTCGAAGCCGAGCTCCCCGAGGTCGAGGATCACGTTCGACTTGTCGAGGAGGCGCATCACGATCCGCTCGCCGTGCGCGGTGGGCACGGTGGAGAGCCGGATGTCCACGTCCTTGCCGGCGATCTTGATCCGGATGCGCCCGTCCTGGGGGAGCCGCTTCTCCGCGATGTTGAGGCCGCCCATGATCTTGATGCGGCTCGCGATGGAGGCCTGGAAGCGCTTCGGCGGGCGGATCACGTCGCGGAGCACGCCGTCGACCCGGTACCGGACGGAGATGTCCCGCTCCTCCGGGTTGATGTGGATGTCGCTCGCGCGCTCCTTCACCGCCCGGAACATGAGCGAGTTCACGAGCCGGATGATCGGCGCCTCGTCGTCCGCGTCGAGGAGGTCGGTCGGCTCCTCGAGCTCGTGGGCGACGGACTCGAGGTCCCCGGTCTCGAGGTCCTCCATGAGCTTGTCGTGCTCGTCCGCCGCCCGATCGTAGACGGCGTTGATCGCGTCGAGCACGACCGCCGCCGGGACGACCTCCGGCGAGACGGGCGCGCCGAGGAGCATGGAGACGGAGTCCTGGGCGGCCGTGTCGAGGGGGTCCGCCACGGCGACCCGGACGGCGTCGCCCGCGCGGCCGAGGGGCAGGATGCCCGACGCCTTCGCGAAGTGGATGGGGACCTTCCCGGCGAGGTCGGGCGGCACCGCCTCCACGTCCACGCGCGGGAGGAAGGGGAGGTCGAGCTGGATCGCGAGGGCCCGGAGGACGTCGTCCTCCGAGACGGCCTTCATCCGGACGAGGATCTCCCCGATCCGCGCGCCGGACTGCTCCCCGCGCTGCGCGGCGAGCGCCTCCTCGATCCGCGCCGGGGCGAGCTTCGCCGTCTCCGCGAGGATCTCGCCGAGCGGGCGCCCGCAGAGCCAGGCGGGGGCGTTCGCCACGAGCGCGGTCCGCTCCCGGGCCTCGCCCGGGGGGATCGGCTGGATCTCGGTGGGCCCTTCGTCGTGCATCGCCCTCTCCACGTTCACTCGGCCGGGGCGCGCCCCGGCTCGGGCGTGACCGGCGCGGGGGGTTCCGCCTGCGGCGGGGGCGGAGGCGCCCTGGGCGCGGTCCAGGGTGGCGGCGTCTCGCCGTGGGGCGGCGGCACCTCGGGCTGCTCCTCGAGGGCGTCGATCGGCGTCCCCTCCTCCGTGAGGTGCTCCTCTCCGGTCTCCGGAGCGGCGGGCGCCTCGGGCCGCCCGCGGGACGGCGCCCAGCCGCCGGGGATCGTCACGCGCTCGCCCGGGGCCCCGGGCCCGCCGTTCTCGAGCCTCGAGGCCTCTTCGGCCACGCCGGCCCGCATCCGGGCGTAGGGGCCCGCCTTCCGGGTGAAGTCGATCGGCACCTCGAAGGCCGGCTGCCGCCCGTAGAACTGCTCGATGAACTCCTGCTGCTCCTTCCGCTTCTTCTCGTAGATCCGGCGGTAGTCCGCCTCCTCCCGGATGATGTAGGGCGTGAGGAAGAGGAGGAGGTTCGTCTTCGACTTCGTCGTGACCGTGTCGCGGAAGAGCCACCCGATGACCGGCAGGCTCCCGAGGAAGGGGACCTTCTTCACGCTCCGGACGTTCCGCTCCTGGATGAGCCCGCCGATCACGATCGTGCTCTGGTCGCGGGCGACGACCTGGGTCTTCACGCTCCGCTTCGCGGTGGTGGGTCCGAGCTGCGGGTCGCGATCGGCGATCTCCTCCGTCTGCTCCTCGATCATGAGCCGGACGTTCCCCCCCTCGTTGATCTGGGGCTTGATCTTGAGCCGGAGCTCCACCGGCTGCCGCTGGATCGGGGCGTAGAGGTTCTGGAGCCCGCCGAGGCCGAGGAGGTTCCCCACCGCGGAGGAGGTGCTCGTGGTCCCGGACGATCCGGAGAGGAGGCTCTGGAGGCCGGAGGGGGCGTACCCCGCCTGGAAGGGCACGTTCTGGCCGACGGTGATCTCCGACTCCTCGTTGTCCATCGCGACGAGGTGGGGGGTCGAGATCACGTTCACGTCGGAGGAGGTCTGGAGGGCCTGGATGAGCACCCCGAGCGAGGGGAGGTTCAGGCCGAGGGCCTTGAGCTCCGCCGAGACCGGGCCGGCGTAACCGGTGAGGAAGCCGCCGAGCGCCGTCGCGCCGAGGAGGTCGAAGGAGGAGATGCGCCCGGGCTGCGAGGCGAGGGGGATGACGCCCGTCTCCCCCTTCCGGTCGAAGGGGAAGGCGGCGTGCATCCCCACCCCGAGCTGGCGGTCGTTCCGGAGGTTCACCTCCAGGATCACCGCCTCGACGAAGACCTGACGCCGCGGCCGGTCGAGCTTGTCGATGAGCCGCTGGATCGCGAGGAAGTCGGAGCCGCTCGCCTGGACGAGGAGCGCGTTCTGGGTCTTGTCGGCGGTGATCTTCACCTCGCCGCTGAAGAGCTCGGCGGTGACGTCGCCGCCTCCCGCCGGGGGCCGTGCGGCGGCGGCCGCGGCCGGCGTGGGGACCGGCGCCCCCGGCTGCCTCTTCGCCTGGCCCTGGGCGAGGTTCGAGAGGGTCTGGGAGAGATCCTCGGCGCTCGCGTTCTTGAGGAAGACGACGTGGATGCCCCCCTCGCCGGCGGTCGGCACGTCGAGCTGCTCGATGAGGTCGAGGATCCGCTGGAAGCTCTTCTCGTCGGCGATCACGATGAGCTTGTTCGTCCGCTCGTCCGGCAGGATCTTCGTGACGGAGACCTCCTCCATGCGCCCCGGCGCGGCCGGTACGGCCGGCTGGGGGACGCCGCGCGAGGGGGGCGCGGGGACGCCCGGCGACACCATCGTGCGGCGCGCGCCCGGCTTCCCGCCCTGCGCCTGGAAGATCTGGTTCACCTTGTCGGCGATGTCCTTCGCCGGCGCGTGCAGGATCTGGACGATCCGGACGATGTCGCCCCCCCCCGCCCGATCCACCGCCTCCATGATCCGCTCGATCCGCCGGAGGTTGAGCCCGATGTCGGTCACGATGAGCATGTCGGGCGGGACCGACTGGACGTCGGCGCCCTGGGAGGAGAGGAAGTTTCCGACGATGCCGCGCATCTGCTCGGAGTCCGCGTACTGGAGCCGGATCACCTTCGTGATCGGCTGCTCGTTCGCGGGCGTGCCGGCCCCCTCGCCCACGTAGGTGGGGATGGGGTTCTTCTTCGAGTCGGCGATCCGGATGAGCTTCCAGTACCGGCCCGTCGGGTAGACCGCGATGTTGTTCGCGTTCAGCGCGGCGAGGAAGGCGGCGTAGGCCTCGTCCGCGGTGACCGGCGTCTTCGAGAGGAGGGTGATCTTCCCGCGGGCGATGTCGTCCGTGTAGACGAAGTTCCGGCAGGTCCAGCGGCTCGCCTGCTCGAGGATGTCGACGACGTCGGCCTTGTTGAAGGACAGCATGAAGCGCCCCTGGAGCGGGACGCAGCGCGAGTCGGTCGAGCGCGCCGGCGCCGGCGTGGCCCGGGCAGGCGCGGTGGGAGGTCGGCGACGACGTCGACCTCCTCCAGCTCACCGAGCAGTGCTGCGGTGCCCTCCCGGACCAGGAAGTTGTCCTCCGCGAAGACCACCCGCAGCGGCATGCGCGGATGGTACACGCGAGGTCTTGAGGGGGATGGTGCCGTGACGATCCGCGTGGTGCTCGTGGCATCGATCGTGATGCTCTGATTGGCGCCGGGGGTGAACCCGGTGGTGGCGTTGATCCGTGCGCCTTCGCCGATGGTGGCGTGGGTGTTCTGAACAAACACATCGACGATGGCCGAACCGCCCACGGCAGCCTTGGCCTCGCTACTCGTGCTGACGCCGCCGCCCGCGGCAATCGACGAGATTTCCGGAGCAAGGGACGGCAAACCGGGAATATTCAGTTGTAATGGAGCAATCGAGGAATCGGCTTCAACCGACAGTATCTCTTTGGCATCCGCATGAACGTTCTTGCCGATGACGGCATCGGTCTTCTGGACGATGATGTTGGCGGCCACGGCCACGCCGACACCGGCCTTCTTG
>JBBIPT010000118.1:0-11198 GCA_037442705.1 Anaeromyxobacter sp.
CGCCGATGGCCGCCGCCCCTGCCGCCGGGGCGGCCACGCCGCCCGCGCACCCGCCGAGGCCGGCCGGCCCCGATCCGCGGACCCTGCGCCCGACGGCGACGCAGGCCGTCGTGATCTCCCGGCCCACCGTCCCGGTCCGCCGGGTCACGCCTCCCACGCGGACCCCGGGCTCCTATCCCGCCGCGCCCGGTCCGCGGGCGCTCGGGGAGGTGCGCGAGCTCAAGGTCGTCCCGGGCTCGCTCGGGCGCGAGCGCGAGTTCATCGACGTCTCCCGGGACAAGCGCCGCGGCCGCAGCGCTGGGCGCCCGGTCTCCGAGGAGCAGGCGAAGAACCTCTCGGGCAAGGAGCTGCTCCAGGCGGCCATCTCCGACCGCGCCTACGTGCCGGTCCGCGGCAAGAAGAAGAAGCCGACGAAGAAGGGGGCGAAGACCCTGATCACCGAGCGCGCCGAGCACAAGAAGGTCATCCGGGTGGAGGAGTCCATCTCCGTCTCGGAGCTCTCCCAGTCCATGGGCGTGAAGGCCTCCGACCTCATCCGGAAGCTGATGCAGGCCGGGACGATGGCGACGATCAACCAGCAGATCGGCGCCGACACCGCCGCCTTCCTCGCCACCGAGTTCGGCTTCACCGTCGAGAAGAAGGGCTTCGAGGTCGAGGAGTACATCCCCGAGATCGAGGTGGACGAGTCGAAGCTCGTGACCCGCCCCCCGGTCGTGACGGTGATGGGCCACGTCGACCACGGCAAGACCTCGCTCCTCGACGCGATCCGCAAGGCGGACGTCGCCTCGGGCGAGGCGGGCGGGATCACCCAGCACATCGGCGCCTACTCGGTGCAGACGCCGCACGGGCCGATCACCTTCCTCGACACGCCGGGCCACGAGGCCTTCACGGCGATGCGCGAGCGGGGGGCGAAGGTCACCGACCTCGTCGTGCTCGTGGTCGCGGCGGACGACGGCGTGATGCCGCAGACCGCCGAGGCGATCAAGCACGCGAAGGCGGCCGGGGTCACGATCCTCGTCGCCATCAACAAGGTGGACAAGGCGGGGGCGACCCCCGAGCGCGTGATGCAGCAGCTCACGGAGCACGAGCTCGTCGCCGAGGCCTGGGGCGGCTCCACGATCATGCTGCCCGTCTCCGCGAAGACGAAGCAGGGGATCCCCGAGCTCCTCGAGTACATCGCCCTCCAGTCCGAGGTCCTCGAGCTCAAGTCGAACCCGGAGGCCCTCGCCACCGGTCACGTGATCGAGGCGAAGCTCGAGAAGGGCCGGGGCCCCGTGGCGACCGTCCTCGTCGAGGAGGGCACGCTCCGGGTCGGGGACGCGCTCGTCACCGGCGTCCACCACGGCCGCGTGCGCGCGATGATGAACGAGCGGGGCGAGCAGGTGAAGGAGGTGCCGCCCGGCTACCCCGTGGAGGTCCTCGGCCTCTCCGGCGTCCCGGTCGCGGGCGACGAGTTCGACGTCGTCCAGGACGAGAAGGCGGCGAAGGAGGTCGCGGAGCACCGGGCCCTGAAGGCGCGGCAGAAGGAGCTCGGCCAGGTGAAGAAGGCGACGCTCGAGGACCTCTTCGCGAAGGCGAAGACCTCGGGCGCGAAGGTCCTGAACGTCGTCGTGAAGGCCGACGTCCAGGGCTCCTCCGAGGCCGTCGCCCAGGCGCTCCAGAAGGCGGCCACGAAGAAGGTCGGCGTGAAGGTGCTCGACTCCGGGGTCGGGGCGATCACCGAGTCCGACGTCCTCACCGCCGCCGCCGGCAACGCGGTCATCGTCGGCTTCAACACGAAGCCCGAGACGAAGGTGGACCAGATCGCGAGCCAGCAGAACGTCCGGATCCTCCAGTTCGACGTGATCTACGAGGCGGTGGACAGGATCCGCGAGGAGATGGCCGGCCTGCTCGAGCCCATCATCAAGGAGAAGGCGCTCGGGAAGGCGGAGGTCCGCGCGGTCTTCAACATCCCGCGGATCGGCGCGATCGCCGGCTCCGCCGTCACCGAGGGCGTCGTGAAGCGGTCCGCTCACGTCCGGGTCCTCCGCGACCGGAAGGTGGTCCACACCGGCAAGATCGGGTCGCTGAAGCGCGTGAAGGACGACGTCCGAGAGGTGACCACCGGCCTCGAGTGCGGCATCGGCGTGGACGGCTTCGGGGACGTGAAGCAGGGCGACGTCCTCGAGGTGTACGAGCTCGAGGAGATCCGCCCCAGCCTGGACTAGGGACCGGCGCGATTCGGAAACACCCGAGGCCTCAGGCCTCTGGCCTCGGAAACGCCCGCAGGGGCGCTTCTCCTGAGGCCTGTGGCCTGAAGCCTGGTATTGACGAAGCCATGTTCGTGGGAGTCCTCAGGCTCACGCTCCACCTCCCGGCGCCCGGATCGCTGAAGTCGAAGCGGCACCTCGTCCGGTCGGCCATCGACCGCGTGAAGGCGAAGTTCAACGTCTCCGTGGCCGAGGTGGCGGAGAACGACCTCTGGCAGAAGAGCGTCGTCGGGGTCGCCGCCGTGGGGAACGACCACGCCTTCGTGAACGAGACCCTCGACAAGGTGGCCGGGTTCGTGGCCTCCGTGCACGGGGGGCAGCTCCTCGTCACCGGGCGGGACCTGGAGATCGTCCCCTACGGCGACGGCATCGGGGAGGGGGAGATGCGGACCCTCGCGGAGGCCGAGGCGGCGGAGGGCTACGAGGCGAGCTGGGGCGAAGGAGAGGACGAGGGAGTTCGATGAGCACGCACAGCAGGCCCGCGCGCGTCGCGGAGGAGTTCCGCCACGAGCTCGGCGCGGTGCTCGCGCGGGGGCTCAAGGACCCGCGCGTCACCGGCTTCACCACCGTGACCGGGGCGAAGATGTCCCCCGACCTGAAGGAGATCACGGTCTACGTCTCCATCCACGCCGAGCCGGCGGAGCGCGACCGGACGCTCGAGGGGCTGCGCGCGGCGGCGACCTGGCTCCAGCGGGAGGTGGCCCGGAACCTTCGCCTCCGCCACACGCCCCACCTCCGCTTCGTCTACGACGAGTCGGTGGCCCGCGGGGACCGGATCGAGCGGCTGCTCCGGGAGGCGCGCGGCCGGGACGAGGCCGCGGCGGGGGACGCACCCGGAGACGGCGGCGCTCCGGGCGCGCCCGGGCGCCAGGACGAGTGACGCGTGAAGGGCGGCGTCCTCGTCATCGACAAGCCGGCCGGGCCGACGAGCTTCGAGGCCGTGAAGCGCGTCCGGCGCGCGCTCGGCGCGGGGAAGGCCGGCCACGGCGGCACCCTCGACCCCGCGGCCACGGGCGTCCTCGTCGTCTGCGTGGACGGCGCGGTGAAGCTCCAGCAGTGGCTCGCGGACGGGGACAAGGCCTACGAGGCCACGGTCGCGTTCGGCGCGGCGACCTCCACCGAGGACGCCGAGGGCGAGGTGACGGAGCGCGGCGACGCGACGGGGTTGACCCGGGCGGCCGTCGAGGCCGCCCTCCCGCGCCTCACCGGCGAGATCGAGCAGGTCCCGCCGATGTACTCGGCGGTCCGCGTGGGCGGCCGGCGGCTCCACCAGGCGGCGCGGGCCGGGGAGGAGGTGGAGCGGGCGCCGCGGAAGGTCCGGGTCCACGCGCTCTCCCTCGAGGCGCTCGAGCCGGCGGGGGAGGACGGGCTCGCCCGGGCCCGGCTCCGGGTGCGGTGCGGGAAGGGGACCTACGTCCGGACCCTCGCCGCCGACCTCGGCCGCGCCCTCGGCGTCCCCGCCCACATCGCCGCGCTCCGGCGCACCGAGGCGAGCGGCTTCGGGATCGACCGGGCGATCCCGCTCGAGGAGGCCGAGGCGCTCGGGCGGGAGTCCCGGGAGGCGCTGGCCGCCCGGCTCGTCCCACCCGCCGAGGCGCTCGGGTTCCTCCCGGCCGTCGCGGTGGACCCGGCCGAGGCCCGGGCGCTCTCCCAGGGGAAGGTCCTCCCGCGGGAGGCGCAGGGGGACCTCCTTCGGGCCATCGGGCCCGGTGGGAGGCTCGTCGCGATCTGCGCGCCGGGGAAGGGCGGAATCCGGCCGGTGCGGGTGTTCGGGGGCGGTGGAGGCCAGAGCCCGTAGGGCGCAGAGGGCTTCCGGCCGTCGTCGCTTCGCTGCGGGTGGCCGGAAGCCGATCCGGGTCCGGATTCGGCTGCGGGTGCATCTGCGGCTGCGGCTGCGGCTGCGGCCTCGCCCAACCCCCCCCCGCCGAGATTGACTCAACCCCGCGGATCGATTAAGAACCCGCTTTCCCTGCGGTTCCACTGCCGCCCGCGGCGCACGCCTTCGCCCCCGCGGCGGTGGATCCGAACGAGAAAGGAAGCAGCAACTATGGCGATCGTGCAGGAGAAGAAGCAGGAGCTGGTCCAGAAGTACAAGCGGCACGAGAAGGACACCGGGTCCCCCGAGGTCCAGGTCGCGCTCCTCAGCGAGCGGATCACCTACCTCACGGACCACTTCAAGACGCACAAGAAGGACCACCACAGCCGGCGCGGGCTCCTGAAGCTCGTCGGCCAGCGGCGGCGGCTCCTCGACTACCTCAAGGCGACCGACCAGGGACGCTACAAGGCCCTCATCGAGTCGCTGGGCATCCGCAAGTAGCGGGATGACCGAGGCGCCCCGGCCGAGCGGCCGGGGCGTCGGCGCTTCCGGGTTCCGGTGGCGCGACCGAAGTTGCAGTGAACAGCGCCCGCTGGCCGGGCCGCGACGGACCGACGGACGCTTCCGATTCCGACTGGGCCGCCCCTCCACGGAGGGGCGGCGGAGTGAGGACCGGAGGCGCCTTTCCGATCCCGAGCGCGAACGGCTCGCGGGCCCATCAGGGCGGGCGGCGCACTGCGCCGCTCCCGCCCCAGGAAAGCGCATGACTCCCATCCAGAAGATCGCCCGCGTGGGCGGCAAGGACGTCCTCCTCGAGACGGGCAAGATCGCGAAGCAGGCCCACGGCGCGGTCTGGGTCCGGCTCGGCGACTCCATCGTGCTCGTCACGGTCGTCTCGGCCGCCGAGAAGCGCGAGGGGATCGACTTCTTCCCGCTCACCGTGGACTACCAGGAGAAGCTCTTCGCCGCGGGGAAGATCCCGGGCAGCTTCTTCCGCCGCGAGGGCCGGCTCACCGAGAAGGAGACCCTCACGTCCCGCGTGATCGACCGCTCCTGCCGGCCCCTCTTCCCCGAGGGCTACGCGAACGAGACGCAGATCATCGCCACCGTCCTCTCCTTCGACCAGGAGAACGAGACCGACGTCCTCGCCCTCACCGGCGCCTCGGCGGCCCTCCAGATCTCCGACGTCCCCTTCAACGGCCCCATCGCCGGCGTCCGCGTGGGGCGCGTGAACGGCGAGTTCGTCGCGAACCCGACGCTCGCCCAGCGGGCCGAGGCGGACATCGACGTCGTGATGGCCGCGTCTCGCGACGCCATCGTGATGGTGGAGGGCGGCGGCAAGGAGGTGTCCGAGGCGGCGATGGTCGACGCGCTCCTCTTCGGCCACGCCGCCGTGAAGACGCTCCTCGACGCCCAGGACGAGCTCCGCAAGGCCACCGGCGACAAGCCGAAGCGCACCTTCGAGGCGCCGAAGAACGACGTCGAGCTCAAGGCGAAGGTGAAGGCCCTCACCTGGGAGAAGACGAAGGAGGCCTACGGCCGCCACGAGAAGCACGACCGCTACGGCCGGCTCTCCGAGATCAAGAAGGAGCTCCTCGAGGCCCTGCGGGCCGAGGCGGGCGGCGACGCGACGAAGCTCGCGAACCTCGCCCTCCGCGAGAAGGAGATCAAGGGCTACTACGAGGACGTGAAGTACGAGTACATGCGCAAGATGATCACGGACGAGGGCCGCCGCATCGGCGGCCGCGGCATGGCCGACGTCCGGAAGATCACCTGCGAGGTGGGGCTCCTCCCCCGCGTCCACGGCTCGGCCCTCTTCACCCGCGGCGAGACGCAGGCGATCGTCGCCGCGACGCTCGGGACCTCCGAGGACGAGCAGCGGGTGGAGATGCTCACCGGGATGCACTTCCGGAAGTTCATGCTCCACTACAACTTCCCGCCGTTCTCCGTCGGCGAGGCGAAGTTCCTCCGCGGCCCCGGCCGGCGCGAGATCGGCCACGGCGCCCTCGCCGAGCGGGCCCTGCGCGCCGTGCTCCCCGCCGAGGACGAGTTCCCCTACACGGTCCGGATCGTCTCGGACATCACCGAGTCGAACGGGTCGTCCTCCATGGCCTCCGTCTGCGGCGGCTCCCTCTCGCTCCTCGACGCGGGCGTGCCCATCAAGGCGCCCGTCGCCGGCATCGCGATGGGGCTCATCAAGGAGGGGGAGAAGATCGCGATCCTCTCCGACATCCTCGGCGACGAGGACCACCTCGGCGACATGGACTTCAAGGTCTGCGGCACCGAGGCCGGCATCACCTCGATCCAGATGGACATCAAGATCGGCGGGGTGACCCGCGAGATCATGGAGAAGGCGCTCGCCCAGGCCGCCCAGGGGCGCAAGCACATCCTCGCGGAGATGGCGAAGAGCCTCGGCGCGCCGCGCGCCGACATCAGCGCCTACGCGCCGCGGATCACGACGATCCGGATCCGGCCCGAGCGCATCAAGGACATCATCGGCCCCGGCGGCAAGACCATCAAGGACATCACCGCCCGCACCGGCACCTCGATCAACATCGAGGACGACGGCTCCGTCTCGATCGCCTCGCCGAACCAGACGAAGGTGGACGAGGCGATCAAGATGATCCGCGGCCTCACCCAGGAGGCGGAGGTGGGGAAGACCTACCTCGGCACGGTCCGGAAGATCGCCGAGTTCGGCGCCTTCGTGGAGATCTTCCCGGGGACGGACGGGCTCATCCACATCTCCGAGCTCTCGGACAAGCGGGTGAAGAGCGTCTCCGACGTCCTCTCCGAGGGCGAGGAGGTGCTCGTGAAGGTCATCTCCGTCGACCGCGCCGGCAAGATCCGGCTCTCCCGCAAGGAGGCGCTCGCCGAGGCGGCCGGCAAGAAGGCCGAGGGCGAGGCGAAGCCCCAGCCGGCGAAGTAGGCCCCGGGCGGGGAGGGGACGCGATGGCCGTGACCGTGAAGGTGACGCGCGTCGGCCGCCGCGGTCCCCCCCTCGACCTCCCCCGCTACGAGACGGAGGGCTCGGCCGGCATGGATCTCCGCGCCGACGAGCCCTTCACGCTCGCCCCCGGCGAGCGGCGCCTCGTCCCCACCGGGCTCGCCCTGGAGCTCCCGCCGGGGCACGAGGGGCAGGTCCGGCCCCGCTCCGGGCTCGCCGTGAAGCACGGGATCTCCCTCGTGAACGCGCCCGGGACGATCGACTCGGACTACCGCGGGGAGGTGAAGGTCGTCCTCGTGAACCTCGGGGGCGAGCCCGTCGCCTTCGCGCGGGGCGACCGGATCGCCCAGCTCGTCGTCGCGCCCGTCGTCCGGGCGACGATCGAGGCCGTCGACGATCTCACGGACACCGGCAGGGGAGCCGGCGGCTTCGGCTCCACCGGCCAGTAGGGAGGCGCACGTGATCCCTCGCTACACCCGCCCCGAGATGGGGCGCATCTGGGCGCCGGAGCGGCGGCTGCGGATCTGGCTCGACGTGGAGCTCGCCGCCTGCGAGGCGATGGTCCGGCTCGGCGAGGTCCCGCCGGAGGACTACGAGACCCTCCGGAAGGCCTTCGACGGCTTCGAGTTCGCGGCCGCCGACGTGGCCCGGATCGACGAGATCGAGCGGACGGTGAAGCACGACGTGATCGCCTTCCTCACGTTCGTCGAGGAGCGGGGCGGCCCCGCCGCGCGCCACCTCCACAAGGGGATGACCTCCTCCGACGTCCTCGACACGACCCTCGCCGTGCAGCTCGCGGAGGCGACCGCGCTCCTGCTCGCCGGGATCGACCGGGTGCTCGCCGCCGTGAAGAAGCGGGCCTTCGAGCACCGCCGGACGCCGATGATGGGCCGGAGCCACGGGATCCACGCCGAGCCGGTGACCTTCGGCCTGAAGCTCGCCGGTTGGTACGACGCCTGGACGCGGCGCCGGGAGGCGATCGCGCGGGCGGGCGAGGTCGTCGCGGTCGGGAAGGTCTCGGGCGCGGTGGGGACGTTCGCGAACGTGGACCCCCGGGTCGAGGCCTTCGTCATGGAGCGGCTCGGCCTCGAGGGCGGGGAGGGCGCCGCGACGCAGGTCGTGAACCGCGACCGGCACGCCGACCTCTTCGTGGCCCTCGCCGTCGCCGGCTCGACGCTCGAGCAGCAGGCGACCGAGGTCCGGCACCTCCAGCGGACGGAGGTGCGAGAGGCGGAGGAGCCGTTCACCGCCGGGCAGAAGGGCTCCTCCGCGATGCCGCACAAGCGGAACCCGATCCTCTCGGAGAACCTCACCGGCCTCGCCCGGCTCCTGCGCTCCTGGGCCCTCGCCGCCCTCGAGAACGTGGCGCTCTGGCACGAGCGGGACATCAGCCACTCCTCCGTGGAGCGGGTGATCGGCCCCGACGCGACCATCGCCCTCGACTTCGCCCTCCACCGGTTCGCCGGGATGATCGAGAACCTCCGCGTCTATCCCGAGCGGATGAAGGAGAACCTGGAGGCGACCGGGGGGCTCCACGAGGCGCAGCGGGTCCTCCTCGCCCTGGTGGGCAAGGGGGTGGGGCGGCAGGAGGGGTACGTCCAGGTCCAGCGGAACGCGATGAAGGTCTGGGAGGAGAAGGTGGACTTCCGGACCGCCCTGAAGGGCGACGCGGACGTCCGCGAGGCCCTCTCCGAGGCCGAGATCGACGCCTGCTTCGCGCTCGAGTACCACCTGAAGCACGTGGACACGATCTTCGAGCGGGTGTTCGGGAAGGCGTGAGGACGCACGCTGGCCGCCCGGGGGCGCCGTTCCGCCGTGTGCTCGGCGCGCACGGCGTCCGCGAGCCGCGCGCGTTCTCGTGCGCCGCTCGAGGCGCGTCGGTCCGAACTCGCTTCCGCCGTTCCGCTCGCTTCGCTTCCCGCCGGCGGAAGCTCGGACAACGGACCTCCCCCTTCGACAGGCTCAGGGTGAACGGCCGCGGGGTGCGCGGAGGCGGATCGTCGCGGCGGGCGCGCCTCGCGACCACGCCCTTCGACAGGCTCAGGGTGAACGGCCCCTGGGTGCGCGGAGGCGGCTGGCGCTGCGTCCCAGGGGGGTGAGTCCGGGGGCTCCGAGACTATCCTCGGTCACCCTCGCCGACGCGGCGCGCGAACTCCTCGATCCGGGCGAGCGAGGCGTGTGGGCAGCGCTGCAGAATCACGTGGGGTGAGTCCATGGTGACGACCTCGGCGCCCGGCTTCACCGCGAGCACGTCGTCCACGGCGTCCGTCCGCACGAGCCGGTCGCGGGACGGCGCGAGGAAGAGGAGCGGGACGTTCACCCGGGCGAGGTCCTCGCGGGCGTCCACGGCGAGGGCGTCGGCGATCCGCCGCGCCATGACCTCCGGGGCCACCTCGGCCGTCGCGGAGCGGATCTCCTCCACGAGCGCATCCGGAGCGTCCGTCCCGGCGAGGAAGAGCCGGACGAAGGCCGCGGGGAGGGGGAGGGAGAGGACCGGGGGCACGGCGATCGCCGCGGCGGGGCGGAGGAGGGGCGGCAGCGGCGCGTGGAGGTAGGTCGCGGCGAGGACGAGCCCGGCGAGGCCGGGCGGGCGCCCGGCGGCGACCTTCACCGCGACGGGGCCGGAGAAGGACTCCGCGACGAGGAGGAACGGGCCGGAGGGGAGGCGGTCCCGGACGAGCCGGACGAGGTCGTCCGTGCCGAGCGGCGCGTCCGGGGGGTAGGAGAGGACGTCGAGGTCGAGCCTCGGCTCCGCCGCGAGGAGCGGCGCGAGGAGCCGGGCGCTGCCGTGGATGCCCGGGAGGAGGAGCGCCCGGGCGCGGGTGGGCGCTGCGTCCGCCAAGGGGCGCTCTAGAGGTACTTCTTCGCCCGGAGGCTCTGCTCGATCCGCTCCGCGACCGATCCGACGCCGGAGGTGAAGGTCTCCCCGGTGAGCCGCTCGAAGACGTCGATGTACTTCCGGGCGAGCATCACGCGCACGGCGTCGTCGAGGGGCGGCGGCTTGCCGTGTCCGGAGAACCCGTGCTCGCGGATGAGCCACTGGCGGATGTTCTCCTTGTCGAGCATCTCCTGGTCGGCGCCCTTCGCGTAGCGGTCCTCGTAGCCGTCCGCGACCCAGTAGCGGGAGGAGTCGGGGGTGTGGATCTCGTCGATCACCATGAGCTTCCCGTCCGCGATCCCCATCTCGTACTTCGTGTCCACGAGGATGAGGCCGCGGGACCTCGCCCACTGCTGCCCGCGCTCGAACATCTTCCGCGCGACCGAGGTCGCCTCCCGCCAGACCTCCGGGGCGACGAGCCCCTTCTCCAGGATCTGCTTCTCGCTGATCGGCTCGTCGTGGACCCCGTACTCCGCCTTCGTGGAGGGAGTGATCATCGGCTCGTCGAAGCGCTGGTCCTTGCGGAGCCCCTTCGGCCACTCGATGCCGTAGGCGCCCGCCTTCCCGGCCTCGTAGTCGCGCCAGAGGGAGCCGGTGATGTAGCCGCGGATCACGATCTCCACGGGGAAGGCCTTCGCCTTCTTCACGACCATCACGCTCGGGTCGGGGACGTCGAGGAGGTGGGTCGGGGCGATGTCCTTCACCTTCCCGAACCAGAACGCCGCGAGGCGCGAGAGGACCTCGCCCTTGAACGGGATCGTGCCGAGGACGTGGTCGAAGGCCGAGATCCGGTCGGTCGTGATCATCACGATCCGGTCGCCCCGCGCGTAGTTGTCGCGGACCTTTCCCCGGTAGAGCTCGCCGAGGGCGGGGAGGTCGATCTTCTGCAGCGTGTGGGGGAGCTGCGCGAGGAGCTGGGCGTCGGGGATCATGGCGGGCGATGTTATACGTCCCGGCGGGACCATGGATCCTCGAAAAGTCCGGTTCGTCCTCCACCGCCCGCAGAGCGCGGAGAACCTGGGCGCCGCCGCCCGGGCCATGAAGAACTTCGGGCTCTTCCGGCTCGAGGTCGTGGTCCCCGCCGCATGGGCGGGGCTCGCGAGGAGCAGCGGAACCGTCGTCGCGAACGGCCCTTCCGGGGACCTCGCGGTCGCGGACCCGGAGGGCGACGGACCGCACGGCGGGGGCCCGGAGGCGCCGGAGCCTCCCGGCGCGCGCGAGGACGTCCTCGCCCGGGCGCGGCGGATGGCGCGGCACGCTGCGCCGGTGCTCGAGGCGGCCGGGTTCCACGCGGACCTGCGCCCGGCCCTC
>JBBIPT010000119.1:0-11145 GCA_037442705.1 Anaeromyxobacter sp.
GGCGCGGGGCGAGCGGGGCCATGGAGAGGCGCGGGGCGAGCGGGCCATGGAGAGGCGCGGGGCGAGCGGGGCCATGGAGAGGCGCGGGGCGAGCGGGGCCATGGAGAGGCGTGGCGCGAGCGGGGCCTGGAGAGGCGCGGGGCGAGCGGGGCCATGGAGAGGCGTGGCACGAGCGGGAGCACGGGGTCTCCCTGGATCCGTTCGCCCTGAGCCTGTCGAAGGGCGAACTTCGAGGATCCTGCGCTCACGGCGCCACGACGAGCCGCGCCGCCGCGTCCGCCCCGCGCAGGTGGCGGAGCCGGGCCGGGTCCTTCGCCGCGTCCACCACCCGCTCGACCGCAACGCGCTCCGCGGTCCCGAGCTCCGGCCGGACGGTGGCCGCCGCCTCCGAGACCTCGGGGAAGAAGTGCGCGGCGAGGAGGGTCGAGCCGTGGAGGGCGCGCTCGAGCCGGAGCGCAGCGGCGCGCTCCTTCAGGTAGCCCGCGTCGAGCGGGAGGCGGAGGAGCTCCCGGACGTCCACGAACGTGACGAGGGGCGCCAGGAGCCCGAGGAGGGCCTGCTCGGCCACGGAGGAGAGGAGGGCGTCCTCCGCGGAGGGGCGCCCGGCGCGGGGGCCGAAGACGCGCGCCGGCGTCGCCCGCTCGAAGAGGAGCGAATCGGCCGGGCCGCCCGTCCAGAGCCCCTCCTGGAAGGTGAAGGTGATCGTCCCGTCGGTGAAGACCGCCGTCCGCGCCCCGTGCTCCGTCCGGACGACGGAGAGGGTCTCCTTCGCCGCCTCCACGAACCGCGCGCCGTCCTCGCCGCGCATCCCGAGCCGCAGGTCGAGGACCGGCCGGAAGGCCATGTGCGGGTAGAGCCAGTCGAGGTAGGCGGTCGCGTCGAGGAGCACGACCGGCACGTCCTCCGCGGGCCGGAGCGCCTTCCGGAGGGAGAGGAGCTTCAGGAGGTTGTCGTTCACGACCCCCTGGAACGAGGTGAGGAGCCGCTCGCGGAAGGGCTGCGGGACGTCCGCGCCGATCCGTCCGTGCTCGAGCTGCCAGGAGGCCATCGGCGCGAGGCCGTGGGCCTCGAGCACGTCGCCGAGGAGGGCGAGGTCGCACTCCGGGAGCTCGGGCGGCGGCGAGAAGGAGGTGAGGGCGCGGAGGGCGTCGAGGAGGGGCACTTTGGGCTCCAGTACCACGCCCGTTCGTGGTTCCCCCGAGCCTGTCGAGGGGTCACCACGTACGGGTCTTGGACGGGCTCACGACCGAACGGGTCCTCGGGGATGAACGAGCAGCGAAAAGTCCGTTCGCCCTGAGCCTGTCGAAGGGCGAGCGCCGCGGAACGACACGGGCCCTCACGGCATTCGAGCGGAGCCCGGCCGGAGCACGGCGACGAGGGAGAGCGCGGGGAAGGGGAGGGCCCTGTCCACGAGACGGAAGAGCGGCGTGAGGGCGTTCAGGACGGCGACCTGGAAGAGCCCGAAGTGGCGGCGCCGCAGGACCTTGCCGTTCAGCCACCAGGCGGGCGTGCCGATCCGGTTGAAGTGGACGATCCGCTCCACCTCGAAGCCGGCGTCGCCCGCCGCCTCCCGCAGGGATCGCTCCGTGTAGCGCCGCTCGTGGCCGAGGACCTCGTCGAGCGTCCCGAAGAGGCCGGGGCCCTGCGGGACGAGGATCACCGCGTTCCCGCCGGGGGCGAGCACCCGGTGGACGTTCCGGAGCGCCTCCCGGTCGTCCTTCACGTGCTCGATCACGTTCAGGCAGACGACCGTGTCGAAGCCGCCGGGGATCTCGGGGAAGGAGTCGCCCTTCGTCACGTCGGTGACCGTGACGTCGAGGTAGGGGCGGTCGTGGGTGAGGTGGCGGAGGCTGTCGAGGTAGAGCGGGTTCACGTCGGAGGCGACGTAGGCGTCCCGCGGGACGAGGCGGCGGGTGAGGTTCCCGGTGCCGCTCCCGATCTCGAGCACCTTCCGCCCGCAGAACGGCCGGATCGTGTCGGCCATCCAGGCGTTGAAGCGCGGGGCGCGGGAGAGCCGGGCGAGGATCTGCGAGCCGTGCGCGTCCTCCGCGAAGACCCGGTCGGAGATCCAGAACCGGAGCATCGCACCGAGGGCGAGGACCCCGTCCCTCCAGCCGATCTTCTTCCCCTCCTGATAGGTCCGGCCGGAGTAGCGGATCGGGACCTCGAAGATCCGCGCCTCCCGCTTCGCGAGCTTGATCGTGAGCTCGGGCTCGATCCGGAAGTCGTCCGAGACGAGGGGGATGGAGCGCAGGAGCCCGGTGCGGACGGCCTTGTAGCAGGTCTCCATGTCGGTGAGGTTCACGTTCGTCACGAGGTTCGTGAGGAAGGTGAGGAGCCGGTTGCCGAGCTCGTGGCGGAAGAGGAGGGCGCGCCGCGCCTCGCCGCCGGCGAAGCGGGAGCCGAAGACGGCGTCCGCGTCCTCCTCGACGAAGACCTTCACGATCTTGAGGAGGTCCCCGGGGTGGTACTCGAGATCCGCGTCGTGGACGACGGAGATCGCGCACTCCGCCCGGGAGAGGGCGGTGCGGACCGCCGCGCCCTTCCCGCCGTTCCGGACGTGGCGGAGGAAGATCCACTCGATCCCTCCGTGCTCGCCCTGCCCGCGGAGCTCCGCCTCGGGCTGCCCGCGGCCGCGCGGCGCGGAGGGGGAGGCCGGGCCGAGGGTGATCCCGCGCTCCGCGGCGAACGCCCGGAGGATCTCCGGCGTCGCGTCGCGGGAGGAGTCGTCCACGACGACGACCTGGACGCGCTCGAGGTGGGGGGAGCCGGGGAGGACCTCGAGCCGGGCGAGGGAGGCCGCGACGAGGTGCTGCTCGTCGAAGACCGGAACGAGGACGGAGAGGGAGGTCACGACGGGGAACTTCTACCACGCTGGTGATCGTCCGGAACGAGGCGCGGCGTTCGCCCTTCGACAGGCTCAGGGCGAACGGCCCCCAGGGATCGTGACGCCAGGGGTGGGCGCGCCCTTCGACGGGCTCGGGGCGAACGGCCTCTCGGGTCGTGACGCCAGGCGGTGGGTTCGCCCTTCGACCGGCTCGGGGCGAACGGCCCCCAGGGATCGTGACGCCAGGGGTGGGCGCGCCCTTCGACAGGCTCGGGGCGAACGGCCCCAGGGATCGTGACGCCAGGGGTGGGCGCGCCCTTCGACGGGCTCGGGGCGAACGGCCTCTCGGGTCGTGACGCCAGGGGTGGGCGCGCCCTTCGACGGGCTCGGGGTTCAGGGCGACCGGATCCCCTCCTGTCCGTTCGTGGTGAGCCTGTCGAACCACGAGCGGTCCCGGACCGACGCAACCGGGTGCGGCCATGCCGCCGTGCAAGCTAGATTACGCCATGGCATAATAGTGTCCGAATGAGTCCCCCGCCCCTCCGCGCGGACCAGCTCCAGGCCGCCTTCGAGGCAGTGGACCGCCTGCTGCCCGCGCCCGTCTCGCTCGTCGTGGGCGGGGGCACGGCGATGATGCTCGCCTACCGCCTCCCGGTCCGCACGTCGGACGTGGACGCCTACCCGCGCAAGGGGTCGATGGACGACCTCCTCCCCGCCGTCCGCGCCGTCGCGAAGGAGCTCGGGCTCTCCGCGGACTGGATCAACCCGCACTACGAGACCTTCGCGCACGTCCTCCCGCCGGACTACGGCGACCGCCTGCGCCCCGTCTTCACGGGCGCGCGGCTCACCGTCGAGGCGCTCGGGGCGGAGGACCTCCTCGTGATGAAGTGCTTCGCAGGACGGGAGAAGGACGTCTCTCACGCGCGCGCCCTCCTTCGGCGGAAGCCGGACCTCGGGATCGTGGAGCGGCGGCTCCAGGAGCTCGCGGAGCGCGGCGTGGTCGGCGCCCAGGACGCGCTCGACTTCTTCGACGACCTCGGGGAGGCGAGGTGACGGGCTCGCCGCTCCACCTCGTGCCCCGCGAGGAGGGCGAGCTCGCGCGGCTCTACCACGAGCTCGCGGCGGTGGGCGGGCGGGTGGAGGGGCGCGCCCTCCCGTGGCGGCACGGAGCGCCCTCGCCGGAGGAGGTCGTGGTCCTC
The DNA here is from genome assembly GCA_037442705.1 of Anaeromyxobacter sp. Taxonomy (GTDB): domain Bacteria; phylum Myxococcota; class Myxococcia; order Myxococcales; family Anaeromyxobacteraceae; genus Anaeromyxobacter. The sequence goes on from JBBIPT010000119.1 coordinate 4,027, forward strand.
GCGGCCCAGGCGGCGCGGCACGACGCGCGCCTGCTCTGGGCCGTCGTGGAGCTGCTCGCGCGGGACCACGCCCGCCTGAATCCCCTCCTCCTCCGGCGGGCGGCGCTGCGGGCGCGCTGGCCCGCCACACTCGGGGTCGCGCTCGAGTTCGCCCGCCGGGCGGCGCGCTCGCGGGAGCTCGACGACTACGCCGCCTTCGTCACCGCGGAGATCGCGCCGGCCCGGGGCGAGCGGTTTTTCCTCGGGACGCGGGCCTTCGCCGGGGCGCAGGCTCGGCGCGACGCGGAGGAGTCCCTCGCGGAGTACAAGCGCTGGGGCTACCTCGGCCGCGAGGAGCCGTTCGCGAAGGAGCTCGGGGTGGAGGCGCGGGGGACGATGGAACGGGCGGAGCGCCTGAACCTGCTCCGGCGCCTCGCCGCGCGGCGGGGGACGGTAACCCTCGCCGAGTACCGGACCGCGCTGCGCGGCCGGGTCTCCGACCGGCAGGCGTCGCGAGACCTCCAGGAGGCGGAGTTCCTCGAGAAGGTGGGCAGGACGCGGGGTGCCCGCTGGCGGCTCGCCGGCGCCACTCGCGGGTGACCCTCGAGGCGCGATCGCCCGGGCCGAGCCGCAGCGCTCGCCCTTCGACAGGCTCAGGGCGAACGGCCTCTCGGGTCGTGACGGCAGACGGCAGGGGTGGGCTCGCCCTTCGACGGGCTCAGGGCGAACGGCCCCACGGACAGTGACGCCAGGCGGAGAGCTCGCCCTTCGACGGGCTCAGGGCGAACGGCCCCACGGACAGTGACGCCAGGCGGTGGGCCCGCCCTTCGACAGGCCCTTCGAGGGGAACGGGCGGGCGACTCCCGGATGCACATCCCCTCTCCCTCCGGAAGCGAAGCGCCGGGGGGAGAGGGCCAGGGAGAGGGGGGCGCCCGGTCTCCCCCGCGGCCACGCCGGACCTCGCCCCCTACCCGTGCCGGCTCACCGCCGGCCCCGCGCCGGCGAGCCGCTCCCGCTCGGCGAGGGCGAGGTCGGCCTCCATCATGATCCGGACGAGCTCCTTGAACGTGGTCCGGGGCTTCCAGCCGAGCTTCTTCGCGGCCTTCGACGGATCGGCGAGGAGGTAGTCCACCTCGGTGGGGCGGTGGTATCGGGGGTCGATCTCCACGTACTTCCGGTAGTCGAGCCCGGCGTGACCGAAGGCCTCCTCGCAGAGCTCCCGGACGGAGTGGGCCTCGCCCGTGCCGATCACGTAGTCGTCTCCCTCCGGCTGCTGGAGCATGAGCCACATCGCCTCGACGTAGTCCTTCGCGTAGCCCCAGTCGCGCTTCGCCTCGAGGTTGCCGAGGTAGAGCTTCTCCTGGAGGCCGAGCTTGATGCGGGCGACGGCGCGGGTGACCTTGCGCGTGACGAAGGTCTCACCGCGGCGGGGGGAGTTGTGGATCCACCCCGCGCCCACGCCCGCGCTGAAGGTCCCGCTCTCCGTGGCGAGGTCGAAGAGCCAGCCCTCGTGACCGGGCCGGGAGACCCGGACGACCTCCTCCAGGGGCCGCCGCAGATGCGCGCCCTTCTGGCCCTGGCGCTCGTCGTCGGGGACCGAGAGGTTGATCTGGTAGTACAGCCTGCCCTCGCGCTCCTCGAGGCACAGGATCGCCCGCTGTCCCAGGGCCCGCTGCGCGAGCCACCAGAGCCCCGCGGCGAGGGTGTGGGAGGAGGTCTTGAACGACTTGAACTCGTAGCGGGAGTGGCCCGCGCGAAGGCCGTCGGTGGCGTTGTAGCCCTTCAAGAAGGCGAGCTGGTTCTCGAGCGTCGCGTTCAGGACGCGAGCGGGGACCCGCTTCTCTCCGCGCTCCGTGTAGAGCTGCGGACGGATCCAGCGGCCCCACGCCGGCGCACCGCGGAGGTTCACGGCCTCCACCGGCCGGTCGCCGAAGCCCGACTTCCCGGTCCAGCGGGTGGCCCCGCCGCCGGTGACGGCGCGCCAGGCGCGCTCGGCCCCCTCGAGGATCTCCGGGTCGTTGCTCGTGACCCGGACGTCTCCTCCCTCGTTCACGTAGCCGTCGCCGGCAAGAGCGCCGAGCAGCCAGGCCTCCGCCTCGGTGAGCTCGCACGCGCCGGTCGCGTCCGGGCCGATGCCGAGGGCGAGGGAGTCTCCCTCGCGGACCTCCCCCGCGGGGACCTCGCGATCGCCCTCGAGGAACACCACGTGGTCCGTGGTCGCCGAGAAGATCGCGCCGCGCGCCGCGACGCGCACGACCTCCTTCTGGCCCCGGTTGAAGGTGGCCGTCATGCAGGTCACCTTCGTCCAACGATTCCTGTCCCAGACCTCGAGCGGCTCGCTCGGCTCGGTCGTGTACTTCGTCCCGTGGCGCGGGTCGGTGCGGTGGGGGACGACCTCCTCGACCGGGACGATGTCTACGAGCCCCTCGCGACGGACCATGACGGGAGTCTCGGCCGTGACGCACTCGTGGTTGAACAGGATCCCGTTCGAGACGTGGAGCCCGTAGGCCTCGCGGTAGTTCACCCCGATCCAGTAGGCGTAGACCTTCGCGCAGCCGTAGGGGCTCCGCGGGTAGAAGAGGGTCTTCTCGTTCTGCGGCGGGGGCGAGGCGCCGAACATCTCCGACGACGACGCCTGGTAGATGCGGGTCTTCGTGAGGTCGAGCTCGCGGACCGCCTCGAGGAGCCGGCAGGCGCCGAGGCCGGTGACCTCGCCCGTGTACTCCGGGACGTCGAAGGAGACCTTCACGTGGCTCTGCGCGCCGAGGTTGTAGACCTCGTCGGGGCGGAGCTTCTTCAGGAGGAGGTTCAGGGAGGAGGAGTCGTTGAGGTCGCCGTAGTGGAGGAAGAGCCGGGCGCCCGGGGTGTGCGGGTCCTGGTAGATGTGGTCGATCCGCTGGGTGTTGAAGGAGGAGGAGCGGCGGATCACGCCGTGGACCTCGTAGCCCTTCTCGAGGAGGAGCTCGGCGAGGTAGCTGCCGTCCTGGCCGGTGATGCCGGTGATGAGCGCTTTCTTCACGACTGGACCTCGGTCTCTCGTCCGCCCTTCGACAGGCTCGGGGCGAACGGAACGGAAAGGGCCGCTCGTGGTGAGCTCCCCTCCGCTCGCCCTGAGCCTGTCGAAGGGCGAGCGGTCACGTCCGGTTCTTCTCGTACCACTCCACCGTCTCCCGGAGCCCCTCCTCGAAGGGGGTCCGCGCCTTCCAGCCGAACTCGCGGAGCGCCCTCGAGGTGTCGAGCATCCGCCGGGGCTGCCCGTCCGGCTTCGAGGCGTCCCAGGCGATCTCCCCCTCGAACCGGCAGAGCCGGGCGACGAGCGGGACGAGCTCCCGGATCGTGATCTCGAACCCCGCCCCGAGGTTCACCGCCTCGCTCTTCCCGTAGCGCTCCGCCGCGTCGAGGACCCCCTCCGCCGCGTCGCGCGCGTGGAGGAACTCGCGGGAGGCGGCGCCGGTGCCCCAGGCGACGATCCGCTCCTCCCCCTGCTCGCGCGCCTCGACGCACTTGCGGACGAGGGCGGGGATCACGTGCGAGGTCTGGAGGTCGAAGTTGTCCCGCGGGCCGTAGAGGTTCACCGGGAAGAGGACGACGGAGTCGAGGCCGTACTGCGCGCGGTAGGCCTCGCTCTGGACGAGGAGCGCCTTCTTCGCGATCCCGTAGGGCGCGTTCGTCTCCTCCGGGTAGCCGTTCCAGAGGTCCTCCTCCCTGAACGGCACCGGGCAGAACTTCGGGTAGGCGCAGATCGTGCCGAGGGCGACGAGCTTCCGGAGGCCGACGCGGCGCCCGACCTCGATGAGCTGCACGCCCATCATGAGGTTGTCGTAGAAGAACTTCCCCGGGTTGTCCCGGTTCGCGCCGATGCCGCCCACGCGCGCGGCGAGGTGGAGGACCATCGTGGGGCGCGCGTCGCGGTAGAGGGCCTCGACGCCGTCCATCCGGACGAGGTCGTAGTCCTTCGAGCGGGGGACGAAGATCTCCTTCGCCCCTCGGCGGCGGAGCTCCTCGACGACGTAGGAGCCGAGGAAGCCCGCGCCCCCGGTGACGACGACGCGCTCCTCGGGCCAGCGGACGCTCATAGGCCCGCGAAACTACTGGCAAACGGGGGGATGAGTCAAACGGTCCGGAGTTCGACGCGACCGCCTCGCGGGCCTACAATCCGGGGGCTTGCTCGTCGCGCTCACCGGTGCCACCGGCTTCCTCGGCCGCCAGCTCGCCTCCTCCGCCCGGGCGGCGGGGCACACCGTCCGCGCCCTCGTCGTCCCAGGCGGCGCGCCCCTCCGGCAGGGGATGGAGGGCATCCCGGGCGACCTCGGCGACCCGAAGGCCCTCCGGAAGCTCCTCGCCGGCGCGGAGGTCCTCGTCCACCTCGCCGCGGTCGGCTTCAAGCCGCAGGAGCGGACCTGGGAGCGGATGGCGCTCGTGAACGTCGTCCAGCCGATCGGCCTCCTCGAGGCGGCCGCCGAGGCGAAGGTGGCGCGGGTCGTCCTCGCGGGGAGCTGCCTCGAGTACACCGGCCACGGCCGGCTGCCCGACGAGCCCGAGGAGAACGAGCTCCTCTGCGACGAGCAGAGCCCCATCGACCCCGCGGAGCCGGTGGGGGCGAGCAAGGCGGCGGGCGGGATCCTCCAGCGGGCGCGCGCGCGGGAGCTCGGCCTGCCCACCTGGTACCTCCGCTTCGCGCAGATGTACGGGCCCGGGGACGACCCGGACAAGATCCTCCCCCTCGCCCTCCGCGCCGCGGTGGCGAAGGAGCCGTTCGACATCTCCCCCGGCGAGGAGGTCCGCGAGTGGCTCCACGTGGGGGACGCCGTCCGCGCCCTCCTCGTCGCGATCGCGGAGGAGCCCCCGGCGCCGGTGAAGGTCCTGAACGTCGGCACCGGGGTGGGCGCCCGGCTCGTGGACGTCGTCCGCTCGGCCTTCGAGGCGGCCGGGGCGCCGCCCGAGCTCGTCCGGGCCGGCGCGCGGCCCTACCGCCCGAACGAGATGCACCGGCTCGTGATGGACGTGACCCGCTCGCAGCGGGCGCTCATGGGCTGGCGGCCCCGCGTGGACCTCCACCACGGGCTCGAGGGGGTCGCGCAGGAGGCGCAGATGCTCGCCGCGCCGCCGCGGAGGCGGTGAGGCCCTACCCCTGGCCGTCCGCCCTTCCCGCGTGGGCGGCGAGGTGGCGCGCGAAGGACACGAAGTCGTCGAGCCGCTCGTTCAGGATCCGGTGGACGACACCGGGGTCCACGTCCAGGTATCCGTGGACGAGGACGTTCCGGAAGCCGGCCACGGCGCGGAAGCGGCGGGCGAAGTCCGCCGGCAGGGCGCCGAGCTCCCCGAGGCGGTCGATCGCCGTCGCGTAGTCGGGCACGTCGCGACCGGCCGCGGCGGCGACGTGGGTCGCGACGTCGAGGCAGTTCTGCACACAGAGCTGGAGTCCGCGCTGAACGGTCCAGGATTCGTCGAGGTCCGCCAGGACCTCCACCGGGCGCCCGGCGTGGCGGCGTAGCTGCCGGACGGCGGCGTCGAGCGCCGAGAGGTGACGGTGGATCAGCACGGCGTCGAGGGCGCCGGGGCTCATCGGCCGAACTCTCCTCCCGCGATCCGGTTGCGCAAGGCGCGGTCCACCTTCGCGAGCTGCGGGAGGTAGTCGCAGTACCGCGAGAGCGCGCGCCCCTCGCGGGCGGTGGTCGCCACCGGGTCCCGCGAAAGGAGCCTCACTCCGTCGCGGAGCACACGGTGGTAGAGGAGGGGCGGTGCGCCGTTCAGCACCACGACGTCCACGCGGCTCTCTCCCAGGATCGACATGAGGTCGGCCGAGAGCTCGCCTTCGTAGCCAAAGGGCGCGTCCGGCGTCCCGCCGACGAAGACGGCGACGTCCACGTCGCTGTGGGGCTGCGCCGGCCCGCGGGCCCGGGATCCGAAGACATAGGCCTCGAGCACCTCGGGGCGCCTCTCGAGCGCCTCGGCCAGCCGCCCGCGCAACTCTCCCGCCTCGAGCCGCATCGAGAGAAGCATGCGGCCGCCGGGTCGTCGCACGCAAGCCGGAAGTCGGTCCCCGGCGGGCCCGCTCGACTCCGGCGGCTCGCTCACGGCCGGACGAACCCCGACTCGCGGAGAAGCGCGGCGTCGAAGGTGGCCACCTTCTCGCAGCCGGCGGCCCTGGCGTGCTCCCGGACGACGTAGTCGGCGAAGTCACCCTTGCCCGAGGCGTAGGCGTCCGCGGCCCGCCGGAGCGCGGTGGAGTCATGAAAGGCGAGTGCCCTCGCCTGGAGCATTCGCCGGACCGTCTGGACGACGACCGCCCGGGGGAACCGGTAGGCGGCCTGCAGGACCCAGACGAGCTCGCACAGGACGACGTCGGAGACGAAGAGCGCATCGCCCTCGGACTCGGCGCGCTCGACGAGCGCGCGAGCGCGGGCGGACTGCTGGGCGTCGTCCGCCACGACGAAGCGGACGAGCACGTTCGTGTCGAGCGCGATCAACGGCCGGTCCTCCGCCGGGACGCCGCGTGCCGGATGGCCTCGTTCATCTCCTCGACCGTGAGGTGGCGGCCGCCGGGAGGCGAGAGCGCACCGAACAGGTCGAGGAGGCAGCCGGTCTCGGGCTCGAGGACCACGGTCCCGTCCGCGGCGGCGCGGAACCGGATGCGGTCACCGGCGCGGAGCCCGAGGAGGTCCCGGATCTCCTTCGGGAGGGTGATCTGCCCCTTGGAGGTGAGGGTGGAGGTCGGCATCGCCTTACCTCGGTTCGTTGTCCTTACATCATTGTAAGGAATGATTGCGGGCGAGGCGAGCCCCCGGGCGGAGTTCATGGGTTTCCCGGGTGCAGCGCCCGTGCCGGGTCGGTCGTTCCCCGGACAGGACGGGCTCACCACGAGCGGACAGGACGGGGTCCGTTCGCCCTGAGCCTGTCGAAGGGCGACCGCCGAGGCGCCTGCGGAGAGGCCGCGGCGCGCACCCCGTCCGCCTTCCGTCCGGCTACCGCCCCCCCGTCCCCTGCAGCACCCGCAGCCGGCGCTGCTCCTCGAGCGCCCTCCGCAGCTCCGCGAGTCGCGCGTCGTGGGCGCCCGGCTTCGCCCCCGTCAGGCGCGCCGCGCGCTCGAGCGCCCCGATCGCCTCCTCGAAGCGCCCGGCGCCCGCCGCGAGCCGCGCG
>JBBIPT010000120.1:0-11098 GCA_037442705.1 Anaeromyxobacter sp.
CCACCCCCCGAACCCCGAGCACGATCCGCCGTAGCCGCCCGCACCCCCGCCCCCGCAGGCGCCGTCGCCCCCGGCCACGCCGTTCGCTGCGGCCGCTCCCGGCGCTCCGGCGGCGGCGATCACCCTCACACCGCGGATCGTGACCTCGGCGACGACGTCGGAGATCCAGATCCCGAGGCTGCTCGCGCCCGGCGACGTGCCCGCCGACGGCCGGACCTCCACGAGCTGCACCTCGAAGGGCCCGGCGATCCCGCTCGCGACGAGCGACGGGGAACCTCCCTGGACGACGGTCGGGTTCGCCGGCGAACGGCTCCACCCGGTGGAGGGATCGTAGCCGCCGAAGAGGCTCACGCGCGAGGCGAGGGCCACCGGGCCCGCGTACGTGCCGCGCGCGGCGTATACGGGGGCGGGTCCGGGACGCGCCGCTGCGGCGGCGATGGCCGAGGGCAGCGTCCTCTTCGGCAGGGTCCTCGTGCCCGGCCAGAGGTCGTTCCCGGCGGGGGCGACGAAGACGGCGGCCGCCGCCTCCCCGTCGATCCCGTCGCAGTCGGAGTCGACGAGGGCGAGGTCCGGGAGGTCCGGGCCCGGTTGCCGCCGGCACTCGCAGCCGTTCGCGGGGTCGCCGTCCACGTCCACGAACGGATCGGCGCAGAGGACGCCGCACGTGCCGCCGGCGCAGGTCGCCACCTGGCCGGAGCCGGCCGGGCAAGCGTTCCCGCACGCGCCGCAGTTCACGGGATCCGAGTCGAGCGACGTGCAGGCGCCCCCGCAGAGCGTCGCCCCCGGGCAGGTGGCCGAGGCGCAGGCGCCGCCGATGCAGGCGTCGCCGTCCCCGCACGGCGCGCCGCAGGCGCCGCAGTTCTCCGGGTCGCGCGACAGATCGGTGCAGAAGCCGAGCGCCCCTGCGCCACAGGCGTCCGGCTGGGCGGCGGGGCACCGACAGGAAGCCACCGTCCCGCCCGCGGGGACCTCGCAGATCTGACCGGCATCGCAGGCGACGCCGCACGCGCCGCAGTTCCCGGGGTCCCGCGAGAGGTCGGCACAGAACCCGGCCCCGCCCGCCCCGGGGCACGCCTCCTGACCGGCGACGCAGGTGAGCGCGCAGCTCCTCGCGGAGCAGACCGTTCCCGGCCCGCAGACGACCCCGCAGGCTCCGCAGTTCTCGGGGTCGCGCGAGAGGTCGGTGCAGGACCCAACCCCGCCGGCTCCGGGACACGCCTCCTGGCCGGCCACGCAGGTGAGCGCGCAGCGCCCTGCGGAGCAGACCGTTCCGAGACCGCACACCACCCCGCACGCTCCGCAGTTTTCGGGATCGCGCGAGAGGGGCGCGCAGTAGCCCGCACCGCCGGGGGCGGGGCATGCCTCCTGGCCGGCGACGCAGGTGAGGACACAGCTCCCCGCGGAGCAGACCGTCCCGGGCCCGCACGCCACCCCGCACGCTCCGCAGTTCAGGGGATCGCGCGCGACGACGGTGCACTCGCCGTCGCAGACGAGCGAGCCGCCGGGGCAGGACTCGCCGCCGGACTCTCCCCCGCAGGACGTCACGGCGAGAGCCACGGCCGCGATCAGCGCGTGGAGCGGCTTCGAGAGACGGCTGGTCGATCCGACGCGCATGGTCCACCCCCGGGCGGGTTCCGCTGCAAGGGTGACGCTATCACCTCGCTGGGCACCACGGGGAGGCCGCACGGCACGGATCGTGTTCGGGTTTTCGCGCGAGGGGAACGGAGGCCGGCTCAATCCGCCCGGCCATCAGATCTCCGGCTTCGTCTCCCGCATCATGATCGCGGTGACCGCGTCGCGCGGCGGGACCCCTTCGTAGAGGACCCGGTAGATGGTCTCGGTGATCGGCATCTCCACCCCGAGCCGCCGGGCGAGCTCCCGGGCGCTCTTCGCGTTGCGGACCCCCTCGGCCACCTGGCCGAGCTCCTTCTGGATCGCCTCCGCCGTCTTGCCCTCGGCGAGCCCGCGGCCGACGGTCCGGTTGCGGGAGAGGTCGGACGAGCAGGTGAGGACGAGGTCTCCGAGCCCGGCGAGCCCGGAGAGGGTGAGTGGGTTCGCCCCCTTGCGGACGGCGAGGCGGCTGATCTCCGCGAGGCCGCGCGTGATGAGGGCGGCGAGCGCGTTCGCGCCGAAGCCGAGCCCGTCGGAGATCCCGGCCGCGATCGCGACGACGTTCTTCACGCAGCCGCCGATCTCGCAGCCCATGACGTCGTTCGAGGTGTAGGGGCGGAACGTCTTCGTGTGGAAGGCGTCCTGCACCTGCCGGGCGATCCGCTCCCAGCGCGCCGCGACCGTGACCGCGGTGGGGAGCCCCTTCGCGACCTCCTTCGCGAAGGACGGGCCGGAGAGGACGGCGAGGTAGGGGTGGAGCTGGACCGGGAGGACGTCCTCCATGACCTCGCTCATCGTCATGAGCGTCTCGAGCTCGATCCCCTTCGCGACGCAGACGATCGGCGTCCCCGCGTGGACGTGGCGCTTCGCCTCGATCGTGGCCTGGCGGACCGCGTGGGACGGGACCGCCATCACGACGAGCTCGGCCCCCTCGAGCGCCTTCTGGACGTCCGGGGTCGCGTGGAGGCCCGCGGGGAGCGCGAGGCCCGGCAGGTACCGCTCGTTCCGGTGCCGCTTCGCGACGTCCTCGAGGACCGCGGGGTCCTTGTCCCAGGCGGTGACCTCGAAGCCCTTGCCGGCGAGGAGCGCCCCGAGGGCGGTCCCCCAGGAGCCTGCGCCGAGAACGGATGCACGCATGGTGACCTCTCCTTTTCCGGACGGCAGTCTACCGCACGTCGCCGGCGAGCCCTCCCCGGCCCGACCCAAGCGAGACCGTACCCGCCGTACCCGGGCCCTCAGGCGTAGCCGATCCCGGGGGAGAGCCGCGTCGGGCCGCGCGCGAAGGTCGCCGTCGCGCGCCCCACCTGCCGCCCCTCGCCGTCCTCGAGGACTGCCTCGGCGAGGAACGAGGTCCGGGCCTCGTGGACGACGGTCCCGCGCGCGACGAGCGTCCCCTCCGCGATGGGGCGCAGGAGGTGGAGGTCGAGGGAGGTCGTGAGGACGAAGACGTCCTCCACGAGGGAGTTCACCGCGAAGTAGGCGGCGTCGTCCGCCGCCTTGAAGTAGACCGCGCCGTGCGCCGCGTTCGCGGCGTGGAAGAGCTCGGGCCGGATCTCGATCCGGACCTCCGCACGGCCGCGCGAGATCGCGAGGGCCGGCCGGAAGAACCGGTTGATGGGGGCGGACGCGTACATCCGCTCGAGCTTCCGGAAGTGCTCCTCGCTGGACATCGGGCCTGCTCCTTCCCGCGCGGCGCGCGCCGCGGGAGGAGACCACGAACCGCGCCGCGCCGCCATCCGCCCCTCGCGCCCGGCGGCGCGCCCGTGGTACCTCTCGCGCACGCCGTGGCGCTCCCCCCGCGAAACCGCGTCCGCGAGGCGGACACGCCGCCCGCGGCGGCACGCGCCGGGGTCCTCGACGCCGGCGGTCCGGGGGAGCAGGACCTCCACTTCTGGAACGAGGGGACGAACGCCCGCGCCTACCGCACCTTCGGCGCCCACCCGAAGACCGTGGACGGCGTCGCGGGGACGTCCTTCACGGTCTGGGCCCCCTCCGCCGAGTCCGTCTCCGTCATGGGCGACTTCGACGGCTGGGACCCGGACGCCCACCCGCTCCGGCAGGTGGGGCACTCGGGCGTCTGGTACGGCTTCCTGCCGGGGGTGGGGCCCGGGACGGTCTACAAGTACCGGATCCGTTCCCGGCACCGCGGGTACGCGGTGGACAAGGCCGACCCCTTCGCCTTCCGCGCCGAGGTCTCGCCCCGCACCGGCTCCGTCGTCGCGGACCTCTCCTTCGAGTGGAGCGACGCGGAGTGGATGCGGACGCGCCACGCCCGCAACGGCCTCGGGAGCCCGATGTCGATCTACGAGGTCCACCTCGGATCCTGGCGCCGGAGGCCGGAGGAGGGGAACCGGTCCCTCGGCTACCGCGAGATCGCGCCGCTCCTCGCGGACCACTGCGCGGAGATGGGCTTCACCCACGTCGAGCTCCTCCCGATCATGGAGCACCCCTTCTACGGCTCCTGGGGCTACCAGACGACCGGGTACTTCGCGCCGACGAGCCGCTACGGCTCGCCGCAGGACCTCATGTTCCTCGTGGACACGCTCCACCGGCGGGGGATCGGGGTGATCCTCGACTGGGTGCCGTCCCACTTCCCCACCGACGAGCACGGCCTCGCCTTCTTCGACGGCACCCACCTCTTCGAGCACGCGGACCGCCGCCAGGGCCACCACCCGGACTGGGACAGCTTCATCTTCAACTACGGGCGGCACGAGGTGCGGAGCTTCCTCCTCTCGAGCGCGATGTACTGGCTCGACCACTTCCACGCCGACGGCCTGCGCGTGGACGCGGTCGCGTCCATGCTCTACCTCGACTACTCGCGCAAGGAGGGGGAGTGGATCCCGAACGAGTTCGGGGGGCGCGAGAACCTCGAGGCGATCGAGTTCCTCCGCACGCTGAACGCCACGGTCTTCCGGGAGTACCCGGACGTGCAGACCTTCGCCGAGGAGTCCACCTCCTGGCCCATGGTCTCCCGCCCGCTCTACGTCGGCGGGCTCGGGTTCGGCTTCAAGTGGGACATGGGGTGGACGCACGACACGCTCGGGTACGTGCGCCAGGACCCGGTCTTCCGCCGCTACCACCACGACGAGATCACCTTCCGGCTCATGTACGCCTTCTCCGAGAACTTCGTCCTGGCGCTCTCCCACGACGAGGTCGTCCACGGGAAGGGCTCGCTCCTCGGCAAGATGCCCGGGGACGCCTGGCAGAAGTTCGCGAACCTCCGGGTCCTCCTCGGCTACATGTGGTCCCAGCCCGGGAAGAAGCTCCTCTTCATGGGTGGGGAGTTCGGGCAGGGTCGGGAGTGGTGCCACGAGCGGAGCCTCGACTGGCACCTCCTCGACCTCGACGCCCACCAGGGCGTCCGGAACTGGGTCCGCGACCTGAACCGGCTCCTCGTGGACCACCCCGCGCTCCACGCCCGCGACTTCGACCCCGCCGGCTTCGAGTGGGTGGACTGCAAGGACGTGGACGCGAGCATCCTCGCCTTCCTCCGGAAGGGGACGAAGCCGGAGGACGACCTCCTCGTCGTCCTCAACTTCACGCCGGTGCCCCGCGGGAACTACCGCGTGGGCGTGCCGCGGGGCGGCTTCTGGGAGGAGGTCCTGAACGGCGACGCGCGGACCTACGGCGGGAGCGGCTGGGGGAACCTCGGGGGCGTGGAGTCCACGCCGGTCTCCGCCCACGGCCGCCTCCACTCCCTCGTGATCACGCTCCCGCCGCTCGCGGCGGTCTTCCTCCGGCCGCGGCGAGGCTGACGGCCAGAAACGGCGGTGGGAGGGGATGCCTTCACGGCCGCTCAGGGCCCGCCGGCTTCCGGGCGGGAGGCGCGCAGGGGCTCACGGCGCCGACCGCGCTCCCGGCCGGCCGAGCCGGACCGGCCCCTGCTCGCGGGCCGACGGTCGGCAGCCCGCGCCGTCGCAGCCGTGGCACGGCCCCTTCCCCCGCCGGAAGGAGCGGACGAGGAGCCACGCCGCCCCCGCCAGGATCGCCGCCGCGAGCGCGAGATCGCCGCCGCTCACCTCACGCCCCCAACCCGAGGAGCCGCCCGCCCTGGTAGACGACGAGCGCCACGATCCAGGCGAGCGCGGTCTGGTAGAGGAAGGCGACCCCGAACCACCTCCAGCCGCCGAACTCCTGCCGCATCGCGATCGCGACGACGACGCACGGCATGTAGAGGAGCACGAAGACCATGAAGGCGAAGGCCGAGAGCGGCGTGAACGCGCCGCGCACGGCCGCCTTCAGCGGGGAGGCCCCCGGCTCCTCCTCCTCCAGGGAGAAGGAGGAGAGCCCGAGGGTCGAGACGACGTTCGCGCCGGCCTCCCTCACCGCCCGCAGCAAGGAGAGGCCGAGCTCGGCGAGGTCCTCCCGGAGCGCCGGGACCGGCTCTGCCTCCTCCGTGCCGGCCGCGGAGTCGGGCGCGTAGATCTCGGCCATCGTCCCGACCACGATCTCCTTCGCGACCACGCCCGTGATGAGCGAGGCCGCCGCCTCCCAGGTCCCGAAGCCGACCGGGGCGAGCGCCGGCGCCACCGCCTGGCCCGCCCTCCCGAGCCAGGAGTCCCGCTTGTGCTCGACGCCCCAGGGTAGGTTCAGCAGGAACCAGACCACGACCGACACCGCGAGGATGTAGGTCCCGGCCTTGTACAGGAAGTGCTTCCCCTTCTCCCATGTGTGGAGGCCGACGCTCCGCAGCGAGGGCATCCGGTAGGGAGGCAGCTCCATCACGAAGGCGGGCGCCGCGCCGCGGAAGAGCGTGTTCCGGAAGACCACTCCCATGACGACGGCGAGCGCGATCCCGATGACGTAGAGGGCCCAGATGACCGTGCCCGGCCGCTCGGGGAAGAAGACGCCGACGAAGAGCACGTAGACGGGGAGCCGGGCGCCGCAGGACATGAGGGGCACGAGGAGCGAGGTGAGCACCCGGTCCCGCCAGCTCTCCAGCGTCCGGGTCGCGTAGATCCCGGGCACGTTGCAGCCGAAGCCGAGCACCATCGGGATGAACGACTTCCCGTGCAGGCCCATGGCGTGCATCGCGCGGTCCATCACGAAGGCGGCGCGCGCCATGTAGCCGCTGCCCTCGAGGAAGGTGACGAAGAACATCATCGCGAAGATGACCGGCACGAAGACGAGGACGAAGCCGACGCCCGCGATGACGCCGTCGTTGACGAGGGAGACCGTCCAGTCGGGCGCGCCGACGGTTCCGAGGATCGCCGCCGCCCAGCGCTTGAGCGGCCCGCTCGTCGCGGCGTCGATCCAGTCGCCGAACGGGGCGGAGAGATCGAAGGTCAGCTTGAAGACGAGCCACATCGCGGCGAGGAAGATCGGGATCCCGAGGACGCGGTTCAGGACGATCCGGTCGATCCGTTCGGTGAGCTCGGTGCGCGGCAGGGCCGGCTTCTCGAGGACCTCGCGGGTGAGCCCCGCCGCGACGCCGTAGCGCGCCTCGGCGACGAGCGCCTCCACGTCCTCCCCGTGGGCGGTCCGGAGGTGACGGAGCTGCGGTCCCGCGAGCGCCTCCGCCTCGAGCCCCGTCTCCTCCCGGACGCGAGGATCCCCCTCGACGAGCTTCAGCGCGAGCCAGCGCACCGGGTGGCGGTCCGCGAGCTCCGGGCGCTCCCGCTCGATCCCCTGGGCCACGGCCCGGACCGCCTCGTCGAGGTCCGTCCCGTAGCTCGGGCCGCCCGGGGCGGGCGCGCCGTCGGCGGCGGCGATCACGGCGTCGAGGAGGGCGTCGAGCCCCTCCTTCCTCGTGGCGGAGGTGCGGACCACGCGGAGGCCGAGCCGCTCCTCGATCCCGGCCGCGTCGATCCGGTACCCCTTCGCCACGGCCTCGTCGTGGATGTTGAGGGCCATCACGACGGGGATCCCGAGCTCGAGGAGCTGGACCGTGAGGTAGAGGTTCCGCTCGAGGTTCGTCGCGTCCACGACGTTCAGGACGACGTCGGGCCGCTCCCCGGCGAGGAAGTCCCTCGCGACGATCTCCTCCTGCGAGAAGGGGGAGAGGGAGTAGGTGCCCGGCAGATCGACGAGCCGGAGCTCGCGCCCGGCGCGCACGAAGGCGGCCTCCTTCTTCTCGACGGTCACGCCCGGCCAGTTGCCCACCTGCAGCCGGGTGCCGGCCACGGCGTTCACGAGCGTGGACTTGCCGGAGTTCGGGTTCCCGGCGACGGCCACCGTGACGGCCCGGGGCGCATCCCGGCGGGGGACGGACCGCGCGAGGCTCGCCGCGCCCGTCACGACTCCACCTCCACCGCGATCCCCTCCGCCTCCTGCTTGCGCAGGGAGAGGGAGTAGCTGCGGATCCTCACCTCGATCGGATCCCCGAGCGGCGCCACCTTCTCGACCCTCACCTCCTCGCCGGGCAGGACCCCCATGTCCATGAGGCGGCGCCTCGTCGCGCCGCTCGCCCCCACCGCCTTGATCCTTCCCTTCGCCCCGGGTCCCATGCTCGCCAGGCTCGTCATCACGCCCTCCTCACCTTGATCTTCATCGCGACGGCGCGCGCGAGCGCGATGCGCGACTCGTCCACCTTCACCAGCACGGGGCCCGCGCCGTTCGCGAGCATCTCGACGCGCTTGCCGACGCGCAGCCCCATCTCCACCGCGCGCGCGGGGGTCGCCCCCTCGGCGCAGGCCACGATCTCGCCGGCCTCGCCGGCGCCCAGCAGTCCGAGCGGCATCATCGAGATCCTCGCGGCCCGGATCGGGTCAGATCCCCTGCGTGAGCTGCACCGTGATCACGGGATCGGCCCGGGCCGGCCCCACCCGGAAGAGCGCTCCCGCCGCGAGCGCGGTGCTCGCCCCGAGGGCGACCTTGAGGGTCGGCCCGGCCGAGACCGCGACCTCTCCCCCGTCCACGTCGGCGACCACCTCGCCGAGCGTGCGCCAGCGGCGCCCCAGCTCCAGGGCCGCCGAGAGGCCGGCGTGGAGGTGGGGCGTCCACGAGGAGACGCCCGTCGCGATCGTCGCGACTCCCCGGAAGGTGACCGGGCCGAGGGACCGGAGCGCCCCGAGTCCGAGCCCGGCCTCGGTCTCCGTCATCGAGTGGGTCGAGCCGAAGAGGTCGAGCGCGGCGGCGAACCCGGTCCGGCCGGCGCCCGGCTCCCGGAGGAGCACTTTCAGCGACGCGGCGGGTGTGTCGAGGGACTCGCCCGACGGATCGATCCCGATCTCGGCGGTGAGCCCCAGCCGGTCGCCGAGCGGCATCGCGAGCTGGAGGCGCGGCCAGGCCTCCCACGCGCCCGGTCCCGCCACCGGATCGGCCTCGGCGCGCAGGACCGAGACCGTGAAGGCGAGGTCCCGCCGGGCGGCATCGCGAGCTGGAGGCGCGGCCAGGCCTCCCACGCGCCCGGTCCCGCCACCGGATCGGCCTCGGCGCGCAGGACCGAGACCGTGAAGGCGAGGTCCCGCCCGCCCGGCGGGAGCGAGTCGTGGAGGAAGAGCGCCTCGGCGACGACCTCCGGCTCGTCCTGCACGACGGCCGCCTCCGGAGGCGCGGCCTGCGCGAGGGCGGGGCTCGGGGACAGGGCCCAGGCGGCGGCGAGCAGCGGAAGGGCGCGGCGCATGCGGGTCGTCACGGGAGACCTCCGGGCGGGCGGCCGCGGTCGGGGCGCGGCGGTGGGGTCAAAGACGATGTTGCGAATCGTTCTCACTATCGAATCGCACGATACAAAGTCTCAGCTCGCGCCGTCAACGCGCTCATGGGAGGACAAATTGACGCAGCGTGGAGGTGTCCTGATCTCGATCAAGCCCAGGGTCGGCGAGCGCCCCCCGAAGGTTCGCCCGTGCTGGCGTCGCCTGGCCGCGCCCGTCGAAGGCCGAGCGTCGGGCCTCCGCGAGAGATCACCGGGATCCGCGCGCGACCCAGCCCGTCGCGAGCCGCGCGAGCTCCTTCCCGTCCTCCTCCCGCACGATCCCGTGGACGAAGGCGCGCTCCCCCGCCGGCGAGAGGCGCGAGAGGATCGCGGCGCCGTGGTGCGCCTCGGCGAGGTACTGCACCTCGACCTCCGCGAGCCGGAAGGAGTGCCAGACCTCCCTCGGCACCGCCTCGATCGCCCAGGCCGGGTAGCTCGCGTTCGTCACGTGGAGGTTCGTGTCGATGTCCGAGTAGCGGACGTGGAAGCGCCGCTCCCGCTCCCAGGCGCGGAGTTCGGGGAGCTTCGCGGCCGCGAAGGGGGCGACGGAGGCCCCTTTCTCCCGGGGCAGGCGCGGGTCGAGGACCTCGGCGGGGCGCACGGGCTTCCGGGTCTCGAGGTCCATCACGAGCCAGAGGGTGGTGGCGCGCGCCACCTCCTCCCCGCCCGAGGAGCGGACGACGAAGTTCCGGATCGCGGAGACCCGGTCCATGCCGGCCGGCCAGGTCTCCACCTCCAGCGTCTCGCCCTGCGGGACGGCGACCGGGTTCTCGACCCGCTGCCGGAGGAGGACCCAGGTGACCCCCTTCGCCTTGAGCGCCTCGAGCCCGACGCCGAGGGAGGCCGCGTGGTGGCCGGCGATCTCCTGGAGGAAGCCGGCGAGCGCCGGGAAGGCGAGCGTCCCGAACGCGTCCGCCTCGTAGCTGTGGACGACGAACCGCTCCCGCAGGACGAGTGCGGGATCGTCCGGGGGGCGCACCGTCACCTCCCCTCCTCGTGGCGCGCGCCGCCGATCGTCGCGAGGAACTCCGCCCGGTGCGGTCCGGGCTCGTCGTCGAGCAGCGTGAACACGACGAAGACCGGCCCGGCCGCCGCGGCGCCCTGCAGGACGTGCCGCCACTCGTCCGGCCCCTTCTCCCTCCCGGGGGGCTCCCGGTCCGTCGCGGGGAGGGGAAGGAGTCGAGGGGACGATCGGCCGGGGCGCATCGCGGACGGGATTCTCGCCCATCTTCGCCCCGGGTGCGACGAGGAGCCCGGTCAGCGGTGGCGGGCGTTGTGGCGCAGGATGGCCCGGCGCGCCCGGTCGATGTCCTCCTCGTCGAGGAGACCGCGCTCGACGAAGTAGGCCCCGATCGGCCGCTGGAGCCGGAGCTGGTGTCCGAGGATGGCGAGGAGCTGGAAGGTCGTGAGGTAACCCTGGCGCACGGCCCACTCGCCGAACGGCGTGCCGTGCGCCCCCGCCTCGCGCCTCCGCTCGAGGAGCACGCCCACGTCGTCGTGGCGGAGGAAGCCGAAGTCCACCGCGATGCGGCCGACGGGCGGGCGCTGCGAGCGCTGCCAGGCGATCGCGTCCACGAGCTCCGACCAGCGGACGCGGCCGGAGTAGTACAGGTACTCGCCGAGCCGGAGCCGCCAGCGCGGCATCGCGTCGGGGTGGACGGAGTGGCGGACGCGCGGGCCCCCGGCCGCCGCCGCGGAGCGGGGGCGCTCCTCCCCCGGCGCCTCCCGCGGAGGAGGCGGGGGCGGTGCGCGAGGGCGATTACGTCTACTTCCTTGCGCCGCCGGAGCGGGCTCATGCGCTCGACCGCTTTTTTGTCGATACCCCGTCGCCCGCCTATGCGCTGTCGGATCCGA
>JBBIPT010000121.1:0-10944 GCA_037442705.1 Anaeromyxobacter sp.
TCGGCGCCGTCGAGGGCGGCGGGGTCGAGCGGGTCGAAGCCGAGCTGGGCCGAGAGGGTGGCGCGCCACCCCTCGAGCTCCGAGGCGCCCGGGAAGGCGGAGACCGTGGCATGGAGGTCGGCCGCCGCCCGCGCGGCTCGCCCCGCCTCCGGCAGCACGATCGCGAGGTGGGCCGTCGCGGGGACGAACCGCTCCGGCGGAGGCGCGCTCCGGCCCCCCGGGCAACCGGAGAGGGCCGTCGCGAACACGGCCGCGGCGAGCGCGGCGCGGGGCGGGGCGCCGGAGCACGGGCGATCATTACCATGCTAAACAGGCCCGCCCATGCTCCTCGCGTCCGAAGACCCGGCGCCGCTCGCCCTCGACCGGCTGCCCGACTGGGGCCCGATCTTCGGCCCGCTCGCCGGGGCGATGGAGCTCGAGATCGGGTCGGGCCACGGCGGCTACGCCCTCGCCTTCGCGCGGGAGCGGCCCGGGAGCGCCCTCGTCGCCATCGAGCAGCGGAAGAAGTTCGCGGAGGAGGTCCGGGCGAAGGCGGAGAAGCGCGGGCACCGGAACCTCCTCGTCCTGCAGGGAGACGCCCGGGTCCTCGCCCCCCGCCTCTTCGCGGCCGGCTCGCTCGCCGCGGTCCACGTCCACTTCCCCGATCCCTGGTGGAAGCGGCGCCACCACCGGCGCCGGCTCGTGGACGACGGGATGTCCACGCTCCTCCTCCGGCTCCTGCGGCCGGGCGGCCTCCTCGACTTCCGGACCGACGTGGAGCGCTACGCCCTCGAGGCGGTCGACCGGCTCGAGGAGGAGGGGTTCCTGAACGAGGCCGGCCCGGGCCGGTTCTCCGAGGCGGTCCCCGGGGAGATCCCGTCCACCCGGGAGAAGCGGTACCTCGCGACCGGCCAGCGGGTCTGGCGGCTCCGGATGCGGGCGCCGGGGTAGGGTGGGGGGGGGCGGCCGGGGCGTCCCGGCCGGCCGTGGCGCGCTGCGACACCCTCTGATAAATGAAGCGGTCCTGCCCCTATGAAGACAAAGACCGCCGCCGAGATCCGCGAGGCCTTCCTCCGCTTCTTCGAGGAGCGCACCCACCGCCGCGTCGCGAGCTCGTCCCTCGTGCCGCAGAGCGACCCGACCCTCCTCTTCACGAACTCCGGGATGGTCCAGTTCAAGGACGTCTTCACGGGCCGGGAGAAGCGCGACTACAGCCGCGCGACGACCGCCCAGAAGTGCGTCCGGGCCGGCGGGAAGCACAACGACCTCGAGAACGTGGGCTTCACCGCGCGCCACCACACCTTCTTCGAGATGCTCGGGAACTTCTCCTTCGGCGACTACTTCAAGAAGGACGCGGTCGCCTGGGGCTGGGAGTTCGTGACGAGCCCGAGGTGGCTCGGCCTCGCGAAGGACCGGCTCGCGGCCACGGTCTTCGACGGCGAGGGCGGGCTCCCCTGGGACGAGGAGGCCTTCGACCTCTGGAAGGCGCAGGGCGTCCCCGCGGAGCGGATCTACAAGCTCGGCGCGAAGGACAACTTCTGGGCGATGGGCGACACGGGCCCCTGCGGCCCCTGCTCCGAGCTCCACTACTTCCAGGGGAACGACATCCCCTGCGCCGAGGAGAAGGCGCGCCGGGAGTGCCTCGGCGTCGCCTGCGACTGCGACCGCTGGCTGGAGATCTGGAACCTCGTCTTCATGCAGTTCGAGCGGAGCGCCGACGGGAACCTCACCCCGCTCCCGAAGCCCTCCATCGACACCGGCGCGGGGCTCGAGCGGATGGCCTCCGTCGCCCAGGGCAAGCGCTCGAACTACGACACCGACCTCTTCCAGAACATCATCCGGGCGATCGAGAAGCTCTCCGGCAAGAGGTACGGCGCGGGCGAAGACGACGACGTCTCCATGCGGGTGATCGCCGACCACTCCCGGGCGACGACCTTCCTCGTCGGCGACGGCGTCCTGCCCTCGAACGAGGGGCGCGGCTACGTCCTCCGCCGGATCATGCGGCGCGCGATCCGCCACGGGAAGCGGCTCGGCCTCGAGAAGCTCTTCCTCGCCGACGTCTGCGTGGCGGTGATCGCCGAGATGGGGGCGGCCTACCCGGAGACGCGCGAGAACCAGGCCTTCATCACGAAGGTCGCGGCGCAGGAGGAGGAGTCCTTCCGCCGCACGCTCGACAAGGGGCTCGCCATCCTCGAGGAGGAGATGGCCCGCCTCGCGAAGGCGAAGGAGAAGGTGGTCCCGGGGAAGGTCGCCTTCCAGCTCTACGACACCTTCGGCTTCCCCATGGACCTCACCCGGGTCATCGCGGCGGAGCGCGGGCTCGGCGTGGACGAGGCCGGGTTCGACCGGTACATGGCCGAGCAGCGGGCCCGCTCCGAGTGGAAGGGCTCGGGCGAGCAGGCGGCGACCGACCTCCACAAGGCGATCCTCTCCGAGCTCGGCGAGGTCCACTTCCTCGGCTACGAGACGCCCACCGCGAAGGCGGAGGTGAAGGCCCTCCTCGCGAACGGCGCCCGCGTCGCGAAGGCGAAGCGGGGAGACGAGGTGGAGGTCGTCTGCGCCGCCACCCCGTTCTACGGCGAGTCGGGCGGCCAGGTGGGCGACGTGGGGACGATCGCCGGGCCGAAGGGGAAGGTCGAGGTGCGCGACGCGCAGCGGCCGGTCCCGGGCCTCGTCACCCACGCCGGGAGCGTGGAGTCCGGGGAGATCGCGGTGGGCGACGTGGTCGAGCTCTCGGTGGACGAGACCCGCCGCGACCTCATCCGGGCGAACCACTCCGCCACCCACCTCCTCCACTTCGCCCTGCGCGAGAAGCTCGGCGACCACGTGAAGCAGGCGGGCTCCATCGTCGCCCCCGACCACCTCCGCTTCGACTTCTCCCACTTCCAGCCGCTGACCGACGAGGAGGTGGACCACCTCGAGCGTCGGGTGAACGGCCTCGTCCGGGAGAACGCCGCGGCGGAGACCGCGGTCCTCGAGCTCGAGAAGGCGCGGCAGGCCGGGGCGATGATGATCTTCGGCGAGAAGTACGGGGACGTCGTCCGGCTCGTGCGGATCGGCCCGTCGAAGGAGCTCTGCGGCGGCACGCACGTCCGGCGCACGGGCGACATCGCCTTCTTCAAGATCGCGAGCGAGGAGTCGATCGCCGCGGGCGTCCGGCGCATCGTCGCGTACACGGGCCCCAGGGCGGTGGAGCTCTCGCAGCGCGAGGCGGGCGAGCTCCGGAAGGCGGCCTCCCTCCTCAAGGCGGGCGCCTTCGAGGTGTCCCAGAAGGTCGAGGCGGCGCAGCGGCGGGTGAAGGAGCTCGAGCGCGCGCTCGAGGAGGCGACCTCGAAGGTCGCCGCGGCCCAGTCGGGCGACCTCGCCGCGAAGGCGAAGGACGTGGGCGGGGCGAAGGTGCTCGCCGCGCGCGTGGAGGGCGACGGGAAGAGCCTGCGCGACCTCGCCGACAAGCTCCGCGACCGGCTCGGCAAGGGGGTCGTCGCCCTCGGGGCCGAGGCGGACGGGAAGGCGGTCCTCCTCGTCGCCGTGACGAAGGACCTCGTCGGGAAGGTGAAGGCGGGCGACCTCGTGAAGGAGGGGGCGAAGCTCGTCGGCGGCTCGGGCGGCGGCAAGCCCGACCTCGCGCAGGCGGGCGGCCCGGATCCGGCGGGGCTCGAGAAGGCGCTCGCCGAGATCGAGAAGGCCGCGGCGCGCGCGCTCGGCGGCTGACCGGCACCACCGGCTCTTCGTCTCGTCCGCTCACCCTGAGCCTGTCGAAGGGCGAGCGGTCTGGAAGTTCCGGCGCGCTTCCCCCTGCGCCGCGCCCCTCCCGGGCGCTCCGCCGGGGCGGGATCCGGCCCGCCTTGTCAAGGGTGGAGAGCCGTTGACCGTCCCATCCGGCGGTGCCTACCATCCCCCGCGTCGATGCCCCCCCCGGTCTCCCGAACGCGGAAGGCCCGCGCCGTTCCACCGGTGGTCGATCTCGCCCAGGCGCGGGACGCGCGGCGGCTCCGCGAGCTCCAGGAGCGCTGCGGCGCGGTGGACGAGGTGAACCGCAAGGCCCTCGGGCGGCTCTTCCAGACCGGCCTCGTCTTCACGCGGCAGGGGGCCCGGCTCGGGCGCGACCTCCTCCTCGCCCACCAGCACCTCCTCCGGGTCTCCGACCTGCTCGCGCGGATCGCGGAGATGCCGGAGTCCTCCGCCGACGAGGCGGCCGTGCTCTACGGCGAGGCCCAGGGGCTCCTCGCGCGCACGGTCGAGCTCACCGCCCGGACCGGCCACGTCCTCGCGCGCGTCTGACGGCCGCGATCTCCTCCGGCCCCGGCTCACCGTTCGCCCTGAGCCTGTCGAAGGGCGACCGGAGGGGCGCCGCCACGAGGCCCCTGCGCCGGAACGCCGCAGCGTGACCCGGGTCACGCGGGGTGACGGTGTGGGTGGAGCGCCCAACTTGCGCGGGGCGCGGAACCGGTGAACGATCCCCGGGTCCGCAAGCACCACTCACCGCGCGGACCGGAGGATTCCAGACATGCGCAGGCTGCTCCTCGCCGCCCTCGCGGCGCTCGTCATTCCGACCGTCACCCCGGCCCAGCTCCAGCTCGGCGCCCGCCTCGGCTACGCGATCCCGATGGGTGACGCCTTCAAGGATCCGTCCGACGGATCGAAGGAGAAGCTCTCCGACGGCGTGAAGGGAGCGATCCCCATCCAGCTCGACGCCGCCTACGAGCTCTCCCCGCACCTCGCCGTCGGCGCCTACTTCTCCTACGGGTTCGGCCTGGTGAACGAATCCAAGGCGGTGGGCGGTGACGTCTGCAACCAGTCGGGCGTGGACTGCTCCGCGAAGACGATGCGGCTCGGAGTCCAGGCGACCTGGACGATGACCTACCTCTCGAAGACCTTCGTCCCCTGGGCCTCCGCCGGCGCGGGCTGGGAGTGGGCGACGCTCGACATCGAGGCGGGCGGCCTCAGCGGAAACTACACGCTGAGCGGTCCGGAGTTCCTGAACCTCCAGGTCGGCGCGGACTACAAGCTCGCCGAGAAGGCGTCGGTCGGCCCCTACCTCGGCTTCGCCCTCGCGCAGTACTCGAAGGCAGAGGTGGACATCCCTGGCTTCGGCTCGGGCGAGCTGGATATCGACAAGACCCTCCACCAGTGGCTCGGGTTCGGCGTCCGCGGCACGTTCGACCTCTAGAATCGGCCGGCAGACTTCGCGAAGAGCGGCCGCCCTCCGGGGCGGCCGTTCCCTTTTCCGCCCGCGCCGTTCGTGCGAAGGTCCGGCCGATGCCGCGAAGGGTCCTCCTCCTCGCCGCGCTCCTCCTGCCCGGGACGGTGCTCGCCCGGCCCGGCCTCGTCCTCGGCCTCCGGCTCGCCTTCGCCCCGGCGCTGCTCGACGCGGCCGATCGGCTCCCCCTCGGCGAGCTCGTGGTGAGCCAGGTCCCCGTCCAGGCGGAGGCCCTCTGGCGGATCGACCGCAGGCTCGCGGCGGGGGCGTACGCCTCCTACGGGTTCGGCCAGCCCGGCGCGGGGGCCTGCGGGGGCGCGCGCTGCGGGGCGAGGTCCTTTCGCGCCGGAGCGCAGATCCAGCTCGCGCCGGACACGCCCGTCCTCGGCGCCGCGCCCTGGCTCGGCGCGGGGGCCGGGTGGGAGTGGCTCTCCGTGAGCCGGGGGCTCGCGGGGACCGAGGTCGTGACGGGGCTCCACGGACCCGAGGGGTTCGTCGAGGCGGGGCTCGCCTGGAGGGCCGCGGAGCGGTTCGCCGTGGGACCGTACCTCCTCGTCGCGGCCGGGAGCTACGGGCGCGCGTCCCTCGAGGCCGCGGGCGGCTCGGCCTCCGCGGCCGTGCCGGACCGGTCCGTCCACCTCTGGCTCCACGCGGGCGTTCGCGTGACCTTCGAGATCTAGACGGACGACGAGGTGAGCGGAGCCGGCGCACGAGCATCGAGATTCCGCTCGCCCCGAGCCTGTCGAAGGGCGAGCCCCTGGGAGGAGGCCACGCATGGAAGGGAAGCTCGTGGAGCTCGAGATCGACTCCCCCGCGCTCGCGGGGAACCCGCTCGGCGATCCGTCGCGGCGGCTCGTCCTCGCCTGGCTGCCCCCGGGCCACGGCGAGCGCCCCCTGCCGTCGGTCACCTTCCTCCACGGCTTCAGCGGGAGCGCCCGGAGCTGGCGGAACGCCTCGACCTTCACCCCCACCGTCCCGGAGCGGCTCGACGCCCTCGTCGCCTCGGGGGAGCTCCCGCCCTTCGTCGGCCTCTTCCCCGACGGGTCCACCGCGCTCGGCGGCACGCAGTGGACGAACGCCCCGGCGGTCGGGCGCTACCAGGACTGGATCGCGGAGGACCTCGTCCGGTTCGCGGAGGCGGAGCTCGGGACGATCCCGCGCCGGGAGGCGCGCGCGGTGGTCGGGAAGAGCTCGGGCGGCTACGGCGCGCTCCGGCTCGGCCGCGACCGGCCGGACGTCTTCGCGCTCGTCGGCGCCCACGCCCCGGACTCGCTCTTCGAGTACTGCTACCTCCCGGACCTCCCGAAGGCGGCCGCCGCGCTCCTCGGGGCGGAGGACCCCGCCGCCTGGCTCGAGGCCGCGAAGCGGAAGGCGCGCGAGACGAAGCTCCCGGGGAGCGACTTCCCGGTGCTCAACGTCCTCGCGATGGCGGCCCACTACTCGCCCGCGCCCGGGGCGCCGCTCGGCGCCGACCTCCCCTTCGCGCTCCCCACCGGCCGGCTGCGGGAGGAGGTCTGGGCCCGCTGGCTCGAGCACGACCCGGTCCGCTTCGTGCCCGCGGCCCTCGACGCCTTCCGGCGGCTCGCCGGCGTCTGGCTCGACTGCGGCACGAAGGACGAGTTCCACCTGCGCTGGGGGGTGCGCGCCGTCGCGGCCACCCTGCGGGAGGCCGGGGTGGCGGTGGAGCACCAGGAGTTCGACGACGGCCACATGGGGATCGACTACCGCTACGCGGCGTCGCTCCGGTGGGTCGTCCCGCGCCTCGCGCGGTGACCCACTTGCCCCGCATGACGGAGGGCCGGGCTCTTGCCGGGGAGCCCCGTTGCACGAGAATGGGCGGGGAGAGGTGACGGATGGCCCCACCGCAGGGGCGGCCCGGCGGGAGCGGCTCCGCGGAGGAGCCGGCCGAGGCCGCGCTGGAGACGAAGGCCGCGACCGCCGCCGGGCGGGCCGCCGCCGCCTTCGTCGGCGCGCTGTCCAAGGCGGCGCGGTCGTTCACCCTCTACGATCCGTCGAACGCGGTGGTGAAGGGCTTCCTCGCCGACTACCGCGCGGCGGCGGCGGCGGCGACGGCGGAGGGGGCGCTCGTCCTCCTCGTCCGCCCCTTCCAGCTGGTCCGCGCGGGCGAGGTGGTCTACGAGGAGGCCGACCGCGAGCGGTCGCTCTCCTTCCGGCTCTTCCGCGACGGCCTGCGGCGGCTCAGCTTCGAGCCGGGCGTCCCCTGGGAGGAGCTCCTCCGCCTGCTCGAGATCCTCGCCATCCGGAGCACGGGCGTCCGGCAGCAGGAGGACGACTCGGTGACGCTCCTGCGGAAGGCGGAGCTCCAGGCGATCGGCTTCGAGGCGGTCGAGGGGTTCGTGCCCGAGGAGGAGAGCCCCGAGCCGGTGGAGGCCTCGCGGGTCTCCGCGGAGGCGAGCGCGCCCCAGGGGTTCGACACGCCGTTTCCAAGGCTCCCCCCGCCGGCCGAGCTCTCGCACGAGCCGATCCCCGAGGAGGCCCTCGCCGCGCTGCGCGAGGAGGAGCGGCCGGAGTCCTTCGGGCGCGTCGCCCTGGGCGTGGCCGCGGCGCTCCTCCGGGAGGTGGCCCGCAAGGGGCTCCCGGCCGCCGACGCCCGCCGCTTCCTCGTGGA
Organism: Anaeromyxobacter sp.; assembly: GCA_037442705.1. Lineage (GTDB taxonomy): Bacteria > Myxococcota > Myxococcia > Myxococcales > Anaeromyxobacteraceae > Anaeromyxobacter. The sequence goes on from JBBIPT010000121.1 coordinate 7,809, forward strand.
GGCGCGGGACTACTTCGTCGCGGACGGCTCCTTCGGCGCCCTCGCGGGGCTCGCCGACCTCGCGACGCGCCTGCCCGGCGGCGCGCTCCGCGACGAGATCCTCCGCTCGCTCGGGGACGTGAGGATCCTCGATCTCATCCTCGCGAGCCACGGGGAGACGCGGGAGCTGCCGCCCGCCGTGGCGCGCCTCCTCCCGCTGGTTCCGGCGGAGGGAGTGCTCGACCTCCTCGCCTCCGAGAAGCGCCCGGCCCGCAAGGCCGTCCTGCTCCGGATGGCGGAGGCCCGCGTCCCCGCCGAGACCGGCGCGATCGTCGCCAGGCTCGGGGGCCTCGACGCCGCCACCGCGGGCGCGCTCGTCCGGGCGATCTCCGCGCGCGATCCGGCGAAGACCGCCGCGGCGCTCGAGGCGCTCCTCGAGCACCCGGAGGACGGGCCGAGGATCTTCGCCCTGGAGGCGCTCGCGGCCCACCCCGGCGAGATCGAGGCGCAGAAGGCCTTCCCGCTCCTCCGGGCGGACGCCGAGGCGGTCCGGATCGCGGCGGCCCGGCTGCTCGAGCGGCGGGGCGAGGCGGACGCGTTCGACCCCCTCCAGGAGCAGCTCACGCGGAGGAGAGGGACCTCGCGCGCCGAGGCGGATGCGCTCGCGCGGGCGCTCGCCACCGTCCATCCCGTGCGCGCGGGGCCGGTCCTCGGGGAATGGGCGCGCGCGAGGCGGGGCGTCCTCAGGCGGGCGCTCGGGAGCGGGGACCGGGAGGAGCTCCTCCGGTGGGCGGCGGTCACCGGGCTCGGAGCCCTGCCGGGCGCCGACGCCGCCCGGCGGATCGAGGAGGTCGCGGAGCACGCGGACGAGGAGCTCCGGCGCCACTGCCGCGCGGTCCTCGCGCGGCGGCGGAAGGAGGCGGCGGGCCGTGGATGAGCTGGAGCGCGCACAGTCGAGCCTCGGTCGCGCGCTCGGGCGCGCCCGCGCCGGCGAGGACCGCGAGCTCGCCCAGCGGGTGCGCGAGCTCGGCGAGCAGCTCTCCCGCATGCTCTCCGGCCTGCTCGCCCTGACGAAGCTCCACGACCCCTCGAACCGGGCCTTCGACGCGCCGGTCGCCGAGCTCGCGCACGCCCTCTCCGCCCTCGTCGACCTCCTCGGCACGGTCCACCTCGTCACGGTCGAGGATCAGGTCTACGTGAACGACGTCCGGGCCCGGGACGAGGGGAACGTCGCGAAGCGCGACCTCGGGGGGGCGCTGCGCCGGCACAACGTGGGCGGGATCTCCTTCCACGCGCCGCTCGACTCCCGGGCGATCCGGCTCCTGGTGGCGGAGCTCGCGGCGAACCCCGCCCCCGAGGGGCCGCGCGCCAGCCTCGCCGCGGCGCTGCGCGAGGGCGAGGCCGGGACCGTCGAGCTCCACGGGATCTTCCGGTTCCAGCAGGGGAGGACCGCCGAGCGGGCGGTGCAGCGCGATCCGGGAGAGCTCCTCGCGCGCATGCTCGCGCTCGTCACCGAGACCTGGAACAACCTGAGCGCGGGCCGCGCGCTGAACCCGCTGCCGCTCCGCCGGGCGGTGGTGGAGATGATCGACGCCGGGATCGAGGCGCCGCCGTTCTGGCTCGCCTACCCCGAGGCCCCCGTCCACGTCGTCCACGCGGTGCAGGTGTGCGCCACCGCCCAGCTCCTCGGCAAGGCGGCCGGCCTTCACCTCGCGTTCCTCCAGGACCTCGGCATCGCCGCCCTCACCCACGACGCCGGCTACCTCGGCCTCTCCCCCGACGAGGCGGAGGCCCCCCTCGCGCGCCACGCGTTCGAGGGGGCCCGCATGGTGATCCGCCAGCGCGGCTTCTCCGAGGCCAAGGTGCGGAGGCTCCGCGCGGTGATGGAGCATCACCGGGACCACTCGAGCCCCGAGGGCACCCCCTCGCTGGGCGGCGCGCTGCTCCGGGTCGCGGAGGACTACGTGAACGCGGTCCGGCTGTACGGGGAGAGGACGACGCGCGCCCGGATCCTCGGCGCGATGCTCGCCGCGGCCGGCCGGCTCTACCACCCGATCCTGCCGCAGCTCCTCGTGAACGCCCTCGGACGCCATCCGCCGGGCACGCTCCTCGAGCTCGAGGGCGGCCTGCTCGGACGGGTCGCCGCCCCGGCGCGCGGACCCGAGCTCTGGGACCGGCCGCTGCTGCGCGGGATCGACCCGGCCACGCGGGCCCTCACCGGCGAGTGGATCGACCTCGCCCGCGGGACGACGGGCGTGGTCCGGGTCCTCCCGGGATGACCCCCGGCGGGAGCCGCTGGTCTAGGATGGCGCGATGACCGCCCCCACACGAGCCGCCGCCTGGGCCCTCCTCTGCGAGTTCACGAAGACGCAGGCGCTCCGCCGTCACGCCCTGGGCGTGGAGGCCTCGATGCGCGCCCTCGCCCGCCGGGAGGGGATCTCCGATCCCGCCGAGCTGGAGCTCTGGGGGATCGTGGGGATGCTCCACGACTTCGACTACGAGCGGTTCCCCACCGAGCAGGACCACGTCTGGCGCGGCATGGAGATCCTCCGGGAGCGAGGCTGGCCGGAGCGGATCGTCCGGGCGGTCGGCGCGCACGCGGACTACACGAACATCCCGCGGGAGGCGCCGCTCGAGAAGGCGATCGTCGCGGCGGACGAGCTCACCGGCTTCGTGGGCGCCTGCGCCCTCGTGCGCCCCTCGAAGAGCGTGCGCGACCTGCCGCCCGAGTCCGTCGTGAAGAAGATGAAGGACAAGGCCTTCGCCCGGTCGGTGGACCGCGAGTACATCCGGCGGGGCGCGGAGCTCGCCGGGATGCCGCTCCCCGAGCTCGTCGCGCTCGTGATCGCGGCGCAGGTCCCGATCGCCGACGCGCTCGGGATCGGCGGCGGCCCCGCGCCGGACCTCGCCGACGCGCCCGCGCCGCCGGTGCCCGGGATCTGAAACGCCCGAGCGCGATTCGGAAACACCCAAGGCTTCAGGCCTCAGGAAATGCATCTCTGCCGCCGTTCCCGAGGCCTGAGGTCCGAGGCCTGACGATCCCACACATCTTGCCCGTCGCTCGCTGGTGTGATCTACCGTCAGGGTGCTCGGACCCAATCGCGAAGAGATCGTTTCGGAGTTTGCCGGCGCCGACCTCGGTGACGCGCGCCTGAAC
>JBBIPT010000122.1:0-10936 GCA_037442705.1 Anaeromyxobacter sp.
GCGGGCTCCGCCGCTGCCGGGGGAGGCTCCTGGACCGGCGGCGCCTGCGGGGGGGCGGCGGGCGCGGGCGGCTGGGCCTGCGCGACGGGCCTCGCCGGCGGCTCCGGCTTCTTCCCGCCGAGCAGGACGAAGCCCAGGATCCCGACGAGCACGAGCGCGCCCGCGCCGATGAGCACGAGCGGCATCGCGCTCTTCTGCTGCGCCGGCCTGGGGATCGCCGGCACCCTCGTCGTCGATCGATACGGCGTGGGCTCCTTCTGCGGCGGGAGCCCCTCCGAGAGCTCCTCCCGGAGGCCGCCGAAGGGGTCCGGCGCTGCCGGGTTTCCGTCTCCGTACCCGTCGGGCAGCGAGGCCCGGGCCGCGGCGAGGAAGGGATCGTCCTTCGGCCCCTTCTCCGCCTCCCTGGCCCCCTCGCCGAAGAGATCCACGTAGCCCTCCGGCGGGGAGCCGGGCGGCGGCGCCTCCGGGGCGGGCGCCTCCCAGGGCGCCACGGGAGGCGGAGCGTTCGGCCAGGGAGGCGGATCCACGGAGAGCCCCGCCATCGAGACCTCGGTCGTGGCGTCGAGGGGCGGCGGCGTCCCGGGATCGGGGAAGGGAGCGGCCGGCTCCGGCGGCGCGATCTCGAGCTGGATCTCCGGCGTCGCGGCCGGGTGCGTCTCGGACGCGCCCTGGGGCTCGTGCGCGGGAGCGCCGTCGGACGAGGACGCTCCCGCGGAGGCCTTCACCACGATGAGGTGGCCGCACGCCTTGCACTTCAGCTTGTAGACGCGACCGGGGGCCGGATCCTCGGCGGTGGCGTACTTCTTCCCGCACCGCTCGCACGTGAATTTCACGCCGCGGATCCTACAGTTGCATCGCCGGGGGGCGCAAGGTTCGCGAGCCCGCCTCCCGCGGACAAGGGACGCGGCGTCACGCGTCGCGCAGGAGGACGCCGACGCCGACGACCTCGCCGTCCACGCGAACCGGGAAGGCGCTCGTCGCCCGGCGGCGGGTCACCCCCGGATCCGCGAGCGTCTCGCCGACCACGACCCGCTCCACCGGCTCCCCGTCGAGCAGGGCCGTTCGCGCCGCGGCGTGGAGCTGCTCACCCGCCGCGCCGGGGAGCACGTCGAGCGGGGTCTTCCCGGGATGGGCCTCCGGGGAGACCCCGTCCGCGCGGCCGAAGACGTCGTTCACCCGGACGAACCGGAGGTCCCGGTCGAGGAGCGCGAGGCCGATGGGCGCCGCCCCGTAGAGGCCGCCGAGCAGGGCCGCCGTCCCCTCCGCCTCCGCCCGGCTCCTCGCGACCTCCTCGAAGAGCCGCGAGCGCTCGAGGGCCGCGGCGCAGGGCTGCGCCACGAGCCGCACGAACGTCCGCTCGTCCCCTTCGAGCCGCCGCGCCTGCGGGAACGCGACGGAGAGGGCACCGAGGGCCCTCCCGGAGGCGAGGAGCGGCACGACGGCCCAGGCCCCCTCCTCGCGGCTCGCCCGCTCCTTCGCGAGGTGGGGGTAACGGCCCTCGATCTCGTCCGGAGACTCGAGCCAGAGCGCCCGGCCCGTCCGGACCACCTCGGCCGCGGGCGTGGGCGCGTCGATGGAGGCGACGCCGGCCTCCTCCCCGGCCGCGCGGCCGTAGCGGGCGAGGAGGGCGAGGCGGTCCGCGCCGCGCAGCGCGTGGATCTCCGCCGCGCACGCGCCGATCGCCCCGAGCGCCCGGAAGGCGACGGCGGCGACGTCGTGGGGCGTCGCGGCCGCGGAGAGCGTCGCCACGGTGAGCTGGAGGTGCTGCAGCCGGTCGGCGAGCCGCTTGTGGGCGTCGAAGAGGCGCGCCCGTTCGATCGCCTGCACGCACTGGCGGACGGCGGCGACGAGGTACGCGCGCTCCTCCTCGTCGAAGGCGCGAGGCGCGTCGTACTGGAGCGCGATCGATCCGCGCCCGCCTCCCTGCGACACGGGCACGGCCGCCCAGGCCTCGACGCCCTCCCGCTCCGCGAGGGGCAGGAGCGTGGGGAACTGGGCCGCGATCTCCCGGCGGGAGCGGAGCCAGACCGCCTCCCCCCCCTTCACCGCCGCCGCCACCGGCAAAGGCTCGTCGAGGAAGACCCGCCGAAACGCGCTCGCGAACTCCTCGGAGATCCCGGCGCCGTGCAGGAGCTCGAGCTCCCCCGGCGTCCGCTCCCGGAAGACGGCCACCGCGCTCGCGTCGGCGAGGGCGAGCCCCCGCTCGAAGACGATTCGGGCCACCTCCTCGCCCGTCGCCGCGGCGGAGAGCGCCTCCGTGAGCGACTGCAGGCGGCCGAGCCGCTCGAGCCGCAGGGCGGCCGCGTCCGCGGAACCGGTGATCCTCGCTCGCGCCACGGATCGAATGTAGCGCGCGGACCGGGGCCCTGCACCCCCTCCGGCCCCGCCGCCGCGCCCACATCCGCCCACCGGGTCGGTGCCGCCGGCGATCACTCCGTCTCGGAGCGGGCCGCCGGCGCCGCCTCGTGGATCGCCACGGTCTTCACGTTCACGAACTCGCGGATCCCCTCGCGGGCGAGCTCGCGCCCGTAGCCCGACTTCTTCACGCCGCCGAAGGGGAGCCTCGGGTCGGACGCCACCATCGCGTTCACGAAGGTCGCCCCCGCCTCCACGTCGTCGATGAACCGGCTCCGCTCCCGCTCGTCGTTCGTCCAGACCGACGAGCCGAGGCCGAACGGCACGTCGTTCGCCACGGAGATCGCCTCCTCGAGGTCCTTCACGCGGTGGAGCATCGCCACCGGCCCGAAGATCTCCTCCCGGTACGAGGGGGAGGACCGCGGGATGCCGGCGAGGACCGTCGGCGGGTAGTAGAAGCCCTTTCCCCCGGGCGCCTTCCCTCCGGTGAGGAGCCGCGCTCCGTCCTTCACGGCCGCGTCCACCTGGGCGGCGAGCTTCTCGAGCTCGGCCCCGGTGGCGAGCGGCCCCACGTCCGTCCCGGGGTCCATCGGATCGCCCACCTTCAGCGCACCCATCCGGGCGACGAACTCCTCCTCGAACCGCCCGTAGATCCGCTCGTGGACGATGAAGCGCTTCGCGGCGATGCAGGACTGGCCGTTGTTGATGCAGCGGGCCGTCACCGCGGTCTTCACCGCCGCGTCGAGGTCCGCGCTCGGCATCACGACGAAGGGGTCCGAGCCGCCGAGCTCGAGCACCGTCTTCTTGATCGCCTTCCCCGCGGTGGCGGCGACGGCGGCCCCCGCCCACTCGCTGCCGGTGAGGGTCGCGGCGACGACCCGGTCGTCCTCGACGATCCGGGCGACGCGGGAGGAGCCGACGAGGAGCGTCTGGAAGCAGCCCTCGGGGAAGCCCGCGAGCCGGAACACCTCCTCGATGGCGAGGGCCGAGGCCGGGACGTTGGAGGCGTGCTTCAGGAGCCCCACGTTCCCGGCCATGAGCGCGGGGGCGGCGAACCGGAAGACCTGCCAGAAGGGGAAGTTCCAGGGCATCACCGCGAGGACCGGCCCGAGCGGCAGGAACCGGACGAACGACCGGGTCGCGCTCGCCTTCACCTCCTCGTCGGCGAGGAAGCGCTCCGCCTCGTCGGCGTAGTAGCGGCAGACCCAGGCGCACTTCTCCGCCTCGGCGATCGCCGACTTCAGGGTCTTCCCCATCTCCAGGGTCATCGTGCGGCCCCAGTGCTCCTTCCGCTCCTCCAGGACCGCCGCGGCGCGGCGCATGAGCGCCGCGCGCTCCGCGAACGGGCGCTTCCGCCAGCCGCGGAACGTCTCCGCCGCGCGCGCGATCCGGCCCTCGAGCTCGGCGCCGGAGAGCTCCTCGAAGCGGCCGAACGTCTCGCCCGTGGCGGGGTTCACCGAGGACATCGTGGGCATGCGCGTCCCTTCCTTTCCGCGGCGGGGCTCCGAAGGTAGCCTGGGCCGGTGAAAGCTACCACGGCGGGCGCGGCCGGCGCGGCGGTCCTCTGGGCGCTCCTCGTCTCGGCGAGCCCCCCGTGGTTCTTCGCCGCGGCCGCGCCGTTCTGCGCCCTCTGGATCGTCCTCTCCCTCCGCGCCTCGCTCCCCGGCGCGCGCGGGCGCCTTCGCCCCACCGGGGATGACGCCGCCCTCGCGATCGGCGTCGCGCTCCTCCTCTACGCGGGGACGCGCGCCTTCCTCTGGGCGGGGTGCGGCGGGCTCGGCGACGCCCTCTGCGGCCCGCTCCACTCCATGTTCGACCGCTTCGCGACGCGCGGGGTCCTCCCCGCGCTCGCCCTCGGGCTCCTCGTCGCCCCCGCGGAAGAGCTCTTCTGGCGCGGGGTGGTCCAGGAGCGGCTCGCCGCCCGGCTCGGCCGCGTCCGCGGCGTCCTCGCCGCCACCGCGCTCGCGGTGGCGCTCGCGCTCGCCACCGGGGAGCCCTTCCTCGCCCTCGCGACCGCGCCGACCTACGCCGCCTGGGGCGCCCTCGCCGCCTGGCGCGGCCGGCTCTTCCCCTCCGTCCTCTCCCACGCGATCTGGAGCGTGCTCGTCGCGAGCCTGGCGCCGCCGGTCTGATCTCCGCCAACTGACGATCGTGGGACTCCGCTCGGCCTGAGCCTGTCGAAGGCCGAGCGGGGACGAGGCCGCCGGTCGCGAACCGGCGTCTACCGCCGCAGCCCGGGTCCCAGCCGCTGGACGACCGCCTCCTCGCACGAGGAAGAAGGCGGTCCCCGCCCCGTCGAGGGCGCGCGGCAGGTCGGCCGTGCGGGAGAGGTCGGCCTCCACCCACTCCACGCCCTCCTCCCCGGGCGCGCGCGCCTTCCGGGAGACCGCCCGCACCGGGACGCCTTCCCTGCGGAGCGCCGCCAAGAGGGCGGTCCCGACGAACCCGGACGCTCCGGTGACGAGGACGGGCCGGCGCGCGCTCACCCTCCCCACCGCTCCAGGTACCGCGCCAGCTCCACCTTCTTCGCCGTCCGCTCGCTCGACATGAAGCGGACGGTCCCGAAGACCGGCCGCTCCGGGAACCAGGGCCGGTCGTACCGGCCGAGGCACCAGAAGATCCCCGAGAGGGAGTTCGGGTCCCGCCCGTCGAGCGCCCACCGGTCGTTGAGCTCGAGCATCGTCGCGAGCGCCTCGCGCGGCGACCGCGTCCACTCGAGGATCTTCTTCCCCCAGAGCATGCGGAGGTAGCCGTGGATCGCCCCCTCCCGCAGGAGCTCCCGCTGGGCGGCGTTCCAGAGCGGGTCGTGCGTCCGCGCCCCCTCGAGGTCGGCGCGGGAGTAGACGGGCGTCCGCGGATCCCGCGCGTGGCGCTCGAGCGTCGCCCTCGCCCATGCCGGGAGCGACCCCCACTCCCGGTGAGCCGGGAGGTGCGCGCAGGTGACGAAGCCGAGCTCCCGCCAGGTCACGAGCTGGTCGAGGAAGGCCTCCGCCCCGGGAGAGAGCCCCCACCAGCCCTCGCGCGCGCCGGTCGCCTTCGGAGGGAGGGAGCCCGGCGTCCACCCTTCCCGCTCGAGGACCGCGCGGACGACCTCGAACGAGGAGAGGTGGCCGAAGTGGAGCCAGGGGGAGAGCCCGCTCGACGCGCCCGCGTCCGGATCGTTCCGCTCCTCCGCGTAGCGCGGGAGGACGCGGTCGAGGAACGCCCGGAGCCTCCGCCCGGCCGCCGCCGCGCCGCCGCGGCGGGACGGGACGGGCGGCACCTCGTGGTCGATGGGCAGCCGGGCGAGGATCCGGCCCGGCCGCGCGAGGTCCTCGGGCTTCGCCGCCGGCCAGCGGCGCAGGATCTCCGCGGGGAGCCGGGCGAGCTGCGGGAGCCTCGTCCGCGCGAGGGGATCCCGCGCGGGGAGGAGGTCGAGGAACCTCGGGAGCGTCTTCTGGAGGTGCCGCCGGTAGGCGTGGGCGTAGGGGTGATCGCGCCCCGCGAGCCGGAAGGGGACGAGGCAGCTCCCGTCGACCGCCTCGAGCCGGACGTCGAGCGCCCGGGCCGCCGCCTCCACCGCGCGCGGGAGGAAGAACGCCGGCCAGTCGTCCGTCACGACGGCGCAGGACCGCGCGGCGAGCGCGGCGAGGAGCCCCTTCCCCGCCCCGCGCGACGGCTCGACGTACGGGTGGTGGAGCGCCCGCCCGGCGAGCCGCCCCGCGTTGTCTGCCATCCCCTCGAGCACGAAGGCGTGGAGCCGGTCGCTCGCGTGCGGGCAGTCGCAGCGGAGGGGCTCGAGGACGACGAGGGGCTTCCCGAGGCTCCGGGCGAGCTCGACGGCCCGCTCCAGCGCCGGGTTCCACCGGGCGCGGCGGTTCGCGATCATCCAGTAGAGGACGAGCTCCCGCTCCGGACGGACCGGCGCCCCGTTCGTCGCGTGGATGCGCTCGGCGGGGACGGTCACGATCTCCCTAGACGTGGTTCCGGAGCATGAGCTCCTTCGGGTCCGGATCGAGGTAGGTCTGGCCCGCGAGGTACTCCACCCCGTGGCGCCGGACGTGGTGGCGGAAGAGCGTGAGGGGGACGACGAGCGGGAGGAGCCCCTTCGCGTAGTCCTCCACCGCGCCGGAGAGCTCCTTCCGGTCGTCGCCGTCGAGGGCGTCCCGGAAGTACCCGAGCATGTGCTGCAGCACGTTCGCGTGCCGGCCCCGCGTGGCCGGCACGCGGAGGGCCGACATGAGCCCGCCGCCGTAGGCGGCGACGGTCTTCGCGATGGACCCCTTCCCCATCCCGCCGACGAGCGCGCCGAGCCGCCGGTAGGCCGCCGGGCTGTGGGCGAGGATCGCGAGCTTGTGCGCCGTGTGGAAGCGGACGAGGTCGCCCCGCTTCATGCCCCCCGCGACCGCCTCCTTCCAGCGGGCGTAGGCGAAGATCCGCTCGACGAAGCTCTCGCGGAGCGAGGGGTCGAGGAGCCTCCCCTCCTCCTCCACCGGCAGGAGGGGGAGCCGCTCGAGGAGCGCGCGCGCGAAGATCCCCACCCCGTCCCGCCGGGGCGGCCCGCCCTTCGGCCCGTGGACGCGGACCCGCTCCATCCCGCAGGACGGCGAGTCCTTCTTCGTCACGTAGCCGCAGAGGTCGAGCCCCTCGAGCTCCTTCACCCGGGCCTCGGAGAACCGGAGCATCGCCTCGGTGTGGTCCTTCCCGCTCCGCTCCGCGATCATCCGGGGCGCGGCGGACGCGCCGACGAGCCTCACCGGCTCGCGCGGCACCCCCATCCCCACCTCGAGCTCCGGGCAGACCGGGACGAACTCCACGAAGGGGCCGAGCACGTCGACGACGAAGTCGTTCCGCTCGTGCTGGCCGTCGTAGCGGACCTCGCGCCCGAGCAGGCAGGACGAGACGCCCACCCGGAGCTTCGATCGCTTCGCCATGCCCGGATGGTAGGCGACCCGGGCGCCCTCCGCACGGGGATCAGCGCCGCCGCCGGCGCGCCCGGAGCCACTCGAGGAGGAACCAGACCCCGAAGACGAGGAGGACCGGACCCGCGAGGCGCGGGTGACGCGCCAGGATCACGATGACGACGACGAGGAGGATCGCGAGCGGCCAGGTGATGCGCACCATGCGCGCGGGATGATAGTCGAGTCCGGGGCGGAGGGCTCGATCCAGGTGTTCGAGGGGTGCTCTCGATGAGGCGGCGCTGCCGCGTGCCGGCTTTCGGGAATGGGTGAAGCGTCGACGCGTGCCGGCCTTCGGGGCTCCGCGACTCCCGGCGCTCCGCGCGCCAGAGACGGGTCCGTGTTGGAGCGGTCCCGCCATGCCCGCTCCCCGCCTGCAAAGCCGTGCGGGCCACCGCGCGGGGGCTCCAGAAGGCTCCGGAAGCGCGGTGTCCCGCCCTTTGCAGTGCGGTCCGTGGGGGATGCGTCTGCAGAAGACGCGCAGTCACGCCGGTCGCTGCGGAGCCCCGAAGCCGGCGCGTTGCGTTGCCGTGGGGGAGAGGGGAGGTTCCAGGATCTCGAGAGTTGCCGCTCGGGACCCCCTTTCCCGAGAAACAGCGCGAGACGCCCGGGCCGCCGTGACGCCGTGTTCGTGAGGCGCGCCCGCCGCGACGAGCCGAGGAACGCGCGCGTCGCGAGTCCCACGAGGGCGCGGAGGTCCGTTGTTTGAGCTTCCGCCGCCGCGAAGCGCAGCGAGCGGAACGGCGGAGGCGAGTTCGGACCGACGCGCGTCGAGCGGCGCACGCAAGCGCGCGCGTCGGGCCCCCGCCGTGCGCGCCGAGCACACGGCGGAATGGCGGCCCGGGCGGCCAGCGGCCGGTCCGGGCAAGGGGAGCGCTGGTCGAACAGCGTGGGGCTCCGCTCACGCCCTCCGGTAGACGTGGACGTCGGTGAGGTAGGGCAGCTCCACCGTCTCCCGTCCCGCGGTCCCGGGGTGCGAGGCGAGGAGCGCGCGCACGTCCGCGAGGATCGCCTCCCGCTCCGGGGCGTCCATCGCCGCGACGAAGCTCACGGAGGCGACCCGGTCCACGAGCCCCGCCGGCGAGAGCGCGTGCACGTGGCGGAAGTGCGCCTCCTCGGCCGGCTCGAAGAGCCCCGGGGCGAGTTCGAAGGCGGCGCGCCACTCCCCCTTGCGGTAGCGGGGGGCGGCGCCCTCCTTCCGGTTCACGACGGCGGAGAGGGCGGCGACCCACGGCTCGGCGTCGTCCCGCAGGTTCCAGAGGAGCGCGAGCCGGGCCCCGGGACGGAGGATCCGGTGGATCTCCGGCAGCGCGCGGGCGCCGTCGAACCAGTGGAAGGCGGAGGCGGCCGCCGCGCCGTCGAACGACCCGGACCGGAACGGGATCGCCTCGGCGAGCCCGCGCACGGGGGTCACGCCGGCGGCCCCGGCCACCCGGCGGATCATCGCGTCCGCAGGCTCGAGGGCCGTGACCCGTGCGCCGCGGGCCGCGGCGAGGCGGGAGAACTTCCCCGTCCCGGCGCCGAGGTCGAGGAGGCGCGCCCCGGGGACGAGGCCGAGGGCCCTCGCGACGAGTTCGAGGGCGGCGGCCGGGTACTCGGGCCGGCCGCGCTCGTAGGCGTCCGCGGCCCGCTCGAACCCGCGCGCAGCCTCGTGGGGCGTCACGGGGCGAGAGTAGCGCGCCGCGCGGCGTCCCGGGTTACGAAGGGGCCGTGCACGTCCTCGCCGGAACGAGCGGCTGGAGCTACCCCGCCTGGAAGGGGCGCTTCTACCCCGAGGGCCTCCCCTCCTCCCGGATGCTCTCCGCCTACGCGGAGCGGCTGCCGGCCGTCGAGGTGAACGCCACGTTCTACCGGATGCCCGAGGCGAAGACGCTCGCCTCCTGGCGCGAGGCGGCCCAGACGCCCTTCGTCTTCGCGCTCAAGGCGCCCCGGCGGATCACCCACCTCCGCCGGCTCGCCGGCGTCGCGGACGACGTCGCCTTCTTCCGCCGTGCGGCGGCGGAGCTCGGCCCCTCGCTCGGACCGATCCTCTGGCAGCTCCCGCCCTCCCTGAAGAAGGACCTGCCGCTCCTCGAGGACTTCCTCGGCCTCCTCCCGCCGGGCGGCCGCTCCGCGTTCGAGTTCCGGCACGCGAGCTGGCGGGACGACGCCGTGCTCGCCGCCCTCGCGAAGGCCGGGGCCGCCCTCTGCGTGGCGGACGGCGAGGACGGGTCGACGCCGCTCGCCGCGACCGCGAGGTTCGGCTACCTCCGGCTCCGGAGGCCGGACTACGACGAGGCCGCGCTCGCGAGGTGGGTGCGGCTCGTCCTGGCCCAGCCGTGGGAGGAGGCGTTCGTCTTCTTCAAGCACGAGGACGAGGCGCGCGGCCCCGCCTACGCGCTCCGGTTCGTCGCGATGGCCGGAGCGCTCCCCGCCCCCGTGCCGTGACCCCCGTGGCCGGGGTGATCGAGGACTTCTCGCACCGCCTGGAGGAGCTCGTCCGGCCCGAAGGGCTTCGGGAGGGGCACTCGCGGCATGACAGCGCACCCTCGCTCCGGGTTCAACCCCCGTGCGCTGCGGACCGCGGACCTCCGCCCGGCCGTTCCCGGCTAGAATGCCGCCGTGCCGCTCCGCCTCCCGATCGACGCCCCCCTCCCGCCCCGGGGAGCGCGCCGCTACGCGGTGATCGCCGCCCTCCTCGTCGGCGGGCTCGTCGCCCTCCTCGTCCCCGTCTTCTTCGCCGTCGTCCTCCTCTCCTTCCTCCGCGGGTAGCCCCTGGCCTCGGCGAGACAGGGTCCCGGCAAGGGGGAGGCCCAGGACCTCGGGCCCGGCGCGGTCCTGGACGGGCGCTGGCGGATCGAGACGCTCCTCGGCACGGGGGGCATGGGTTCGGTCTACCGGGCCGAGCACGTCCACGTCGGCCGCAAGGCCGCGGTGAAGATCCTCCACGCCGACCTCCTCCACAGCCCCTCCGAGCGGGAACGGTTCCGCCGGGAGGCCCGGATCGCCACGCGGCTCGCCTCCCCCCACGTCGTCGAGGTCCTCGACTTCGGCGAGGACGCGGGCGGGCGCCCCTACCTCGCGATGGAGCTCCTCGAGGGGGAGTCGCTCCGCGCCGTCCTCGACCGGGAGGGGCGCCTCTCCCCGGCGCGCGCGGCCCGGCTCCTCCGCGAGATCCTCGACGGCCTCGCCGCCGCCCACGCGGCCGGGATCGTCCACCGGGACCTGAAGCCGGAGAACCTCTGGCTCTGCGGCGCGCCGCCGGACGAGCGGCTCAAGGTCCTCGACTTCGGGATCGCGAAGTGGACGGAGGCGAGGCCCGACGCGGCCCGGACGCAGGCGGGGCTCGTCGTCGGCACCCCCGAGTACCTCGCCCCGGAGCAGGCGGTGGGCGGGGAGGTGGACCGGCGGGCCGATCTCTACGCCGTCGGGATCCTCGCCTTCGTGATGCTCTCGGGGCGCCACCCCTTCGACACTTCCGACGTCCGCGCCCTCGTGGCCGCCCACGCCTTCGAGAAGGTCCCGAGCCTCTCCTCCGCCGTCCCCGAGCTCGCCGCCTGGCCGAAGCTCGTGGACTTCGTGGCGCGCGCGTCCGAGAAGGACCGCTCGCGGCGCCCGGCCACGGCGGAGGAGCTGCGGGCCCTCCTCGACGGGGCGGAGGAGCC
>JBBIPT010000123.1:0-10866 GCA_037442705.1 Anaeromyxobacter sp.
ACGGCGCGACGGCGACCGCGAGGTCGCAGCCCGCCCGCAGCTCGGGCGGCGGCGCCACGAGCCGGAGCTCGTAGCGGGCCGCGCGGAGCGCCCGCTCCGCCCGGAGCGCCTCGGAGACCTCCTCGAAGAGGAAGAGCCCGTCCTCCTCCGGTGGCCGGCGGAGGAACCCTCCGAGCCGGAGGAGGAGCGCGCGCAGGCTCATGGGCGGCGGGCCTCGATCCGCCACTCGCCGTCGCCCGGGTCCACGGTCACGGCGAACCCCTCGTCGGAGAGGAGGCTCACCACGTTCGCCCTGGCGGTCCCGCTCGTCACGAGCACGGTGAGGCTCGCGGGCGAGTCCTCCAGGGCCTTCTTCGTCCGCATCAGCGGGAGCGGGCACGAGAGCCCGCGGGCGTCGATCTGCATGGGTAGGTTCCTCCTCAGGGGTTGGGCTGGAGGTTCGGGGCGGACGGTGCGGTGGACGGGGCGCGCTCGCGCTTCCAGACGGCGACGGCGACGAGGACGGCGGCCATGACCGCCAGGGCGGGCCAGGCCATCGGGGCGAGCCCCTTCGCCGTCGAGGCGACGCCGAGGCCGTGGGCGAACAGGGCCCCTGCGACCATCCCGAGGACGGCGCCGCCCGCGTCGACGTCCCCCTCGCCCGTCATCACGACCTGGCGGAACGGGCAGCCGCCGAGCAGGACCGCCGAGAGGCCGGCCACCGCCATGGCGGCGAAGTTCCCGAGGACGTCGGCGTGCGCGACCGGCTGGTCGGCGAACCCGAGCCGGAACTGGCCGAGGGCGAGGTTCACCGCGAGGGCCCCCGCGAGGAGCCCGAGGACGCCGAAGAGGAGGTCGAGGCGGCGCACGAGGAACACGTCCCGGATGCCGCCCACGCTGCAGAAGCGGCTCCGCTGGGCGAGGGCGCCGAGGAGGAGGCCCGCGAGGAGCGAGAGGAGGAACGGGGCGCGCTTCCCCCCGGGCAGCGGCCCCGCCCGGGCGACCGCCTCGGCCGGGCTCACGACCGTCCCGTCCGAGGCGACGACGGCTCCGCCGGCGAGCGTCGCGCCGGCCGGCCGAAGGACCGACCCGCCCTGGACGAGGGCGCCCTGGGGCGTCGCCCGCGCTCCCGCGGGGGTCACGGTGAGGAAGGAAGGCTTCGTGTCGAAGGCGGCCATGGCCGCGAGCGCGAGCAGGGCGAGGGCGACGGCCGGGCCGGCCCAGCCGGCGGGGCGCGCGAGAGAGCGCGCGCGGCCCAGGTTGAAGCCCCGGCGGAGGAAGGCCACCCCGACCCAGATCCCGGCGACGAGCCCGGCGATCCCGATCGCCGCGTTGAGGTCCCCGCCGCCGAGCCGGAGCCAGGCGCGGACCGTGCACCCGAGGAAGACGAGGGCGGAGGCCATGAAGACGAAGCCGAGGACGAAGCGGACGAGGAAGGCGGATCCGCCTCGCGCCCGGAATTCCCGGGTGGCGAGCGCGGCGACGAGCGCGCCGAGCAGGAGCCCGAGGATCTCCGGGCGCAGGTACGCGACGCCGCCCATCCCGAGCGCGGCGCCCCCGAAGGCCCCCGCCGAGTCGCGGAGGAAGCAGGCGATGCAGAGCCCCATGTTGCCGGGGTTCCCCGCCGCGACGAGCCCGGCGGCGACCGCGCCGATCACGAGCCCGGCGGCGCCCCCGAGCCAGGCAGAAGGTCCCACGATGCGTCGAGCCATCCCACGTCTCCCCTCTTCCACGCGCGCCTCTCCGCCGCCGCCGGTCGGCGCGCGGGCCGGCGGACGTACGACGAGCTGGACTGGAGCCGGAACGGGCCGGTGGCGGGGCCGGGATCGGGCGAGAGCGGGGTGCTACGCTTCGCGTCCGGGAGCTCCGGCGGCGCGGCCCTGTCGCGGGGCGAACTCGCCCCTGGCCTCTCGGCCTCGGCGGTCCAGCGGGACGCGGCGCTCGATCTGCAGCACGCGGGCTTCCCCTCCCTCGACGTTCGCAGGAAGCGAACGCAGGGAACCTAGCAGGGGCAGGAGCCCGTTCGGATGCGGCAAGACGCCCGATGTCGAGGCCCCGGCAGGGGGACGACGGGAGGGGCGGTCTCCCCTACGAAGCGAGCATGCGCCTCCACCTTTCGACGCTCCTCGCGATCCTGGCAACCCCGTGGCCCGCGAAGGCAACCGACTGGTTCGCCGACGTGGAGACCGGAGCGATCTGGGCCACCCGGAACGACGTCCGGATCCCCGGCGACGCGGGGACGGACCTCTCCCTCGTGGACGACCTCGACGCCTCGGCCGGCCCGTACACCCGCGTCCGCCTCGGGGCGGCCTTCGCGGAGCGGCACACCCTCTTCGCCTTCTACACGCCGGTCCGCCTCTCGGCCCGGGGCACGCTCCCCCGCGACGTCCGGTTCCTCGACGCGACCTACCCCGCCGGCTCGGACGTGCGCGCCGGCTACCGGTTCGACTCCTGGCGGCTCACCTACCGCTACGGGATCGTCCGCACTCCCCGGTGGGAGGCGGACGTCGGCTTCACCGCGAAGATCCGGGACGCCGACGTCACGCTCGCAGGCGCCGAGGTCCGCCGGCGCGCGAACACGGGGTTCGTCCCGCTCCTCTCCTTCCGCGGCGCCCTCCGGCTCTCGCCGGGCCTCTCCCTCGTGCTCGACGGGGACGCCCTCGCGGCGCCGCAGGGACGGGCCGAGGACGTGGGGCTCGCCCTGGAGGTGGCCCTCCGCGAGGGCGTCTCGGCCCGGGCCGGCTATCGCTTCATCGAGGGCGGGGCGGACGGCGACTCCGTCTACAACTTCGCCCTCGTCCACCACCTGGGGGTCGGGCTCACCGTCCGGCTCTAGACTCGCCTCTCGCCGTCTTCGGCGCTCGGACTCAGTGGGTGAGGCGCCAGAGCTGCGACCGCAGGCGCAGCCGCAGCCGCAACCGGAACGGCAACCGCAACCGCGACTGGGCCCGCAACGGCATCCGCTACCGCATCCGTGACCGCATCCGAACGGCAGCCGCTGCCGCCCGACCAGGCCCCCGCGTAGCGCGCCAGCGCGAAGCGGGTGCCCAACGCCCTACGGGCTCCCAGGCTACGGCCGCCGGGGAGCGAGGGCGTGGAGGTGGTCCGGCACCCCGCGCCCCTTCCCCGTGGCGTAGGCCCGCCGGAGGGCCTCACCGAGCCAGGCCTTCGCGCCCCGGACGGCGCCCGCGAGCCCCTCGCCGAGGGCGAGCCGGGCGCAGATCGCCGCGGAGAGGGTGCAGCCCGTGCCGTGGGTGTGCTCCGTCTCGACCCGGGGCCCCCGGAGCTCGAGGAGGGACTCCCCGGCGAGGAGGACGTCCACCGCCTCGCCCTCGAGGGCGCCGCCCTTCACGAGCACGGCGGCGGGACCGAGCGAGGCGAGGTCGCGCGCGGCCTCGCGCATCGCCGGGACGTCGCGGACCCTCCGGCCGAGGAGGGCCTCCGCCTCGTGCAGGTTCGGGGTGAGCAGGGTCGCGAGAGGGAAGAGCCGCTCCACGTAGGCGCGCTCCGCGGCCGGCGCGAGGAGCCGATCTCCGCTCCGCGCGACCATCACCGGGTCGACGACGAGGGGCGCGAGCCGGAGCCGGGCCACGGCCTCGGCGACCGCCTCCACGATCGGGGCGGTCGCGAGCATCCCGGTCTTCGCCGCGGCGACGGGCATGTCGGTCGCCACGGCCTCGATCTGCGCTGCCACCATCCGGGGTTCGAGCGCGACCCAGTCCGACACGCCGACGGAGTTCTGCGCGGTCACGGCCGTGACCGCGCTCGCCCCGTGGAGGCCGTGCGCGGCGAAGGTCCGGAGGTCCGCCTGGATCCCGGCCCCCCCGCCGGAGTCCGACCCCGCCACCGTGAGCACGACCTTCATGCCGGGAGGATAACGTGAGAGATCGTGGAGTGCCCATCGGGGCCGGAGCCCCCGGCCCGGAGCGGAGATCCGAGGATGACCCGACGCCTGCTCTGCCTGCACGGCCACTTCTACCAGCCGCCGCGCGAGAACCCCTGGATCGACGAGATCGAGGTCCAGGACTCCGCCGAGCCGTTCCACGACTGGAACGAGCGGATCGCCGCCGAGTGCTACGGCCCGAACGCCGCCGCCCGCGTGAAGGGCCCGGCCGACCGGATCGTGGACATCGTGAACAACTACGCCCACCTCTCCTTCAACGTGGGGCCGACCCTCCTCCAGTGGCTCGAGCGCTTCCGGCCCGAGATCCACGCGCGGATCGTCGAGGCGGACGTCCGGAGCCGGGAGGCGCGCGGCCACGGGAACGCGCTCGCCCAGGGCTACAGCCACTCCATCCTCCCGCTCGCCTCGCCCCGGGACCGGCTCACGCAGCTCCGCTGGGGCGTGGCCGACTTCCGGAGGCGCTTCGGGCGGGATCCCGAGGGGCTCTGGCTGCCGGAGACGGCCGCGGACGGGGCGACCCTCGCGGCGCTCGCCGGCGAGTGGCTCCGCTTCACGATCCTCTCGCCCTACCAGGCGAGGCGCGTCCGCCCGCCGGGCGGCGAGTGGCGGGACGCGACGGGCGGGCGGTTCGATCCGACGAGGCCCTACCGCGTGCGGGCCGGCGACCGGGAGGTCGTCGTCTTCTTCTACGACGGACCCATCGCCCGGGACGTCGCGTTCGGCGGGGCGCTCGGCTCCCCCGAGGCGCTCGCGGCGCGGCTCGAGGGCGGCTTCGACCGGGGCCGCCACCACGACGAGGTCCTCACCGTGGCCTTCGACGGGGAGACCCTCGGCCACCACAGGAAGGGGGGCGACGAGACGATGGCGGCGGCCCTCCGCCTCCTCGAGCGCTCCGGGGCCGTGGAGATCGTGAACTTCGGGCAGGCGCTCGACGCCGTCCCGGCGGAGTGGGAGGCGGAGATCGCCGAGGGCTCCTCCTGGTCGTGCGCCCACGGGATCGAGCGCTGGCGGAGCGACTGCGGCTGCCAGGTGGGGGCGGAGCCGGGCTGGAACCAGGCCTGGCGCGCGCCCCTCCTCGCGGCCCTCGAGGGGCTCCGGGACCGGCTCGGCGCGATCTTCGAGCGGGAGGCGGCGCCGCTCCTCGGCGATCCCTGGGGTGCGCGGGACCGGTACGCGGAGGTGCTGCTCGGCGCGGAGCCGGCGGGCTTCCTCCGCCGGGAGGCGGGGCGCGAGCTCTCCCCGTCCGACGCCTCGCGAGCCCTCCGGCTCCTCGAGATGCAGCGTCAGTCCCTCCTCATGTTCACGAGCTGCGGCTGGTTCTTCGCGGAGATCTCGGGGCTGGAGACGGTGCAGGTCCTGAAGTACGCCGCCCGCGCCGTGCAGCTCGCCCGCGACGCGACCGGCGTGGACCTCGAGCCCGCCCTGGAGAGCGCCCTCGCGCGGGCGCCGTCCAACCGGCCCGAGCACGTGGACGGCCGCGGCGTGTACCAGAACCTCGTCCAGCCGAGCGTCGCGACGCTGGAAGGGGTCGCGGCCCACCTCGCGATCTCGAGCGCGGTCCGCGAGACCCCGCCGGAGGGGAAGGTCTTCCGCTACCGCTACCGGCTCGAGGGGACGCGGAAGGCCCAGTCCGGTCCGGCCACCCTCACCCTGGGCCGGATGCGGATCGAGAGCGGCTTCACCGGGGAGGGGCAGGACCTCCTCTGCTGCGTCCTCCACTTCGGGGCGGCGGACTTCCGGTGCGGCGTCGCGCCGTGGCGCGGCGAGGCGCAGCACGCGGACGTGGAGCGGGTGCTCTTCGGGAAGCTCGAGAGCGCCTCCTTCGCCCGCGTGCTCCGGGAGATCGACCACTTCTTCCCCGGCCGGGACTACACCCTCCGCGACCTCTTCCTCGACGAGCGGCGCCGCGTCGCGCGCACCCTCCTCGAGGGGACGCTGCGCCGGCTCGAGGACCACCACCGGGAGATCTACGAGGACAACCGCCGGCTCATGGAGTTCCTGCGGGAGCTCGACTCGCCCATCCCCGGACCGCTGCGGGTCGCCGCCGACGTGACGCTCACCGGCCGGCTGCTCGAGGTCACGGCCGCTGCACGGCGCGGGGAAATGGGCCTCCCGGAGGCGGAGCGGCGGCTCGGCGAGGTCGCGGATCTCGCCCGCCGGTTCGACGCGCACCTGAACCTCCGGCGGGTCCGGAGCGACGCGGAGGCGATCGTCCTCGACCGGCTGCGCCGGCTCGGGGCGGGGGAGGCGCCCCCGGAGCGGGCCGCGGAGGTGGCCGCGGTCCTCGCCATCGCCGAGCGGCTCGGGCTCCGGCTCGACCTCTGGGAGGCGCAGAACCGGCTCTGGGCGCTCGCCGGGGCCGAGGCGCGCGGAGCGGGCCTCCCCCGCGAGGTCCTGGAGGAGCTCGCTCGCCGCCTCTGGCTCGATCCCGCGGCGGTGCTCGCGCGTGCCGGACGGGAGGGCGGGAGCGGGAGCTGATGGCCGCGATCCCTCGCATCGAGCCACCACGTCCACCCTTCGACAGGCTCAGGGCGAACGGCCATGCAAGTCCGTTCGTGGTGAGCCTGTCGAACCACGAACGGTCCGGATCGCACCGCCACGATGGCCGTGCCCGCACGGATCGAGCCCCGACGTTCGCCCTTCGACAGGCTCAGGGCGAACGGATTCCGTTCCGCCCGTCGCGGTGACCCCTCGACAGGCTCGGGGGGATCACGAACGGTCCAGGATCGATCGAGCCGAGCGCCGCCACGACTCCCCCCTGCCGCCGAGGGAAGCGAGGTGGGACCTCGCCGCACACGCCCTCGTCCCCATGCCTTGACCCGGAGGCGGTAGCACCGCCGGTGATGGACGGCGCGCGACCCTCCGAGGAGGCACCGGCGCGGCCGCTGCGCACCTTCTCCCATCCCACGCGCGCGCGTCACGCCGGCGCTTGCCCCGCCGACGCGGGACTCGATCGCTCCGTTCGCGCATGGGATCCTCTCTCTCGCGGAGAGACGAATGATCGACATCGAGCGGGCGATCGGGGAGCTGCTGGCGAGAGGTGAGGCGAAGGTCGCGCCCTCGGACGCGATCGCCCGGCGGCTCGCGGCGCTGCTCGAGGGCGGGGACGTGGGGATGGGCGAGGTCGTGCGGCTCGTCTCCGCCGATCCGGGGACCGCCTCCCAGGTCCTCGCCGCGGCCGCCGCCCTCGGCGGAGGCGAGGCGCCGGCATCGATCCCGCTCGCGGTGGACCGGATCGGCGCGGCGGAGCTCCTCCGGATCGCGAAGGAGGCGGCGTCGCCCGCGCCCGGGGATCGGCGAGGCCCCTTCGCCGCCTTCCAGCGCGCCGCCTGGCGCGACGCGCTCGCCTCGGCGATCGTGAGCCGCGAGCTCGCGCTCGCGCGCGGGCTCGACGGCGACGAGGCCTGGCTCTGCGGGCTCCTCCACGACGTGGGGCGGCTCGCCGCCGTCGCGGCGGTGGAGCGGCTCGCGGCGGGCACCCGCGCGGCCTCGGGCCCCGCGGGCTGGCGCTGGGAGCGCGTCGTGGACCGGTGGCACGTCTCCCTCGGCGCCTCGGTCGCGAACGCCCTCGGGTTCCCGCGCGCGGTCCTCGACGCGATCTTCCTCCACCACGGCGTCCAGGTCGCGGCGGGACGCTCCGCGGAGCTCGTCCGGATCGTGCGCACGGCGGACGCGGTGGCCCGGGCCCTCGCGGACCGGCCGGAGGAGGGAGGGGAGGGCGCGGCGCTAGAGGACCTGACCGAGGCCGAGGCCGAGCGGCTCGCGCCCGTCGTGGCGGCGCTCCCGTCCACCCTGCGGGCCCTCGAGCGCGCGCCCGCGCCGCTCGGCTGGGACCCGGAGCCGGACGCCGGCGAGGCCGAGCCGCTCCACGAGTCCAAGGGGCCGGGGGTCCGCCTCCGCCTCGCAGGGCGGGAGTACGCCGCGGTGAACGTGGGACCGCACCAGCTCATCGTCACCGGCCCCGCGCCCCTCGGCGAGGGAGCCCTCCTCGAGGTGGAGCAGATCGAGCGGCGGGGGAGCGTCTTCCACGCCCGGGTCCTCCTCTCCTGGCAGGACGGAGAGCGGTTCGGCGCGATCCTGATGCCCTTCTCCCTCTCCGGCCCGGCGGTCCTCGACTGGCAGGGCGCGGTGCCGGTCGGCGCGACGGCCTGAGCCGCACGAGCCCCGTCAGGCGCCCGGCGCCCGGCGTCCGCGCGAGCCGCACGGCCGCGGCCGCGAACCACGCGAGCCAGAGCGGCCCCGAGATCGCGAGGAGCATCGCGAAGGGATCCGCCCAGAACTGGAGGGCGACGGGGAGGCTCGCGATCCCCGCGACGACGCCCAGGCCCCGGAGCCAGCCCGGCCACCCGGAGGCGCGGCCGAGCCCCAGGTTCTCATCGTCAGGCCCTCCGGGGAAACCAGGGGAAGAAGGCGCTCGTCCGCCGCACGTAGTCCCGGTAGCCGGGGCGCCGGTCGGAGATGTCCCGCTCCAGCAGCGTCACGCCGGAGACGCGCAGGAGGAGGAAGGTCATCACCGCGGGAGAGACGAGCGTCCAGGCCGCGCCCGCCGCCGCGCCGAGGAGGCCGAGCCCCCACCAGAGCAGCGCGTCGCCGAAGTAGTTCGGGTGGCGCGTGAGGCGCCAGAGTCCGCGGTCCATCACGCGGCCGCGGCTCGCCGGGTCGGCCTTGAAGCGGGCGAGCTGGAGGTCCGCCACCGCCTCGAAGGCGAAGCCGAGGGCGAAGAGGAGGATCCCCCCCGCGTCGAGGAGGCCGAGGGGCGGGCCCGCCCTCGCCACCGCGACCTGGAGCGGGAGTGAGACGACGAGCACGAGCGCGCCCTGCAGGAGGAAGACGGTCCCCAGGCTCACGAGCCAGAACCTACTTCCAGCGGGATCTCCGGATCGCCGCCCACTGGCGGGTCTCGGGGGAGCACTACCGCAGGACGAGCGAGGCATGGCTCTCGCGGCTCGACGAGCGCACCTCCGAGGTGCTGCCGATCCTCGCGGAAACCCACGGGCCTCGCGAGGCGCGCCGCCGGCTCGCGATGTGGCGGATCTTCTTCATGGCCTGCGCGGAGCTCTTCGGCTTCCGCGGCGGGCGCGAGTGGCAGGTCTCCCACTACCTCTTCGAGAAGCCGGCCGGGGCCTGACGGACCCGGGGCGGGCGCGCGCCGCAGGCCCGATCCGGGTATCGCGCGTGCGGCGCGCGAGCCGGACGCCCTTGCCCGTGGCGTCGCTCCCCCCTATCGTGCGCCGTCATGGCCACCCCCCAGATCGCGATGCCGGCCGAGCCCTCGAAGAAGGCCGGCTTCCCTCCCGGAATCCCCTACATCATCGGCAACGAGGCGGCCGAGCGCTTCAGCTACTACGGGATGCGGGCCATCCTGTACGTGCACCTCGTCGCCCTCTACCTCGGCTTCCAGGACCGGGCGGGGCTCGACCCGGCCGCCATCGCCGGGGCCGAGGCGAAGGCCACGCAGGTCGTCCACCTCTTCATGGCCGGGGTCTACGCCTTCCCGATGATCGGGGCGATCCTCGCCGACCGGCTCGTCGGGAAGTACAAGGTCATCTTCTGGGTCTCGCTCATCTACTGCGGCGGCCACGCGGTGCTGTCGATCGGCGATCAGCACGCCCTCGGCATGTACATCGGCCTCACGCTCATCGCGATCGGGTCGGGCGGCATCAAGCCCTGCGTCTCCGCGAACGTGGGGGACCAGTTCGGCAAGGAGACGGCGCACCTCGTGCCGAAGGTCTTCCAGATCTTCTACTTCGCCATCAACTTCGGCTCGTTCTTCTCGACGCTGCTCATCCCCTGGATCTACCACCACCCCGCCCTCGGGCCCGGCCTCGGCCCCAACATCGCGTTCGGGATCCCCGGCCTGCTCATGGGGATCGCGACCTTCATCTTCTGGCTCGGGCGGAACAGGTACACCCGCGTCCCTCCGAAGCCGGGCGGCCGGCTCGGCGGGATGGACTTCGTCGCGGCGATGCTCTTCTTCCTCCCCTTCGCGGTCGCCGTCTTCGGCTGGGAGTTCCTCATGGGGGCGCTCGATCACCGGGCCGGAGCGGCCTGGGCGGCGATCGGGACCTTCGCGGTGGTCTCCGTCGGCGCCGGGCTCGCCCTCTTCTCGAAGCGGCAGGCCATCCAGCCGGACGCCGGGTTCCTCTCCGTCTCCCTCTTCGCGATGCGGAACCAGCGGCTCCGCCGGCCGGGGATGGGCTACTTCGAGGTCGCGAAGGAGCGCTACGGCGAGGAGGCGGCCGAGGGGCCGCCCGCGGTCCTCCGGATCATGCTCGTCTTCTCCATGGTGAGCGTCTTCTGGGCGCTCTTCGACCAGCACTCCTCCACCTGGATCAAGCAGGCCGGCCAGATGGACCGGGCTTTCAGCATCCTCTGGTGGGCCGGGGAGCTCGAGTCGTCGCAGATCCCCGCCCTGAACCCGCTCATGGTGATGATGATCATTCCGCTCCTCAACTGGGGGGTCTACGGACCGCTCGAGCGGCGCGGCGTGAACTTCTCGCCGCTCCGCCGGATGACCGTGGGGATGTTCCTCGCCGCGGTCTCCTTCGCCATCGCCGCGGCGCTCCAGGCCCGGATCGAGCTGGCGGGCGTGGGGCAGGTCCCCGTCGCCTGGCAGATCGCCCAGTACTGGGTGATCACGACGGCCGAGGTCCTCGTCTCGATCACCGGCCTCGAGTTCGCCTACACCCAGGCGCCGCGCGCCATGAAGTCCACGATCATGGGCTTCTGGCTCCTCTGCGTGACCTTCGGGAACCTGCTCGTCGCCTTCCTCGCGCCGCTCGAGAAGACGCTCGAGCTCTCCGCCTTCTTCTGGGTCTTCACCGGCCTCATGGCGGGCGCCGCGACCATCTTCGCCATCCTCGCGAAGTCCTACCGGGGGAAGACGTATCTACAGTCCTGACGGGCCGCCGCTCCCCTCGCGCAGCCGGCCGCTGGCCGCCCGGGCCGCCGTTCCCCTTGCGGTGCCGGCCGCTGGTCGCCCG
>JBBIPT010000124.1:0-10786 GCA_037442705.1 Anaeromyxobacter sp.
AAGGCGCTGTTCGAGGGTCTGGAACTGGGTGCACAGGCGGAAATGAAGAACGGCCTCTACGGTCGCCCGGGCCGCCGAAGCCCCGGTCGCGCGGGCCGCGGTCGGGCCGGTCCGGGCGGGGGGGGCGATCGGGGCGCGCCTCCCGCGCGGGCGTGCTCCTCGCCACGGCCTGCGCCGCGAGCATCGCCGGATACCACCTCCTCTACGCCCGGGCGCTTGCGCAGGGGGCCTCGCCCGCGCCGGTCTTCGCCGTCGCGCTCGCCGTCGCGCTGCCCGCCGTGCTCGTCCCCGCCCGGCGGCGCGGCCTCTCGCTCCCCGGGGGGCGCGCCGCCGCGCGGTGGGGCGCCGCCGGGCTCCTCTGCACGGCCTCCTTCCTCCTCTTCCTCCACGGCCTCGCGGAGAGCGGCGCGGGGGTCGCGCTCACGCTCCGGAACACGGCGGTCGTCTTCGCCCAGCTCCTCGCCCTCGCGATGGGGGAGCGGGTGCCGTGGCGCCAGGCGCTCGGGGCGGCGCTCGTCGCGGCGGGCGCGGCCGCGGTGGCGCGGGGGTGAGCCCAAACGGCCGCTCGCGATTCGTGATCGGCCCCTGGCCTCGGACCTCGGGCCCCGGGAACGGCGGCAGAGATGCATTTCCTGAGGACTGAAGCCTTGGGTGTTTCCGAATCACGCTCGGGTGTTCAGAGCTCGAGGACGACGGGCAGCACCGCGGGACGCCGGCCCGTCGCCCGGCGGAACCACCTCCGGACGGCGGCGCGGAGCGCCTCCTGCACCTCGGCGGCGTCGGTCCGCGCGGGGCCGCTCAGCTCCTCGACCGCCCGGAGCGCCTCGGCCCGGATCTCCACCTCTGCCCCGTCGAGCCCGGCCACGCCCACGCCGAAGAGGTCCGGGCCCCTCACCACCGCGCCGGTGGCCCGGTCCACGGCGAGCACCGCGATGCAGAGCCCGCCCTCCGCGAGGAGCCGGCGGTCCCGGACGACGAGCGCCCCGATCCCCTCCCCGAGGAGCGCGTCGCGGTCCCCGTAGACCCTGCCGACCGGGATCCGATCCGCGAGCACGGAGACGCCCGTGTCCGAGAGCTCGACGACCTCTCCGTTCACGACGACGTCCCGCCCGGGCACCCCCTCCGCCGCCGCGTGCGCGGCGTGGCGGGCGAGGTGCCGGTACTCGCCGTGGATGGGGACGAAGTGGGCGGGGCGCGCGAGCCGGATGAGCCGGCGCTGCTCCTCCTCCTGCGCGTGGCCGGAGACGTGGAGGGGGCCCGCCCCCTCGTAGGCGACCTCCGCCCCCTGGCGGCAGAGCTCGTTCACGACCTGTCCGATCGCGACCTCGTTCCCTGGGATGTGTCGCGAGGAGAGGACGACGAGATCGCCCGGCGCGACGCGGAGGTCCGGATGCTCCCCGCGGGCGAGCCGCGCGAGCGCACTCCGCGGCTCCCCCTGCGTCCCCGTCGTGAGGACGCAGAGCTCCCGCGGGGGGAGGAGCGCCGCCTCGGGGAAGCCGGCCGGCATCCAGGCGGGGAGGTCGAGGTAGCCGAGGGCCCGGGCCACGGCGACGTTCGTCTCCATCGCGCGGCCGAGGAGGGCGAGCCGCCTCCCCGTCGCCCGCGCGGCGTTCGCGATCTGCTGGATCCGGTGGACGTTCGAGGCGAAGCAGGCGACGAGGACGCGCCCGCGGGCCCGCTCGCAGGCGTCGAGGAGCGCCGCGCCGACCTCCGACTCGGAGAGTGAGGACCCGTGCCGCTCCGCGTTCGTCGAGTCGGAGAGGAGGAGCCGGACCCCGGCCCGGCCGAGCGCCTCGATGCGGGCGAGGTCCATCTCCGGTCCGCCGATCGGGGCGGGATCGATCTTGAAGTCGCCCGTGTGGAGGATCGTCCCCTGGGGCGTCGAGAGGGCGAGGCCGCAGGAGTCCGGGATCGAGTGGGTCACCGCGAAGAGCTCGGCGGCGAGGGGGGAGCCCTCGCCCGCGGGCCGGACGTCGCCCGGGGCGACCTCGCGGAGGTCGGCCCGGACGCCCGCCTCGTCGAGCCGCGGCCGGAGGAGCGCGAGGGTGAAGCGCGTCCCGTAGACGGGGGCCTTCACGTCCCTGAGCAGGAGCGGCAGGGCGCCGACGTGATCCTCGTGGCCGTGCGTGAGGAAGACCGCGCCGACCCGCTCGCGCCGCTCCCGGAGCCAGGCGAGGTCGGGCGCGATGAGATCGACGCCGATCGGTTCGTTCGGGAAGAGGACGCCGCAGTCCACGACGGCGATCCGCCCGTCGCACTCGACGGCCATGCAGTTCATCCCGATCTCGCCGAGGCCACCCAGCGGGACGAGGCGGACGGGAGCGGGCACGGCGGGACTCTACCGCCGCGGCCGGCGGGCCGCACGCGCGCGATCGGCGAGGAATCGCTCAGCCCCCGCAGCCGTCGATCGCGTGGAACGGCACGAAGACCACCGGGTCGTCCCAGCGGGCGACCTTCACCGCCGCGGAGGGGCAGGTGAGGACCGGCAGCGTGATGCACGCGGGCCCGGGCGCGGTGTAGAGGACACCGACCCGCAGGACGACCGCCTGCTCCACCGCCCGCGTGAACTCGATGGAGTATCCGGACGTGGGCTTCTGCCCCCAGGAGACGAAGAGGACCGTCTCCCTCTCGAAGTCCACCGCGGGGACGGGGGGCGGAGGGTCCTGCGACGCGAAGATCCCGGACCAGAGGTCCGCCCACGCTCCCGCCGTCCGGACGACCCAGGCCTGCTCGAGGCAGCGGTCGCTCCCCGCGAGCGTTCGCCGGACCTCCTCGGGGAAGGGCAGGAGCTCCACCTCTCCCGGCCCCCCTCCACCGCAGGAGAGGATGCCGAGGGAGAGGGCTGCGAGGACCGTCGTTCGCGCGCGCATGGGCTCCTCCGACGGGAAACTTCACCCATCGTATGGCACTCCCGGCCCGGAGGCAGGCCCCTGAGCGGGGGCCCCCAGGGGAGGCCGTCCGAACGGACGACAAGCATCTCCGTTCCGAGCCTGTCGAGGGGTCACCACGAGCGGACCTGCTTGCACCCGAGCGGCCCCTGCACGCAGCCGTTCGGCCCGAGCCTGTCGAGGGGTCACCACGAGCGGACCTGCTTGCACCCGAGCGGCCCCTGCACGCAGCCGTTCGCCCTGAGCTTGTCGAAGGGCGAACGCCGCGGCTCGACGCGAGCGATCACGGCCCCCAGCGTGGTCTCACGAGGACGGCGGCCGGAAGCCGGCCGAGAGTGTCGCGAAGACCCGCGGGCCACCGGTCTGGCCTCCGATCGCCTCCCGGGCGAAGCCGACGGTGCAGGTGAGGGAGAGCTGGACGCTGCGGACCGGCCCGGCGGGCGGGCGCCAGTCGAGGCCGAGCCGCGCTCCGAGCGAGGGGGCGAAGCCGAGGCGAGGCCGCTCCTGCGCGTCGAACCCGAAGATGGCCGCCCCGGAGGCCTCGACGCGCGGGAGGAGGGTCCGCCTCGTCCCGAGGCCGAGGAGCAGCAGCATCCGCGCCGAGGAGGAGTCCGCCACCCGCTCGATCCCGTAGCTCCTCGTGAACCTCCCCTCCGCCGACGAGAGCCGGAGCGACCCCCCGAGCCCGGAGCCGGCGTTGAGCCCGAGCTCGAGGAGGGCGGGCCGTCCGACGGGCGGCCCGGCTACGGCCGGCGCCGGGGCGGGGGGTCCCGCGTTGGGCGAGCGGATGTCCTGCGCCGGATCCCCGGGCGCGAACGGATTCGGGACGGAGCCCCGGGCGCCCGTCGCTCCGGCCGGGGCGGTGTCTCCGGGCCGCCTCCCCCGCCAGGTGCGCCGCCCGGGAAGCGTCCGGCGCTCCTCCTCCGGCTCGCGATCGCCCGCCTGCGGCGCCGCGGGCTCCTCCCTCGCGGAGCGCGCGGCGGCCACCCGCTCCGGCGCTCGACCCGGGGCGGCTCCGCTCCGCGCGGGGGCGGCGGTCTCCGCCGGGAGCGCCGGAGGGTCCTTCCCCTCCGCGGCCAAGGCCCTCGCGGGCGCGGGCGGCGCGGAGGCCGGCTCGCGCGCGGCCACCTCTCCCGGGAGCGACCGGACGTGACACCCGGCGCACCGCACCGGACCGCGCGATGCCTCCCGATGGCAGCCGACGCACCGCTCGTGCGCGACCTGCGGCGTGAAGGAGATCTGGGAGACGACGCCAGGGCCGTGGCACCGGCGGCAGGAGACCCGGAGGGCGAGGTGCTTCTCGTGATCGATCGTGACGGTGCCGTACCGGCTCGTCTCCCTCACCACGACCTTCGGGGGCGGAGGGAGGGCCTGCAGCTGGAGCTGTGAGGCGCCGCGCGCGGGAGCGAGGGCCACCTCCCCGGCCTGCGTGGAGGCGGCCGCGAGGAGCGCGAGGAGCGCGGGCACCCGGCCGTGCATCACCGGACGAGCCTACGCCGCCCGGGCGCTCCCAGCACGCCGGACCGGCCAGTCCCGGACGAAGCTGCGCGGAATCGGACCGGGCCGGCGCGGCCCCTCTGGCGCCTCCGCGGCCAGGCCCCTCAGGAGCCCGGGCCGGGCGCCTTCGCCCGCTCCACCTCGGCCTGCTCGCTCCGGAGGAGCTCCGTCCGCTCGCGCGCGTAGGCCCGGATCCCCGCGTCGTTGACCTCGATCCGCGCCGCCCCCCGCAGCCGGGAGACCCAACGCTCCATCTCGGCCTTCTTCCGCTCGTCGAGCGCCCGGGCGCGGGCCGCCTCGCCTGCCTCCTCCCACGCGAGCGGCCGCTCGGGCACGATGGAGAGGATCTTCACGAGGTGGTAGCCGTCCCGCGAGCGGATGGGCGCGCTCACCTCCCCCTCCCCGAGGCGCCCCAGCGGCGCGAACTCGTCCTTCAGGAGGCGGCGCTCGACCTCGCCCACGCGGCCGCCTTCCTCCGAGGTCCGCGGGTCGATCGAGAGGGCGGCGGCGACCTCGGCGAACGGTTCTCCGGAGCGGACGCGCCGCTCCGCCTCCACCGCGGCCTCCGGGGTCTCGACGACGATCTGGGCGAGCTCGAGGCGCGCGTCCTCGACGAACTCGGAGCGGCGCGCCTCGAAGAAGGCCTTCGCCTCCGCCTCGCCCACCTCGATCCGCGCCGTGACCACGTCCCGGTAGAGCCTCGACTCCACGAGGTCGTCCTGGTGCGCCTGGACCTTCTCGGCGATCTCCGGGCGCGAGGCGTAGCCCCGCGCCTCGGCCTCGAGGGCGAGCACCGCCCGGTTCACGAGGTCCTCGACGAGGGCCTTCCGGATCGCGGGCCACTCCGCGCCCGCCGCCCTCGCGCGCTCGGGCTTCAGGCGGGCGGCGAGGTCGGCGGCCGTGGCCATTCCGCCCCGCCACGTCGCGCACGGCGCGGCCGCCTCCGGGGAGGCCGCCTTCTCGAGGGACTCGGGGGTGGGCGCGCAGTCGAGGAGCCGCGCCTCGTGCTTCGCCCAGAGCGAGCCGTAGAGCTCCTCCTCGAGGCCGGCGCGCCGGCGCCGCTCGAGGATCTGGCGGATCTTCCCCGCGACCTTCTCGAGGGCCGGGCGCTCCGCGGGGCGCCGCCGCTCGAGCCGCGCGACCTCCCACCCGAGCCGCGACCGGAAGACCGGGCTCAGCTCCCCCGGCGCGAGGCGGAAGACATGCTCCTCGTACGCCTCGTCCCCGCCCCAGCTCACGACGATCATCCCGCCCTGCCGGGCGGAGGGGGCGATCGACCGCTCCCGGGCGATCCGTTCGAGGTCCTCGCCCGCGGCGGCGCGGGCCCGGATCCCCCCGGCCTCCTCGCGCGTCGCGACGACGACCTGCCGGACCTCCAGGGGATCGCCGAGCGCCTCGTGGACCGCCTGCACCTCCGCGTCGGCCGGCGCGGCACGCTCGTCGATCTCGTCCCGGAGCAGGGCCTCGGCGAGCTTCTGGGAGCGGAACCGGCGCACCGCGTCGCGGACCTCGGGGCTCTCCTCGAGCCCGATCCGGTAGGCCTCCTGCACGAAGAGGCGGCGGTCCACGAGCCGCTCGAGGTACCTGCGGACGTCCGCCTCGTCGCCGAGGATCTTCTCGAGCGCGTAGTGGCTCCGGGCGAACTCGCGGCGGAGCTCCTTGCCGGCGATCGTCTCGCCGTTCACGCGCGCGAGGTAGGTGGGGGATGCCGTGGCGCACGCGCCCGCGAGGAGGGCGACGGGGAGGGCGGCGAGGGGTCTCATCGTGACTCCGCGGGTTGGTCAGGGCAGGGTGAAGGCGTCGAAGAGCTCCGCCACGACGCGGCTGGCGAGGGCGGCGGGCTCCCGGACGGCGCCGCGCCCGAGGATCCCTTCGTAGTCGAGCCCGCTCCGGCGGTGGAGACCGGACCAGAGGGTCCTGCCCGACTCCGCGTCGAGGAGCGTGAGGTGGAGCTCGACCGCGGGGGCGCCCCCGCCCTCCGGCCCCGCCCCGAACCCGAGGATGGCGCCGCGGACGAAGAGGGAGGTCCCCACCTCGGCGGAGAGCGTGCGGAGCTGATCCCGCGAGAGCAGGGACGGGGCGCGGAGGCCCGAGGCGACGATCGCCGCGCGGAGGTCCGCGGGCGAGACGATCGTGAAGCCCGGCCGCTCCCTGAGGCGGTGGTGCAGGATCGCCTCCACCACCCGCGGGGACTCACCCTGCTCGGTCCGGTTCTCCAGCGGGAGGACGCAGACGCGCAGCGGCATCCCGAGGGTCTCGCGGGCCCGGTAGACCCTCGGGAGGTCCCGCTCCCGCTTCCTCGGCCGGAAGCTCCCCGGGTGGCCGCGCGGGAGGGAGTCGAGGAGCCTCGCGACGACCCGCTCCGAGAGCTCCCTCGCGTCCTTCGCCCTCCCGAGGCCGAAGGCGGACTCCGTCTCCGCCGCGGAGAGGCCGGAGACGCCGCTCCAGAGCGGGTGGCCGTCCCGCCCGACGATCCGCGCCGCGACCGCCACGCGCGGCTCGGGGCCGGCGGCCTCCCAGGTGAGGATCGCTCCGAGGACCACCGCCTCCGCGTCGAGCTCGTCGAGGAGCGCGGCGAGCTTCGGGGTGGGGATCGAGTCGAGGTGGCGGATCCTCTCCCGGTGGAGGAAGGCCTCCACCACCTCCCCGCCCACGACCGCGTAGCCGCGGCCGGCGAGGGCCGCCTCCACCTGCGGCATCACCAGCGCGCGGGCCGAGCGGGCGCGGGCGACCGCCTCGAACGGCACGAGCACGACCCGCTCCGCCGCGGGCGCGGCGAGGGCCGGCGCGAGGAGGAGGAGCAGGGCGGGCGCGGCGCGGCGGGTCACGATCGGTCCCTAGACGACGGCTCGTGATCGCGATCGACGGGCTCGGGGGAAGCACGAGCGGGATCGGCGCGCGGATGCCCGCTCGCCCTTCGCCAGGCTCAGGGCGAGCGGAACTCTCCGAAGGCGCGCCTGTTGCCAAGTCATGGTCGCCCTAGCGGAGGAGCCGCGAGAGCTCCTCCCTCACGATCCCCTCGGCGACCGTCGCGGCGGAGCGGCCCCCGATGCCGAAGAGGCGCGCGGCGACCCCCGCGCCGCCCGCCGTCCGCGCGACGGACCAGAGGGTCGTGCCCGTCTCCGCGTCCACGAGCCGGAACTGGAGCTTCACCCGGGGCGACGGGGCGGGCCCGCCGCGCCCCTCGTCGTACTCCAGGACCGAGCCGAGGAAGAGCGCCTGGGCGTCGAGCGCCTTCCCGAGCCGCTTGAAGTCGTCCGCGGTGAGGTTCGCCGGGTCGACCTGGTCCCGGCGCAGGGTCCGGGCGACGAGCCCGGGCTCCACCACGGAGAAGGCCTCGGTGGCGAGGACCTCGGTGAAGAAGATCCGCTCCACCCGCTCCGACCCGAGCCGGTCGTTCGCGAGGTTCTCGAAGGGGAGGATCGCGACCGCCCGGATCGCGCCGAGGTCGGTGCGGGCCCTCACGTAGCGGGTGGTCCCGCCGCACGAGAGCGCGGCGAGCGCGAGGACGGCGGGCCAGAGGAGCTTCGTACGAGACACGGCCAGGCCCTCCCTCAGGTCCTCAGCGTGAGCGTCAGGTAGAGGCTCTCCTGGCGCACGGGGAGCGCCCCGGCTCCCCGGAAGGCGTTGTAGCTCAACTGGAGGAGCGCGTGGCGGTTCAGGTCCCATCGGGCGTTCGCCGCGGTCCGGCGGTAGGACTGCCCCGAGAGGGGATCGATCTCCTCCCCGTGGTCGAGGCCGAGCTGGACCGTCCCGCCGGGGAACGGAAGCCAGCTCGTCCGATAGACCTGGACGAGCCCCTCCGCGGAGTCCGACCTCGCCCAGCCGAGGCGGGCCGAGACGGAGAGCTGGGGCGACGGCCGGTAGGTCGCCTCGCCGGCGTAGAGCTCGTAGCCGACGACCCGGAGGATCGGGAAGGCCGCATGGGCGGCCGTGTCGCCGCGGCGCGAGAGGATGCGCTGGAGGGTCGCGTCCGCCCGGACGTCCACGTCGCGCCACGGACGCGCCTCGCCGTGCAGCCCTCCGACGAGGTAGTCGGTCGTCCCCCCGCCGTCGAGCGACTGCCGGTTCATCCCCGCCTGGGCGGAGACGGAGAGGGTCTCCCAGGGCGCGGCGCGGCCCTCGAGCGACCCGCCGAAGGTGAGGCTCCGCGTGGACACGGGCGCCGGGGTCTCGCGCGCGGCGCGGTCCTCCGTGAAGCGTGCGGAGAGGCCGGCCTCGAGGCGCGGGATCGGCTGGTAGCGCGCGAGCACCGTGGAGGCGAGCGAGCTCTGGGAGCTGCCCCCCTGCCGCCGCGACCAGGTGTGGGACTGCCGCGCCTCGAAGCGGTGGGGGCCGTAAGGGCCGAGCCGGGCCTGGAGCGAGTTGCTCGTGTCGGTGGACCAGCTCCGCCGCCCCCGGTACGGGGAGAGCGCGTCCGCGTTCACCTGGCCCGAGAAGCCGAGCGAGACCCGGGGCCAGGGGCGCGCGCCCACGACGAGGCCGAGCCCCTGCCGCACCGCGCTCGACACGAGGGTCTCCTCCGGCCGGAAAGTCTCGCGGACGAAGCACTGGAGCTCGGTGACCACCGTCTCCACGCCGTTCACCCCGAAGCTCACCACCTTGAAGTAGCGCGCGCCCAGCGGCGCGAAGGCGACGACGTAGGCGCTGAGATCGCGGTCGAAGGTGGTCGTCGTCCCGCCGGCCGGCGCCCACCGGAGGCCGTCCTGGCTCGCGTACGCGGCGAACGTCACCGGGCCTCCGAAGGGGACGGGCGCGCCCGTGCCGCCGCGGACGTGGACGCGGAGCTCCTCGGCCGTGAGCACGCGGCCGAGGTCGACGGCGAGGTTGTGGAACGAGGCCCCCGAAGGTCCGAGGGAGACGCCCGCGCTCGCGTCGAAGCTCCGGTCCACGAGGCGGGGCTCGGGGGTCATCGGATCGCCGTCGAGGGGCAGGTCGTCGAGCGCGTGGAGCCCCCCCTCCACCGGGATCTCGGTGGCGATCGTCACCGGCGAGAGGGAGCGCGCCTCCTGCTCGGTCCGGAAGTAGTCGAGGACGTACTGGGCGGAGAGGACCCACCCCTGGCCGAACGTCCGCGTGTAGGACGAGCTGATGCGCGGCCCCATGCTGATCCGGGTGAAGCCGGTCCGCGCATCCTCGAACCGCTGGATCCGGTTCTCGTTCGAGATCCGGAAGGACGGGGTCGTGTAGCGGAAGGTGAGCCCGATCCTGTCGTCCGTCGTGGACACGGCGTCGCTCGCGTAGGCGAGCCGGTCGGCGGCGAGGGCGAGGTCTCCCCGGTCGAGGACCTGCCCCCGCACGGTGCCCGCGATCCGCTCGATGGAACGGTCGAGGGGCTCCGCTCCACGGGGATCGAGCCGGCGCTCGTCGTTCAGCCGGTAGGAGAGGAGGAGGCCGAACGACGGGAGCCGATAGTCGAGCGAGGCGGAGGGAGCGAGGATGCGGCTCTCGAACCTGCCCGAGAGCTCGGCGCCGGTGGAGGAGCCGCGGTCGTCCTGGACGCGGAGCCCGAACCGGTAGGAGAACGGCTGGGTGACCTGGCGCCGGTAGTCGAGCGTGTAGACCTGCCGGAGGTACTCGCTCGAGGCGCCCGTCGAGTCGTCCCGTGCGCCGGTGAGGTCCGCGCGCCCGGTGAGGTCGGTCGCCCCGGCGGCGAGCGGACAGGCGGCGAGGAGGACGAGCGCGCGGGCGCGGCGGCCCGCCGGCCACCTCGCCTCCTCGGCTCCAGGGCGCCCCGCCGGCATCGGTCTCACCTCGGGTAGGTCACGCGGTAGGCCGCGGACGGCGGGGTCGCCACGTGGCAGCTCGCCGTGCAGGAGCCGCCGCCCTGGTCCTGGGCGTAGGCCACGAGCCCGCCGGGCCGCAGGGCGACGAGGGCGGGGAGCTCCGCGCTCCCGTGCGCCTCGTGGCAGGCCCAGCAGCCGTGGCCGCGGCCGGCGTGCGAGGCGTGGCCCGGGAAGCGGCTCGCGGCCCGGCTCGCGCCGCCGAGCGGGTCCGCGTAGGTGCCGTAGGCGTGGCAGCGGAAGCAGAGGTCGGTCTCGAGGATCTGCGGATCGCGGAGGTCGGCCGGGTGGCGCCGGGAGAGGAGCTTCGGGAAGCGCGAGCCGTGGGGGCCGCGGCTCCCCTCGTCGTCGGAGCCGTGACAGCCGGAGCAGGCGACGAGGCTCTCCGGGCCGAGGCCCGGGGCGAAGGCCCGGCGATCGATGGCGCGGTTCCGGCCCCGGGCCTCCACCGGGTGGAAGGAGGCGTTCGCGGGGTTGAAGGCCGCCGCCACGTCCACTCCACCGGCCGCCGACGGGCCGGCGTGGTGGCAGATGTACCTGGCGATCGACCGGTCGTTCTCGGCCGACATGCTCGCGCAGGTGGTCGCCGCGGGCTATCGCGCCATCGTGTGGACGGTG
>JBBIPT010000125.1:0-10738 GCA_037442705.1 Anaeromyxobacter sp.
GCGAGTGGTGCGGTCGGGATGGGGGCCGATCCCCGCGTGCGCGGGGGAGCCGGCACGCGCCGCGGCGAGGGCGTAGAAGCGGAGGGCCGATCCCCGCGTGCGCGGGGGAGCCTCGATCTCCGGCGGGTCTCCCGGGTCCCAGCCGGGCCGATCCCCGCGTGCGCGGGGGAGCCTCGCCGGGGGGCCGGTGCGCCAAAACCGACAGGGGCCGATCCCCGCGTGCGCGGGGGAGCCGGCGCGCTCGCGACCCTCGCGCCCTGCGCGGCGGGCCGATCCCCGCGTGCGCGGGGGAGCCGACGAGGTGACGCTCCTCTACGCCGCGGACCCGGGCCGATCCCCGCGTGCGCGGGGGAGCCTCTTACATACATGGGTACGCCGCTGCGGCCAATAGCGACGCTTGTCGGGTATTCAGTTGTCAGGTTCGGCCGACTTACTGGGTCCGGCGCGATTCACCACGGGGGCGATTTCGCGCCTCAGGAGGATGTGCTCCCCGATCTGCCATAACTCCTTGGGCGGCTCCCCCACAAACCACACCTGCTGGCCCCCTGGTGCGCTCTGATCGGGCCAGGTCATCACGGCAGAGCCAGCGCCGGGACCCGACATCCAGTCCTCGATCACCGCCCACACCCTCTCCCGGACCCCTCGCGTCATGTCCGGTGCCGTGTAGACGCCTGGGGCGATCTCGAGGCAACAGGACGCCAGGAATCCACGCACGCGGCCGGCAACGTCACGCGTCACGATCACGGTCATCGGCATCGGCAAGGAGCTCCTTGATCCGATCGATCATCCCCGGGATCACGTCCTTCTCGCGCAACATCCGGCCCACCGCGCGGCGCGCGGCCCGCTCAAGGGGGATTCGTATGTCCTTCTGAACCTCGCGCACGGCGGAGAAGGCTGCGGGCAGGGCGATGGCCCCCCTGAACAGGTCGGCCACATCCAGGGTGAAGGCGTTCCCGGATTCCTCGTGGATGAAGCCGAGTTGCGGGATGGCCCCGCACACGGCCACGGCCACCTGGGCAGCACCCTCCACCGCGCTCGCGGCGTGGTTGATGGCCTGGTTCACCGGATCGGTCGAGGACGGGTCGTTCCGGTCGTAGCGCCTGCCGCTCCAGGTCACACCGAACTGCTCGGCCAGGCGGCGGTAGGTCTCCCGCATCCTGGCGCCCTCGATGCCGCGCAGCACCGTGATGTCCTCCTCGGGGAGAACCTCTCCGAACCGCCACGCGTACATCCGCCGGGCGACCCGGAGCCGTTCCCCCGACTCGTCCGCCCAGGCCCTTGCTTGGCGCCTCGCCAAGGCCGACGCATCCGGGCCGAACGGCATGCTGGCGTAGAAGCGCGTGCCGTCCTCGCCAACGGCAACCAAGCCCGTCCCGTGGCGCGCGAGCAGTCTAAGCGCGTCGTGGCTCACCGTCATCCCAGGTTCGAGCAGCACCGCGTTCACCATCTGGAACGGGATCGCGTAGTCGCCGGGCTCCAGGCCGCCGTGACCCGCGGTGCGGTACCGAAGCGTCCCGTCCTCCACTGTGAGCGCACCGCGCCCGAGCCACAGCAGGCCGTGCCGATCCCCTTGGGGGATCCGCGCAGTCTCGAGCCCGAGGCGACCCCTCAGCATGCTTCCGAGAGAGGCCTCAGGACGACCATGCCGAACCCGAAGGCGCGATGGCGACCCAACCCGCGAGCCAGCAGGCCGGCGAAGGCGGCGGGTTCGACGATCTCGGCGGTCGTCAAGAAGGTCACGTCGGGCCGCTCGCCGAAGCGACTCCTGCGATCCGGCCCGTGGGCTCGCCGCAGGAGAGCGGCCCGCTTCATGGCCGTGATCCGGACGGTCGCCCCGGCGAGCCCGCCACGCCTCACGACCTCGGCGTCGAGCCAGTCCCGGTACACGGTTTCCCGATCCAGCGGTTCGGGGGAGCGCCACGCCCGGGCGAGAAAGGCATCGATCTCCGATCCCGCCGACACGATCGTGGCCTCGCGCTTCCCGTCGGCCGGCAGCTTCAGCTCCTTCGAGAGACGCACGACCGGGCAGCACCGGACCTCGAATCCGATCCGGCGCCCCACCTGCCAGGTCGCGGGGAGCTCCTTCTCCGCGAGGGACTCCGCGTCCCAGGCCTCCGCGACAAGAGGGTCGGCGAAGGCCCGCGCGTGCTCCAGGAGATCCTCTTTAGGCCTCGCCGTGTAGGCGTGAACCGTGAGCCACCGCCCGCGAGCCTCGTCGAGCCGGAAGGGGCCCGGGGCCGCGTCCCCGAACAGCCCCTTGAGCTCGCAGTGCGCGAGGTAGCCGAGGTCCGCTCCGCGGTTCGGCAGGCCTCGAGCCCGGCCCAGCCGGAAGAGTCCTGGCAGCGACAGGCGCATCCTCACCATCCGAAGCACACCGCTCATGCGCCCTCCGTCAATGGCGCCAGGGTCACCTGCCGGATGAGCCGGCTCCCCACGACGATCTGGTTGCGCCAGTCCCGCTCGTCCGCGACGAGCATCTCCTGCGATGGGCCCTCCCAGGCCTCGAACGCTGGCAGCCACGCTGTCTTCGGGCCGGCGTCGTCCAGGCGATCGACCGAAGGGGCGCGCTGAAGGGCCTCCGCGAGCGTGGGCGCTTCGACGCGTCCGGCCAGGATGGGGCCGGACGGAAGGCAGGGCTTCCGCCCGATGAAGAGCGGCCGCTCGGGTCGTTCGAGGGCCCACTCGAGGTCGGCGTGCGTGGGCGTCTCTTCGTCCGGGGTCAGGCGGAGTGCGATCGTGAAACGCCCGTCGGCGATGTACTGCCGATACCGGATCGCGGTGCCTTCGCTCGCCGGCCCGCCCTCTCGGCCCTCCGACCTGTCCTTTGTGGTCCAGCCTCTCATCTTCAGGTGATCCTGCCCGAGATCGACGGTCTGGTAGTCGGTCACGACCCTCCCCTCTCGATCCCTCCGGACGCCGTGGAGGATTCGTTCCTGGAGGCGGCTCAGCCGGACGGCGTCCCGATGGTCGTAGCCGAGGGCGTTTCCGAGCAGCCCAGCGAGGAGGGACTTCCCCGGAAAGGGACCCGTCGGTCCCCGTTCATCGACCTTCACGCCACCGAACGCCATCAGGGGAGCGTCGAGACGAAGAAAGAGGAACGCCGGCATCACGCCTCCCGGACCCGCGCTCCCGTCCATTCGGCGAGCTCGCGAAGCGGGAGGCTGGGAACCAACGAGAGGGGGTTGCCCATCCGATCCGGGACCCACTCGCTTGCGGCCCTTCGCTCGGTCGAAGCGCCGTACATCCGGTCGAGCCCGGCGAGGTGGTCGGCGAGCGCGGCGTACGTGTTGGCGACGAGGCTCGGCCGGGATTCGGTGACCCGAACCGCCTCGAGGAAGGCGTTGGCGAGGGTGCGAGGCTGTGCGCTCCCCGCCTCGACCAGGACGAAGTGCGATGCGGCGTGGGGAGCCGTCGCCCCGAGCTTCGCCCCCGGGCTCACCGTCGCGATCATCCTAACCAGCCGCTCCACGACGCCCGCGGCGAGCCCGCGGTCGCCGTCGCGCCATGCTTCCCGCTTCTTGCCCTGGAGATTGGACACCAGCAGCGGGACATCGACGGCGACGTAGCCGTAGTAGAGACCGCTCGTCAGCTCCGCGGTGTTGATGTGCCCGCTCCCGAGCGCCTCGTCCTCCTTCGCGATCTCGTCGATGGCGGAGAAGTAGTCGGTCTCGACCGCCTCCGCGTGAACGGTGAAGGAATGGGCCACGTGGATGGCCGCGTCGCAACGGGCGAGGTTGTCGCTCGTGACCATCCTCCCGAAGACGGCTGCGTCGAGCCCGGCACCCAGCTGGATCGAGCGCAGGTTGGCGAGGCCTTCCTTGCCGAGCTCCTTCTCCAGGGCCTTCTTCGCCTCCTTCGGCGCGGGCTTCGCCCGGCAGACCCGGCGAGCCACCTCGAGGAGGTACTCGACCTCGGGCCGGCCCAGGACCGTCACCTGCTGCGTGCGAACGCGGCCGCCCTTCCCCTCGGGTGCCTCGGAGCCGTCGTCCCCTTCCCCGTCGTCGTCCTTCGCGGCGGTCTTCTTGCTCTTGCCGAAGAGGGCGTCGACGAGGGCTCCTGCCACCGCCCGCGCCATCTCCTCGCTGACACCCTCGCCGACCAGCGGCTTCACGACGTGCTCCTCGAAGGTGACTCGCGAGCGGATGGAAGCGGGGGCCCCGAGCCCGGCGAAGCCGTCCTCTCCCGCGAAGATCCGCCAGTGGCGCTTCAAACACTGGGAGGAGACCCGCGTGCGGATGGTCCCGCCGAACGGGATCCGCTTCGCGAGTCCGGCGTCGTCCCGGTTGAGGAGGCTGGCCGGGTAGGAGGTCAGGGTGTGGATCTGCAGGAACGTGCTCATGGTCGTGTCCTCGCCGTTCGGGTTCATGAGTTGGTCTTGCCTTGCCCGGACTTCTTGCCGCGCAGCGCGCGGTAGTACGCACGGGCGAGCGTCCTTCGAGCCGCCTCGATCTCGTCGTCTGCCGCGAGTACGAGACGCGCGACGTCGGTCCAGTCCACGCGCGCCCCCTTGGATGCGAGGAACCTCGCCGCCGTTCGCACCTCGTCGGCGAGCCTGGCTCCGGTCGAGCGCAGCAGCCGGTCGAAGCGCCCCTCGGAGACACCTGCCTCCGCCAGCGCGGCACCTGCGCGAGCGCCACCGCGATTGAGACCGGCCGTGGTGGCCATACCGGCGAGAATGGCGCCCCACGCTCGCTCGGCCGCGTCGCGACCCGGACCAACCCGCGGCATCTGGTCGTCGAGGAGGTTCGCCGCGAACCTCCAGAAAGCCCCCCCCCCTGGTTGCGAGGAGTTCAAGCGCCTCAGGGACGCGACGTCGCCCGGACCGAGCCATTCGTCGATGGCGATCGCCAGCCTGCCGATGACCTCGCGCAGCCCCACGCCGTCGCGCCTGGCTTCGCTGGCGGCAACCGAGCTCGCTTCAACCTTCATCTCGCCCATGCGCCCCCCTGTGCCCCCTCGAACAGGTGAGGGAGCTTCTTCCGGATGGTCCCCTCGAACACACCCTCGGCCGCGGCGATTGCCCGGTAGCGCCGGGCCTCGGGCACTGGAGCCTCGTCGAAGGCCTCGTGGAGAAGGCGCCTCGCCAGACTCACGAGCCAGCGCTCCCAGTCGCGAAGCGCCTCGTGCTGCGGCCGGTCGAGACTCGCCCACAGTTGCTCGAAGAACTGCGAGTCCACCACGGACTCGAACGAACGAAGCCATGCCCGAGCCCTATCGTCGCTCCAGTCCAGCTTCTCGGGATCGCCTTGCACCAGAGCCAGCAGCGCCGTCCTGAGCCAGGCCTCGACGTCGGCGGCCCCCTCGACGCGCTCCCTCGAGCGAGAGGCCAGAGATTCGAGCCCCTCGTCGTCGAAGAGCCGGACAGCCCTGGCCGGCACCGGTACGGCTCGCTCGTGGTACCCGCCGGTCTTCCCTTGGCCTCTCGGAAGCACGGAAGCGACAAGGAGGGAGTTGCCCTCGCCGGCGCCGCAACGTAGCGCGACTCCCGGCTTGTACTCGTCCCCGAGCAACCGCTGGAGGACCCGGTAGCCGAATCCCTCGCCCGTGGCCGAGAAGGCCACTCCTCGTTCTCTGTCCAGCGGAGTCCACGGATCGCCCGTCACTCCGCTCAACTCCTCCGCCGCTACTCGCCGAACCTCGGTGCCGCGTGCAGTCGCCCGGATTCGCCCGTCGCCAGTGCCGATGAGGCGAGCCCTCCTCGCGATCTCGATGAACCAGGGGTCGAGAGCCGCAAATGGAAGCGATCCCCTGCCGTCCCATGGCTCGAGCCAGAGAAGTGCGCGCCCGCCATCGTCCACGTAGGCATCGAAGCGTTTCAGCAGACTGGCCCGCTCCCCGGGGAGTCTCCAGAGGTCCCGAACGAAGCGGTCACCGGCACGCAGCGACGGCGCAAGCCCGACACCCGGGCGGCTACCGTAGCCGCCGTTCATCCGAGCGACTCCGTAATTCGCGCGACCCGTGTACCCGTGCATCGTCTGCGCCGAGACGAGGGCGAAGACCCAGTGCTCCTGTTCTGGCGTCCACATCCGCCCGCTCTTCACGTCGTGATTCTTGGCGAGAATGGGCACGTCGAGAAGATCGGGGCGATCGACTTCCCTGAACCCGTCCAGCGTCCCCTCGGGCACCGGCGGCTGCATGAACGCGGGCTTCGCGAGATCGGGCACGACGAGGCACCACGGCTCGCGCTCGCCGCCGGTGAGCCCGAGCAGCAACTCACGCCACCGCCCCGGCTCCAGCGCGGCGCTGGACTCCCGCCCCCGGTGCATGGCCATCGCCGCGAGCTGGACGAGGAAGGCGTGCATGGCGTGGCGCTGGTGGGCCTGGATGAGGGCGAATCCGTCACCCCTTCGCGCCCCGAGCGCCGCGAGTACGCCGGGAAGGCTCATCTTCAACCGCTCTGGCCCGTCTACGAGCGTGAGGAGTGGCTCCTCCAGCAGGTCGTGCTGGGGCCCCTGCGAGGTGAAGTCGGCCGAAGTGGGGCCCGACGGATCCCCGGCGGCCGCCGTCGATCGGCTTCCCGGCCCCCTCTGAGTCCTCTTGGTCGCTTGCTCAGCCACTCAGCGCTCCCTCCTCTGGCTGGCCGGCCACCCTCCGGAGCCCGAGCCGGTCGTAGAGCAGTTCCTGCTCGCCGAACAGGAATCTTACCGAATCCCCGGACACGGCCTCGAGCAGGCGGGGCGACTCCTCCTTCCCCGCTCCGCGCGCGAGCCAGCTCGGCACCTGGACCGATTGGACCGTCGCCCCGAAGGGCGAGACGAGTGGCCGGGCAAAGACGGCGAGGCGATCATCGGCCCCGAGCCGCGTCTTCGCAGTCCCCTCGATCCCCTCGGCGAAACCCTCGTCCCCGTAGGGCTCGGACCAGACGAACTTGTTGAGCTGCCCCTGGTTGGCCTTGGCGAGGCCCGCACCGACACAGGTCCCTGCGTGCGCGAGCCAGCGATCGCCAGCGTCTCTCACGATCGCTTCGAGCGCCTCGGGGTGCGTGGACTTCTCCACGAGCTCCCGGTTCATGAGCGGGATCTCGAACTCCTCGAGCTCGGCGATGAGCCGCCGGGTCGCCTCGAGCTGCCGCAGGTCGGCGTAGACGCTCCCGATACCGCACGGGCCTCTCGCTTCTCCCCTTCCGCGGATGAACGAGCCGAGCTCCTCGGACGGGCGGAGGACGACGGCGCGGGGATTCCGGAACGGCGAAGGACGATCCCGCTCGTGCCGGTGGAGCCTGCCGATCCGCTGGAGAAGGACGTCCATCGGGCAGAGGTCGGTGACGAGGAGGTCGCAATCGAGATCGAGGCTCTGCTGTACCGTCTGCGTCGCGACGACGACCCTGCCGCCCGCAGGTCCGTCCTTCCGGAGTCCCGAGGTCAGCGCGGCGTCGAGGAGGCGCCGGTCCTCGGCCGCGTAGCGGGAGTGATGCGGCGCGAACCGTCTCTCGCACTGGAAGAGCAGCACCCCGTCGGCCGCGGTCGCGGCGGCCTCGACGGCGAGCTGCGTCGCCACGGCGTCCGCGACGAGGTTTCGCAGGACGATGACTCGAGCCCCCGCCCGGGCGGCTTCGATCGCGAGCGCGGCTACCGTCCCCGGCTCGCGGGCGATCGCGCGAAGCTCCACGGCGACCGTCTTCCGCCGCGGCTCAAGGTGGATCCCGATGACCCTCGGGGGGGTTGCGGCGCTCGCCACGGTGAGGGCCGGGTAGCCGACGGCCAGGCTCGCCGAAAGGGACGGCCGCGCTGCGCCCGTGAGCCGCGCGCGGACCGCCGCCCCCAAGGTCGCGGACATGAGGAGCGCATGCCCTCCGGCGGCCCGGTGCCTCTCGAGGATCTCCTCGAGGAGCACGGTCATGTAGCCGTCGGAAGCGTGGACCTCGTCGATGACGAGCAGCTGCCGGAGCAGGGCGGCCGAGCGAAGGTGGGCGTGCGGCACCTGAAGGGCCCCGAGCAGCACCTGATCCACCGTGCCGACCGCCACGAGGCCGGCCAGGTACCGCTTCGCATTCTCCTCAGCCCAGGACCGCCACCGCCGCCGGTCGGCGTCGTCGTCGGGCCATAGCGCCTCCGGAGTGCAGAGCGCCGGGCCATCCGCTGCTGGGCCGCCCGTCGCCGCCCGCAAGTATCCCGGCACGGCGAGTGTCACCGGAGGGGCCGCCTCCCCGAAGGCGCGCGCGCAGTCGCCCGCGACCCTGCGATGGATCTCGACCGCCGCCGAGCGGGTCGGGAGAGCGAAGTAGAGCCCGTCCACCTCCCCGCGACCGAGCAGCTTCAGGAACCAGGCGAGCGCAGCTTCGGTCTTCCCCGAACCGGTCTCCGCCTCCAGCACGACGACGCCGCCTCCCGCCGGCACGTCGAGATCGAGGACGGCTCGCTGCATCGGCTTGGGCTCGAACTCGAAGGTCCGATCCCATTCGAAACCTGGTCCCAGGGCCGTGCGAACCGGATCCGGATCGAGACAGGTCCTCTCCCAGGCTCGTGCCGCGTGGGCGCGGGCAAGGCCGATCCTGGGGGGATCGCCCTCCTCGGTGAACGGGAAGAGGCTCGCGTCCGACGCGACCCAGTCGGCCCAGGTCATGAGCCCGGCGAAGGCGTGGGCGAGTTCGGGAGCTTCGGGGAACGAGGGCGTTCCGCCGAGGGCCTCCGGAAACCACTCCAGCGCCCGCTCGGCGAGCGATGCGATCCGGCCCATCGGATCGCTGCCGTCCTTCGCCAGCCAGAGGGCCGGGTTCGCTTCGCGTCCGACGGGGATCGTGGGCCTGCCGTGGTGGGACACTGCCGCGAGCAGGAGCCGCTCTGCTCCCCAAGACGCGACGAGATCGAGCTGGAGCGCCCCCCGGAGGCCCTCTCTCAGCCAGGGATCGATCGCGAAGAGCCCGTGAACG
The DNA here is from genome assembly GCA_037442705.1 of Anaeromyxobacter sp. Lineage (GTDB taxonomy): Bacteria > Myxococcota > Myxococcia > Myxococcales > Anaeromyxobacteraceae > Anaeromyxobacter. Next base: position 8,870 of record JBBIPT010000125.1, read on the forward strand.
AGCGGCGACACGTGCCCCGCCACGACCCGGGCGGAGGGATCGCACTTCCGCTGGAAACCGTGATTCACCTTCCCGGCATCGTGCAGCGCCGCGAGAACGCAGAGGCGCGCTCGCGCGGGCAGCTCGAGATCGGCGAGTCCGGCCAGCCGGGCGAGGCGCCGGCGTATCACGTCGTCCGCCAGCAGTCGCTCCATGACCGCCGCCACATCGGCGCAGTGGTCCTCGAGCGGGTGCCAGGCGACCGGGCCGCCATCGTCGGCCCGCTCGAGCTTTGCCCACGCCCTGGTCGGCGCCCCCCTCATCGCTGAGTGGAAGCTGCCATCCCACTCTGACGATGACAACCCCGACACGGCGATCCGCAGGCGATCCGCAGGCGATCCGCGGGCGATCAGGTGGCGATCCGGCGGTCCGGGGAGGGTCCCGACCGATCCGGGACGGCGCGGGTCTCGAATTCCGGCGGTCGTCGCCGGCAATGGGCGACCGGCGGGCAGGGCGCTCCCGGCGGCATCACGGCCCTACCTTCCGAGCACCAGATCAAGCCCCGCGAACACGAGGTCGAGCTGCCTCCTCGAGACGCGCCCCACCCGCTCCGTGAGGGCCTCCCGGTCGAGGGACACGATCTGCGAGACGTTCGCCACGGAGGCCTCCGCGAGCCCCGTGCTCCTGGCCGGCAGCCCCACGTTTCCGGGCGCCTCCGCCACCTTCAGGTCGCTCGTGAGCGGCACGCAGACGACCGTCGCGACCCGGCTCCGGTTGAAGGCGTCCCCCTGGACGACCAGGACGGGCCGCCGGAATCCGGGCCCGGAGGCCGACCGGGTCGGGGAGGTCGGCCCAGCAGACGTCCCCCTGGGCGATCACCACTCCGAGCGCCCCAGCGCGCGCCGGAGGCCGGCGGGGGCGCCAGGCGGCGGGGTCTTCGCGGAGGGACGACCGCCGCGGACGCGGCTACAATCCCCCCGATGCTCCCGCTCGCGCTCGCGGCCCTCCCGCTCCTCCTCGGCGCGAGCCCCGCTCCCGCCGCGCCCCCCGCGCGGCCGGTGCTCGTGGACGTCGCACAGGCGGTCCCCCACGCGCTCCTCGACCTCCGCTACGCGACGGAGCGGAACTTCGTCGGCGAGCGGCTCTACCCCGCGGGCGCCCGCTGCCTCCTCCTCCCCGCCGTCGCGGACCGGCTCGCCCGCGCGGCCGCGCGGCTCGGCGCCCAGGGCTTCCGGCTCCGGCTCTACGACTGCTACCGGCCGCTCTCCGTCCAGTGGGCCCTCTGGAAGAGGTTCCCGAGGCCGGGCTTCGTCGCCGACCCGCGCAGGGGCTCGAACCACAACCGCGGCGCGGCGGTGGACGTCGGCCTCGCCACCCGGGAGGGCGAGGAGGTCGAGATGCCGACCGAGTTCGACGCCTTCGTCCCCGCCGCCGGGGCCCATGCGACGGAGGGGGTCTCCCCCGCCGCCCGCCGGCACCGCGATCTCCTCCGCGCGGCGATGGAGGCGGAGGGCTTCCGCCCGAACCGGAAGGAGTGGTGGCACTTCGACGCCCCGGAGGCCCGCGGCGCGAAGGTCCTCGACGTGCCCATCGCGCCGTGACCGCCTCCGCGACGGAGTCCGCCCTCGCGGCGCTCGCCCGCCTCCCTCCCGAGGCGGCGCTCGACGCCGCGATCCGGAGGCTCCGCGGGGAGCGGAACGGCCCCCTCGCCCCGCTCGACGCCGGGACCGAGCGCGACCCGTCGCCCCGGCGCCTCGACGGCTCGCTCCTCGAGGCGGTCTGCGCCCGCGCCCTCGACGGCGCCCGCGGGGCGGTCTTCACCCCCCCGCGCGAGGCCCGGATCCTCGCCGCCTTCGGCCTCGCCGAGGTCGCGCGCCGCCGGGGCGGCCC
>JBBIPT010000126.1:0-10652 GCA_037442705.1 Anaeromyxobacter sp.
CACCGGTCCGCGCAGGGACCCCGGTCCGGACGGGAGGAGTCGCCATGGCGAGCTGGGAAGCGGACGCGGACCTCCTGCACTCGAGCGGCGCGCGCCACGCGCTGCTCCTGTCGAAGACCGGCTCGGCCCTCGGGCAGCTCGCGGAGGGGATCGCGCGGGCGCTCGCGCCGAAGCAGGTCCGGATCACCTCCGCCAGCCCCGGCCGCGGGCAGGTCGACCTCGTCGCCCGGCGCGTCCTCGCCGAGCTGTCCGTGGACTTCGCCCACCAGCCCACGATGGCGCTCGGGGAGGTGGACGCCTCCGACGTGCAGGCCATCCTGGTGGTGGGGGAGGAGGATCCGACCCCGCCCGCGCTGCGCGGGGCCGTCCGCGTCCAGTGGCCGCTGGAGGACCCGGCCGCCGGGGGCGGCACCGAAGGGGAGAAGCTGGCCCGCTACCGCGCCGTCCGCAACGAGCTGCGACGCCGCCTCATCCGCGTGTTCGCGCGCGAGCTCGCCCCGGCCGCCGCGACCGGCGGCACCACCACGTCCATCGGGCCGGCCTCGGGCGGCGACCTCGACGGCATCCAGCGGCTCCTCGCGGGCTCGCTGCTCCCGTCCCGCTACGTCGGCGGCGCGAACCAGCGGTTCATTCAGCGCGAGGCGGCGTCGGCCGCGCGCCCGCCCGCCGGCCGCGCGAACAGCACGAACAGCGTCGCGATCGACGCCGCCAGCATCGCGGTGATGAGACCGGCCGCGACGGTCTTCTCCGCCTGCCCGCCCAGGACCGCCGTCCAGCTCACCACGGCACGCCAGGTGAACACCACCGCGAGGAAGGCGGTCGTGGCGCGCGCCGCCCAGCGCGCCCAGCCCAGGCCGCGCCGGAGGAGGACTCCCCACACCGCGGAGAGCGTGCCGAAGGTGCCGCCCGAGACGAGCGCGGTCGCCGCCTTCTCCGGATTCGAGAGGTAGCCGATCGCGCCGATCCCGACGAGGAACGCGCCGTAGCCGACCATCCAGCTTCCGAGGCTCTTCATGGTGGCCGGGATGTAGTGACGGGCGGGGGGCGCCGCTACGGTACCGTCCATGGAGCGCAGGGCCCGGCCGGGGCGATGGGCGTCTTCCCGGGGGGCCATCGCGGCCGCAGGCGTGAGCTCGTTCGCCCGAGATCCCTTGCACCCGGTGCGCAGCCGGCCTATCCGTCGCGGATGCGCATCCTCCACACGATGATCCGCGTCGGCGATCTGGAGAGGTCGATCGCGTTCTACACCGAGGTGCTCGGCATGAGCCTCCTCCGCCGGCGCGACTACCCGGACGGCCGCTTCACGCTCGCGTTCGTCGGGTACGGGCCGGAGTCCGCGCAGGCGGCGATCGAGCTGACCCACAACTGGGACACGCCCCGGTACGACCTCGGCCAGGGCTTCGGCCACGTCGCGATCGAGGTGGAAGACGCCTACGCGGCCTGCGCCGGGATCAAGCGGCGCGGCGGCACCGTCACCCGCGAGGCCGGGCCGATGAAGCACGGCACCACGGTCATCGCCTTCGTGCAGGACCCGGACGGCTACAAGATCGAGCTCATCCAGAAGAGCTGACGCGCCCGGCGCGAGCGGACTGCTCGGGCTCCGCGCGCCGCGGGAACCACCTCAGTGATCGGCGGCGCAGCTCACGCCGCGCGACGGCCGCCCGATCGGGCGGGCAGGCATCCCTCCGCGACGAGCCAGCGGTACGCGTCCTCGAGCATCGCGCGCAGCGGCATCGGCCGGTAGGCGAGCTCTCTCACGGCTCGGTCCGAGCTGCAGAGCTGGTCGTGGCAGACCAGGTACGCCCCCTCCGGCGTGACGGGAGGCTCGCGCCGCGTGACGTACGACGGCAGGACGGAGATCGCGGCGAGGGTCTCGACCACCCATGCCGGCGCCGTGTGCCGCGGCGGCGGCCGCCCGACGAGGGCGGCGACCTCCCGGACGAGATCCGCGTAGGTCGCGTCCGCTCCGCCGAGCAGGTAGTTCGCGCCGCTCCGCCCGCGCAGCGCAGCTGCGACGTGCGCACGCGCGACCTCCCGTGAGTGGCAGAACGAGGCGCGGCCGGGGTAGTGGAACGGGAGCTTCCGCCGCTCGACGAGGAGGAAGATGCGCGACCACCCGGTGCGGTCGTGGGGCCCGACGACGTTCGCGGGGTTCAGGATCACCGCCTCGAGCCCCGCGTCGATCGCGCGGCGCACCTCGAGCTCCCCGCGCCGCTTGGTGCGGAAGTAGTTGAGGCGTGCGCGCTCCGCGTTCGAGGGCGTGTCCTCGGTGACGACGCCGCCGTGCTCGCCGAACGCCGCGATGCTGGAGGTGTGCACGAGCCTGCGCGCCCGGCGCTCCCGCGCGACGCGAGCCACGTTGGCCGTGCCCTCCACGTTCACGCGCTCTTGCTCGCGATGGCGCGGCCCCCAGAACGTCAGGCACGCCGCGACGTGGAACACGGCGTCGACCCCCTCCGGCATGGCGCGGCGCAGCGACCCCAGGTCGGTGACGTCGCCCTCGACCCGGCGGACGCCGAGGCGAACGAGCGCTCCGGTGCGCGCGGCGGGACGGTGGAGCGCGGTCACGTCCCACCCCGAGGAGACGAGCTCCTCGACGAGGTTCGTCCCGACGAACCCAGTCCCTCCGGTCACGAACGCAGTCCGCCGGGCGGCCTCGGCCATGTCGTACCCCCCGTGGATGGACGCTAGCGCCTCGCTCCGGGCGGGCCGAGGGTGGAAGGGCCCGGAAGTTGGGGCCCCGCGAGCGGGTGCGACCTGGACCGGGAATCCTCGTGATCGCCCCGGCGGCCCTCCAGATGGGCCGGCGCACGGGGCGGAACGTGAAGGAGTCCCCCGCGCCGCCGCCTCCTCCTTGAACCCACCCCGCCCGTCTGCTCTCCTGGCCTCCACGCACGGGAGCCCGGATGGCACATCACGCCTCGCGGTCCGTCTACGACCGCCTCACCGATCGCCTGAACCGCCACCCGCAGGGCGCGCCACCCTCGGAGAGCCTCTTCCGGATCCTCCGCATCCTCTTCAGCGAGCGGGAGGCGGGGCTCGTCGCCGCCCTCCCCCTCCGTCCCTTCGGGCTCGCGAAGGCCGCGGCGATCTGGAAGCTGCCCGGGCCGGAGGCCCGGAAGGTCCTCGACGAGCTCGCCTCGCGCGCGCTCCTCGTGGACTTCGAGGAGGAGGGCGAGACCCGGTGGGCCCTCCCGCCGCCGATGGCCGGCTTCTTCGAGTTCTCGATGATGCGGGTCCGCACCGACGTGGACCAGAAGGCCCTCGCCGAGCTCTTCCACCAGTACCTGAACGTCGAGGAGGACTTCGTCCGCGAGCTCTTCGCGAGCGGCCGCACCCAGCTCGGCCGGGCCTTCGTCCACGAGCCCGCCCTCCCGGAGGACGACGCGCTCCACGTCCTCGACTGGGAGCGGGCGAGCGAGGTCGTCCGGACGGCGAGTTGCCGGGGCATCTCCCTCTGCTACTGCCGCCACAAGATGGAGCACGTCGGCAAGGCCTGCGACGCGCCGATGGACATCTGCATGACCTTCGGGACGACGGCCTCGTCCCTCGTCCGCCACGGCCACGCCCGCGAGGTGGACGTCGTGGAGGGGCTCGAGCTCCTGGCCCGGGCCCGCGAGGAGGGGCTCGTCCAGTTCGGCGAGAACGTGCGCGAGGGAGTGGCCTTCATCTGCAACTGCTGCGGCTGCTGCTGCGAGGCGATGATCGCGCACCGGCGCTTCGCCGCTCTCCACCCCATCCACACGACCGCGTACCTCCCCGCGGTGGACGAGAAGGCCTGCAACGGCTGCGAGAAGTGCGTCCGGGCCTGCCCGGTGGAGGCGCTCTCGGCCGTCTCCGCGAACGACCCGAAGCGGCCGAAGCGGACGGTGGCCCGCCTCGACGAGGACCGCTGCCTCGGCTGCGGGGTCTGCGTCCCGGTCTGCGCTCCCGGGGCGCTCTCGCTCCGCTCCCGCGGGCGGCGGACCCTCACGCCGCTCGACGGGGCGCACCGCGCCGTCCTCATGGCGATCGAGCGCGGGAAGCTGCAGGACCTCGTCTTCGACAACCGCGTCCTCTGGAGCCACCGGGCCCTCTCCGCCCTCCTCGGCGCGATCCTCCGGCTCCCGCCGGCGAAGCGGCTCCTCGCCACCGAGCAGGTCCGCTCCCGCTACCTCGAGACGCTCGTGCGCCGCTGGGCATGAGGGCGCTTCCCGCCCGCCTCCGCTCGCCCTTCGACAGGCTCAGGGCGAGCGGCAGCAGGCGAGGCCGTCCGTGGTGACCCCTCGACCGGCTCGGGGGAACCACGAAGGGTCTGGATCGAAGCGAGCGCGGCAATCGGGGCGAGCGGAGCCTGGGCACGGTTCCACCGTTTCCGGATCGCGATCGTCCGTTCTAGGATGCCGCCCGGAAGCCCGGGCGTCCCGGGCCCTCGAGCCCGAAGGAGCCGCCCGTGGGGAAGATCCGAGCCAAGCCCGCCCCGATGCCCGCCCCGAAGCCCGTGCCCAAGGGGCCCTCGCTCGTCACGGCGACGAAGCAGGGCTGGAAGGTGATGGCCGGGCTCGCCGGGATCACGGTCGCCGCCGCCGCCTCCGTCTTCCATCTCGTCGGTCCGGCCTCTCTGAAGGACCAGGCGATCGGCCTCGCGATGGGGACGGGGTTCCTCGGGATCGCCGCGCTCGTCGCCGTGCGCTGCCCGGAGTGCGACACGTCCCTCGCGGTCTGGGCGTTCCGGACGGGGACCCTCACGACCTGGCGCGAGCGGCTCGCCGAGGTCGGCTCCTGCCCCTCCTGCGGCCACTCCGTGGCGGAGAAGAAGCCTTGAGGAACCGGCGCTGGGTGCTCGCCGCGCGGCCGCGCGAGAAGGCGGCGGAGTCGGACTTCCGGCTGGAGGAGGTGCCCGTCCCGGCCGTCGGCGAGGGGCAGGTCCTCGTCCGCGTCCACCACCTCTCCCTCGACCCGTACATGCGCGGCCGGATGAACGAGGGGAAGAGCTACGCCCCGAGCCAGGCGCTCGGCGAGACGATGGTCGGCGGGACGGTCGGCGAGGTCGTCGAGTCGAGGAACCCGCGCTGGTCCAAGGGGGACCTCGTCGTGGGGATGGGGGGCTGGCAGGAGCTCTTCCTCTCGGACGGCAAGGGGCTCGCGCGGGCGCCGCGCGGAGTCCCCGGGTCGCTCGCCCTCGGCGTGGCCGGGATGCCCGGAGTCACGGCGTGGTGGGGGATGCGCCGCATCGGCCGGCCGAAGGCCGGCGAGACGGTGGTCGTCTCGGCGGCGGCGGGGGCGGTGGGGAGCGTCGCGGGGCAGCTCGCGAAGCTCGCCGGCTGCCGGGCGGTCGGGATCGCCGGCGGTCCGGCGAAGTGCGCCCACGTCGTCTCCGACCTCGGCTTCGACGCCTGCCTCGACCACCGGGATCCGGACTTCCGCCGCCACCTGAAGGAGGCGGCGCCCGCGGGCATCGACGTCGTCTTCGAGAACGTGGGCGGCGCGGTCCTCGACGCGGCGCTCGCCCGGATGAACGCCTTCGGCCGGGTGGCCCTCTGCGGCCTCGTCGCGGGCTACGAGGGGCAGGAGATTCCCATCCGGAACGCCTCCTCCCTCCTCGTGAACCGGATCCTCCTCCAGGGGTTCATCGTCTCGGACCACATGGAGGCCTGGCCCGAGGCGATCGAGGAGCTCGTCGCGCTCGTGAAGGAGGGGAAGCTCCGCTGGCGCGAGACGGTCGCGGAGGGGCTCGAGAGCGCCCCGCGCGCCTTCCTCGGGCTCCTGCGGGGAGAGAACCTCGGCAAGCAGCTCGTGCGGGTGGCGGATCCCGTCTCGCCGTGAGGGGCCGTGAAGAAATCCCCTCCCGTCGCCGGATCGGCCGATGCGCTGCGCATCGCTGCGTTGCGCCTCCCTCACATATCGGCGGGATATGCTCGGTCGGCGCGCCTTGCGCTGCTTGCGTCTCGACCGCCCGGCTCGGTCCGGGGATTCCCTCACGGCCCCTGAGGCGACCGCTCCGGAGGTGACCGGCGTGAAGAAGTCCACGAAGACGCTGCTCTGGCTCCTCGTCCTCGCCGCGATCGACGTCGTGATCCCGTTCCCGATCGTGGCGAGCGTGCTCGTCTACGTCGTCCTCTCCCGCCCGCCGTGGTTCCGGGAGCTCGTGGCCGAGATCTACGCCGGCTAGAGGAGCCTGTAGGGCGTTGAAGGCTTCCAGCCGTCCTCGCTGCGGGCGGCCGGAAGCGGTCGCGGTCGCCGCTGCGGTTCCGGGTCCGGTTTCGGATGCGGCTCCGGATGCCGTTCCGGATGCGGGTGCGGATGCGGGGGTGCGGATGCGGGGGTGCGGATGCGGGGGTGCGGATGCGGGGGTGCGGATGCGGAAACCGCTGCCGCTGCAGAAGCGCCTGCGGCAGCGGCCCAGGGAGCGTTCAGTGGGTGAGGCGCCAGAGCATGGCGAGCACCCGGTCGCACGGCGCGAGGGCGGGCGCGACGGAGGCGGCGTCGACGTGGCCCCACGCCTGCGCGACGCGGAGGCTGGCGACGACCTCGTCGGCGCTGCCGGCGGCGACGCGCTAGAGGTGGAGGCGGTCGCGACCGAGGCGCCGGCGGCCCTCGCCGAGGTCGAGCGGCACGGAGGCGGCGGCGCGCCGGATCGCCTCCGCCCGCCCGGGCTGCGGCCGTCGTGCTAGCCTCTCCCCGGGGTCGCGACGGGGAGAGACGGGGAGCCAAGGCGGATGCGGAGCCTTTCGGTCGAGCTGAAGCTCGCTTTCCTGGTGCTGGCCGTGTCCCTCGCGGGTGGCCTCGCCGGGGCCCACGTCGCGGGGGAGATCTTCGAGCGGAACGTCGAGGACGCCGGGATGGCCACGCTCCAGGGCGCGGCCGACGCCTTCGCCGCCCAGGAGCGGGCGGAGATCGAGAGTCTCGCCGCCACCCTCGACGCGCTCCTCGCGAACGACCGGCTCCGCCACGCGTTCGTCACCCGGGATCGCGAGCGGCTCCTCGAGGTCGCCGCGCCGCTCTTCCGGACGATGACCGAGCGGGATCGGATCACCCACTGGTACTTCATCGAGCCCGACCCGGAGCGGAAGGTCTTCCTCCGGGTGCACCGGCCCGAGCTCCACGGCGACCGCGTCGACCGGATCACCCTCCAGCAGGCGGTCGAGAGCCGGGACCTCGGCGCCGGGAAGGAGCTCGGCCAGACCGCCTTCGCCCTGCGCGCGGTCCGCCCCTGGTTCCACGAGGGGAAGCTCGTCGGCTACGTGGAGCTCGCCTCGGAGATCGACCACTTCCTCACCGCGATGAAGGCCCGGACCGGCGACGAGTACGGGCTCCTCGTGAAGAAGCGCTTCCTCGACGAGCAGGCCTGGGCGAACGTGCTCGGCCACCGATCCAACACCTGGAACGACCGCCCGGACGTCGTCGTCGTGGACACGACGACGTTCACCGAGGGCATCATCGACTGGCAGGGAGACGTGGAGTCCCTCCCGGACCGGGGCCTCGCGCTCGGCGAGGTGATCCGCGGCGACCGCGCCTACGTCCGCGGGATCTTCCCGGTGCGGGACGCCGCGGGCCGGAAGGTGGGGGGGCTCTTCGTCCTCCACGACTTCACCCGTCACCACGACGCGATGCAGGACGCGATCGCCACCACGCGCGGCGTCCTCGCCGCGATCGGCGCGGCCGTCGCCGCGATCTTCGCCCTGCTCGTCCGGCTCCTCGTGTTCGCGCGGCTCGAGCGGCTGCGCCGCGCCCTCGAGGAGCAGGCCGCCCGCGCGGGCCTTCCCCCGAGCCGGGTCGTCGAGCTCGCGAGCGAGGACGAGATCGGACGGCTCGAGCGGCTCTTGCAGCGCGTCCTCCATCCCGGGCGCCCGAGGGAGGAGCCGCCCGGGGGTGCGCCGCCGGGCGCAGGGCCGGACACGGGACACTGAACGACCGAGGTCGGGTAGGGGGAGAAAAGGATCCGAGCAGGGCGACCGCTTGGCCGTGTCCGGCGTTTCCGCCTTGGTGCCCGTTTGGCGGTCTCCATGGGTGTCCTCTTCTGCCGCCGTTCCCGAGGCCTGAGGTCCGAGGCCCGAGGCCAGGGGCCGATCACGAGTCGCGAGCGGCCGTATGATGGTTGACGGGGGCCAAGGCCGGCGTGGCGGGGCGCGTCGGATCATTCGCACGGGCGGCGCGGGGTGGCTCGCCGCCGGGGGAGGTGACGGGCTTGTCCGCAGGGCTCACGCTCCGTCCCGACGGCTCGCCCGATCCGGGCGAGCCGAGGCCGCTGCAGCAGGCCCTCCTCGCCCTCCCCTTCCGCCAGAGGCTCTCCACGAAGCTCCTCGGGATGAGCGCGGTAGTCGCGATCGGGGCGCTCGCCGCGCTCTGGGTCGCGGAGCGGCGGATGTCCCGGGACCTCGTCGCCCAGCTCGAGCGGTCCAGCGCGCTCCTCGGCGAGGCGATCCAGGCCGGCGCCCGCGAGGCGATGCTCGGGGAGCGGGACGGCCACTCCCACCGGGCGATGGCCCACGCCGGCGAGATCGACGGGCTCGGCGGGCTCCGGGTCGTGAGCAAGCACGGGCGCGTCGTCTTCTCCACGGTGAAGGACGAGCTCGGGCGGCTCGTGCACCGGCGCTCCAGGGGGTGCGCCGCCTGCCATGGCGGACGCATCCAGCCCCTCTCGCGGGCCCCGGCGGCGGAGCGGGCCGAGGTCGTCGAGGGGCCGGGGGGCCGGTTCCTCGAGCTCACCTCCCCGATCCACAACTCGCGGAGCTGCGCCACCGCCGCCTGCCACGTCCACCCGCCCGGGCGGCAGGTGCTCGGGCTCCTCCAGCTCCGCGTCCCGCTCGCGCCGCTCGACGCGGAGATCCTCGCCTTCCGGCGCGGGTTCGTCTCCCTCCTCGCCGCCGCCGTCCTCGCCCTCGCCGGGCTCCTCTACCTCGCGGGCCGGGCGGAGGTCCTCGAGCCCGTCGCCGCGCTCGTCGAGGGCACCCGCCGCGTCGCCCGGGACGACCTCGACGTGGAGATCCGCGTCCAGACGCGCGGCGAGCTCGGCCTCCTCGCCGCGTCGTTCAACGAGATGACCCGGTCGCTCCGCCGCCTGGAGGACGAGCTCACCTCCGTGATGTCCGGGCTCGAGCGGCAGGTGGAGGCCCGTACCGCCGACCTCGAGGCCGCGCACGAGGGGCTCGTCCGCGCCGAGAAGCTCTCCTCGCTCGGCAAGCTCTCCGCCTCGATCGCCCACGAGATCAACAACCCCCTCGCCGGGATCCTCACGTTCGCGAAGCTCGTGTCGCGGACGCTCGCCGAGGGGGCGGTCGACGACGCCGGCCGGGAGCGGCTCCGCGCGAACCTCGCCCTCGTCGAGCGGGAGGCGCAGCGCTGCTCCGCCATCGTCCGCAACCTCCTCGACTTCGCCCGCGAGCGCCCGGTGGAGGCGAAGGCGGTGGACGCCCGGGCGGCCGCCGAGGAGGCGCTCTCCCTGCTCGCGAACCAGTTCCGGACGCAGGGGATCGAGCTGGAGCGCGACCTCCTCCCCGTCCCGCCGGTCCTCGCCGACTTCGGCGAGATCCGGCAGGCGATCGTGAACCTCGCGATGAACGCCTGCGAGGCGATGGGCGCCTCCGGCCGCCTCCGCGTCGCCACCCGCCTCCGCGACGGCGCGGTGGAGATCGAGGTCGCCGACACCGGGCCGGGGATCCCGCCCGAGCACCTCGCCCGGATCTTCGATCCCTTCTTCACGACGAAGGAGAAGGGGACCGGCCTCGGCCTCTCCGTCGTCTACGGGATCGCCGAGCGGCACGGTGGGAAGGTGGACGTGGAGAGCGAGCCCGGCCGCGGGGCCTCCTTCACCCTCCGGCTCCCCGCCGCTCCGGTCTCCGGCCCGCCTCGCTGATCTGCGGCGGCCCGCCTCGCGCCCGCCCGCGGCGCGGCGTACCATCGCGCGGCTTGACCCGCCCCATCGTCACCCTCTCCGGCGTGGACGTCCGGCTCGCGGGGGCGGCCGTCCTCGAGGGCGTGGCCCTGGAGATCGGCGAAGGCGAGGGGCTCGCGGTGGTCGGCCCCTCCGGCTCCGGGAAGTCCACGCTCCTGCGGCTCCTGCGCGGGGACGTCTGGCCCCACCCGTCGAGCCCTGGCGAGCGGCTCTTCCACGGCGAGGACGGCCCCTCGACGAGCCCCATCGGCGCGCGCGAGCGGATCGCGCTCGTCGCGCCCGAGCAGCAGGACGCCTACGTCCGGCGGGACTGGGACCTCCCGGCCGAGGCGGTCGTGCGCTCCGGCCTCGACGACGCGGTCTACCCGGCCGAGGCGGCGACCCCGGCGCGGGCGGCGCGGGTGCGGGAGGTGGCGCGGCTCCTCGGCGTCGAGGAGCTCCTCGGGCGGCCCTTCCTCGCGCTCTCCCGCGGCGAGGGGCGGCGCGTCCTCCTCGCGCGCGCGCTCGTCCGCGCGCCCACCCTCCTCCTCCTCGACGAGGCCTGCGACGGCCTCGACGCCGCGGCCCGCGAGGGCCTCCTCGGCCTCGTCTCGCGGATCCTGCAGGGCGGCACGGCCGTCGTCCTCGCGACCCACCGGGAGGAGGAGATCGTCCCGGAGATCCGGCGGGTCGTGTCTCTCGCCGCGGGGCGCGTGGCCGGCGTCCGGGAGCACCGCGGGGCGGGCCCGTCTCGTCCCCGCCGCCCTCGCGCGGAGCGGCGGCCCGCGGGGACGCGCCG
>JBBIPT010000127.1:0-10533 GCA_037442705.1 Anaeromyxobacter sp.
AGGGCGCGTGGCGCACCTTCGAGGAGGCGGGGGGCAGGACGCCCTCGTGACATCCGAGGCAGAGGGCGGGCTCGGGCTCGAGGCGGGCGAAGGGCGTGGGGGCGGAGGCCGCGGGGTGGCAGGAGGAGCAGTCGCCCGCGACCTCGTGGACGACCCCGGGGAGGAGCTTCGCCCGCGTCCCTCCGTGGGGCTCGTGGCACCGCTCGCAGCGCGAGGGATCGATCGTGCGCCCCTCGTGCCGGGAGGCGACGTCGCCCGGCGCGTGGCACCGGCCGCAGAGGGCGCCCCTCGGCGCGGCGAGGAGCGCGGGCTCCGCCGAGGAGTGCGGCTCGTGGCAGGCGGTGCAGCGGGCGCGCTCGCCGGGAGGATGGCCGCGCCCCACGGCGGGAGAGGCGTGGCAGGTCCGGCAGAGCTCCGGCTCGGGGGCGACGGGAACCGTCTGGCCGCCGCCCGGCCCGTGGGGACCGTGGCAGGCGTCGCAGGCGAGCCCGTCGAACGGCGCGTGGGTGAACCGGAGGGCGCGGTCCCGCTCGAGCGCGCCGCGATGACAGCGCGCGCAGGGGGTCTCCTCGCGCGCGGCCCGCTCCTGCCCGGCCGAGCAGCCCGCGGCGGCGAACGCGAGGAAGAGCGCTCCGATCGCCGTTCGCCGCAAGAAGCCTCACCCCCGCGCGGGGCAGTCCGCGCACGGACACCGTATGCCACGCGGGCCGCCGCTTGGCGAGCGGGTCCCCGCCGGACCCGGAGAGGACGTGCCCGGGAGCGAGCACGGGCGTAAGCTTCCCGTTCAGGGAGGCGGCGATGACGGAAGGAAGGGGACCGGGAGTCCTTCCCCAGGGCGAGTCGATCCGCCGGGCGCTCCGCTGGCTCGACGACCGCGTGCAGGACGATCCCCGGGCCGACCGGGCGCGACTCATCGGAGAGGCCGCGGTGCGCTTCGACCTCACCCCGCTCGAGGAGGACTTCCTCCTCCGGAACTGGGCCCGGAGGGACTGAGGGCCGTGATCACTCGCGTCGAGCCCCGGCGTTCGCCCTTCGACAGGCTGAGGGCAGACGGACCGCTTGCCGCCCGTTCGTGGTGACCCCTCGACAGGCTCGGGGGACCACGAACGGTCCAGATCGAGGAAAGGACGCCTGCAGGCGAGGGCGGCGCGGGCGGGGAGCCGCGCGGAGGGGGTCGCGCGCACTCTCCCTCCGTGTACCCCCCCGGACGGGGGCGTGCTAGCATCCCGGCCCTATGGTCTGGTGGCTCTGGGTCCTCCTCGGCATCGGTCTCCTCGTCGTCGAGATGCTCACCCCCGGCGGGCTCTTCGCGCTCTTCTTCGGGGTCGGCGCGCTCGCGACCGCCATCGCCTCCGGGGCGGGCGCCTCCCCGGCCTGGCAGTGGGTCCTCTTCACCGCGATCTCGCTCGTCCTCCTCGCCACGCTGCGGGGGAAGCTGCAGGCGCGCCTCTCCGGCCGAACGCAGCCGCCGGTGGACTCGCTCGTGGGCGAGGAGGCCGTGCTCCTCGAGGATCTCCCCGCCGGCGGCGTCGGCAAGGCCGAGCTCCGCGGCGTGCCCTGGAGCGCGCGCCTCTCGGCCGGCGGGCCGCTCCCGGCGGGCCGCCGCTGCCGCGTCGAGCGCGTCGACGGCCTCACGCTCTGGCTCCGGGCCGACTAGGCACCGACCTCCTTCCACGAACCTCGAGGGGAAACCACGCATGGAGACCATGAGCGCCGCACTCGTGATCGCGATCGTCGTCGCGATCTTCGCCGTCTTCGTCGTCGTGAAGACGGCGGTCGTCGTGCCCCAGCAGAACGCCTACGTCGTGGAGCGGCTCGGGAAGTACCACGCGTCGCTCGACGCCGGGTTCCACGTCCTGTTCCCGTTCCTCGACGTGATCCGCTACAAGCACACGCTGAAGGAGCAGGCGGTCGACATCCCCGAGCAGATCTGCATCACCCGCGACAACGTGCAGGTCGCCGTGGACGGCGTGCTCTACCTCAAGGTGCTCGATCCGCAGCGCGCCTCCTACGGGATCGCCGACTACTACTACGCGATCAGCCAGCTCGCGCAGACGACGCTCCGCTCCGAGATCGGCAAGATCGAGCTCGACCGGACCTTCGAGGAGCGGACGCACATCAACGGGGCGGTGGTCTCGGAGCTCGACAAGGCGACGGGGCCGTGGGGCATCAAGGTCCTCCGCTACGAGATCAAGAACATCACGCCGCCGAAGGACGTGCTCGCCGCGATGGAGAAGCAGATGCGCGCCGAGCGGGAGAAGCGGGCTGTGATCCTCACCTCCGAGGGCGAGCGCGACGCCGCGATCAACAACGCCGAGGGGAAGAAGCAGCAGGTGATCAAGGAGTCCGAGGCGGCGCGGCAGCGGCAGATCAACGAGGCGGAGGGCGAGGCCGCGGCGATCCTGGCGGTCGCCACCGCGACGGCGGAGGGGCTCCGGAAGGTCGGCGAGGCGATCGGCCAGGACGGCGGCGTCGAGGCGGTGCAGCTCCGGGTCGCCGAGCAGTACGTGGCGGAGTTCGGGAAGCTCGCGAAGGCGGGGAACACGCTCGTCCTCCCCGCGAACCTCTCCGACGTCGGCTCGATGATCGCGCTCGCGACGAACGTGCTCCGCGGCCAGAAGGAGGGGGAGGCCGTCCGGACGACGATCGCGCCGCCCCGCGGCACGCCGCCCCCCGCGGGCGGCCCGCCGCGCCCGCCCGGCCGGCCGTTCCCGGGGACGTAGACGCCCGAGCGCGATTCGGAGACACCCGAGGTCTCGGGCTTCAGGCCTCGGGGGTCAATCTCTGCGGCCGTTCCCGAGGTCCGAGGCCCGAGGCCAGCGGGCGATCACGAGTCGCGAGCGGCCGTCCAGGAGCCCGTAGGGCGTAGAAGGCTTCATGCCGTCCTCGCCTCGCAGCGGTCGGCCGGAAGCCGTCGCGGTTGCCGCTGCGGTTCCGGATGCGGACGCGGATGCGGAAGCCCCTGCCGCCTGCGGATGCGCCTGCGGCGGCGGCCCGGGGACTCGGTGGGTGAGGCGCCAGAGCATGGCGAGCACCCGGTCGCACAGCGCGAGGGCGGGCGCGATGGAAGCGGCGTCGACGTGGCCCCACGCTCGCGCGACGCGGAGGCTGGCGACGACCTCGCCGGCGCTGCCGGCGGGGCGACGCGCCAGAGGAGGCGGTCGCGACCGAGGCGCCCTACGGGCTCCTAGGCCCCCTTCGACAGCCGCCGGTACTCCGCGAGGTGGCGGAGCGCGTCCGCCTTGCGCCCCATCCGCTCGAGGAGGCGCGAGGCGTTGAAGTGGGCATCGGCGAGCGAGGGGTCGGTCTCGATCGCGCGCGCGTAGGCGAGGAGCGCCTCGTCGCGGAGCCCCTGGTCCTCGAGGGCGACGCCGAGGTTGAAGGCGGCGAGCGCCCGGTGGGCGGTGGACGCGAGGGCGAGCCGGTAGTGGAGCTCCGCGGCGTGCGGGTCGCCCTCCTCGTGGAGGAGCCGGCCGAGGTCGAGGTGCGCGCCGCCGTGCCCGCCATCGAGGGCGAGGGCGCGGCGGTAGAACAGCTTCGCCTCGCGGGGGGAGGCGTCCTCGAGGTCGCGGCCCCAGCGGTACCAGGACTCGGCGTCGAGCGCCGCGGGCGCGCGGGCGCGGACGGCGGCCCGGACGACGGGGGCGGCCTTCCGGGCGAGGTCGGCGACGCCGAAGTCGAGGAGCGCCTGGCCGGTCTCGGGGTGCCAGCGGGCCCCGCCCTCCTGGACGGCGACCCGATCGCCGTCGGCGAAGACCCGGACGCCGGTGAGCGGCCGCCCCTCGGGGAGCTGCGCCCGGAGCTTCCGGAGCGCGCGGCGCACCCGGGCTGAGGGGACCTTCGCGTGGACGAGGCCGGCCGCCGCCCGCAGGAGGACGAGATCCTGGAAGGAGAACCGGAGCTCGCGCCGGGGCCCGCGCATCGGCCGGACGAACCCGGCGCGGGCGAGCCGGCGCACCTCCGCCACCGGGAGGTCGAGCATCCGGGAGACGTCGCTCGTGCGAAAGCCCCACACGGCGCGGGAGAGTACACGGTCCCCCCGTCAGCGAGGGCGGGGCTCCGCTGCGCGTATGCTGCGCGTACCCAGGCTGCGGGTTCATGGACCCGAGCCTGGCAGGCGGGACCCCTGGTGAAAATGAGCCAGCCAATCCCGCCCGACGGGCGTGCACGGGAGGCGGAGGGTCCGACCTCCGCGCACACGGCATCACACCGGCCGCCTCCTCGCCGGGCCCGGCCGTGCTAGCGTCGGGACGTCCCTCGCCGCGGCGCGAACGTCGCGGCGCGAAGCGGCCCCGCGGGGTTCCGGGGCCGCGCACGGAGGCATCCCATGAAGAACGCCCTCGCCGCCGGTCTCGTCCTCCTCGTCGCCGCCTGTGGCGGACAGGACGAGCACCGCCTGACCTATGGCCCGCCGCAGCCGCCGACGTACGCCGAGCAGGGCGCCGCGGCGACCGCGCAGGCCACGCTCCAGGGGAGCCTCGCCTTCGCCCCGGCCACCGAGCCGAGCACGGGTGCGATGGGGCTCGCCGACCAGCTCGTGGCGAGCCTGGGCGGGTCCATGCCGACCGTGCGCGCGCCCGACGACGTGAAGCAGCTCGCAGGAGAGGCCCGCGCGGGCGCGCTCGCGTTCGACACGGGGGGCATGGACCCCCGCTGCGTGACGACGACGCCCACCTCGGCGACCTGGTCCGGCTGCGTCATCGAGATGACCGAGACCGACCCGTACTCCGGCGACACGACCTGGATGCGGGTCACCGTGAACGGGAGCCTCGGCTGGAGCGCCGGGGTGACCCGGTGGGACATCGCCGAGACGTTCTCCATGACGATGACCTCGCCCGGCCAGCCGCTCCTGGCCGCCAGCGGGACGGCGAAGCTCGTCGGCGAGCTCGCCGTGACCGGATCGACCATCGTGGGCTACGGCGGCTCGATCCTCGACATCACCCAGAGCTACGGGGCGTTCGGCATGAGCGCCGGCCTCGCGAACACGTTCAACGCGAACCTCCAGTACCAGGCCGATCCGTTCTGCATCACCGGCGGCAGCCTTCGGGTACAGCAGGTCTGGACGCAGCGCCCGATGGGCGCGCCGCCCACGATGTACCCGGACCAGGGGTGGCTCTTCTCGTGGTCGGGGTGCGGCGTCTTCACGGTCGCCCACGGGTCCTGAGAGGCTCACGGCCGCTGAAGTCCGGAGGCGGATGGAGCCGATCGTCGATCACGACAGGCTCAGGGCGAACGATTCCTCCCTGTCCGTTCGTGGTGAGCCTGTCGAACCACGTGCGTCCCGGATCGACGCAAGAGGCCACCGCCTGGCCGCGCCCGCCTGCGTCCATCCGGACCGTGTTCCCCGGGCCCGTCGAGGGATCGACCACGAACGGACGGACCTGCTCGCAAGCGAGCGGCCCTGCACGCAGCCTCTCGCCCTGACCCTGAGCCTGCCGAAGGGTCGAAGGGCGGACGGACGGGAGTTCACTTCCTCGAGGAGCTCCTCGCCTTCGCCGGCGCGGCGCGGGTGCGGCGCGGCGGCTTGCGCTCCGCGTCCTTCGGCTCCCCCGCCTCCGCGGGCGGCTTCGCCTCCCCGGCCCCGGCCGCCCTCGCGGGGGCCGCGCCCTTCCCGGCGAGGCTCGCCTTCAGCGCCTCCATGAGGTCGATGACCTGGGCCTGCGGCGCGGGGGCGGCGACCTGGATCTCCTGCCCCTCCACCTTCTTCTCGATCGCCTCCTGGACCCGCTTCTTCACGGAGTCCTCGTAGCGCTCCGGGTGGAAGGCGTCCGCGGTGGTCTGCTCGATGAGCTGGAGCGCGAGCTGGACCTCGCCGTCGGAGATCTTCGCCTCGTCCACCGGGACCTCGTCGAGGGGGCGGACCTCGTCGGCGTAGTAGAGCTGCTGCATGACGAGCCGGCCGGACCTCGGCCGGATGAGGACGAGGTACTGCTTCCCGCGCGCCGCGTAGCGGGCGAGGGCCGCCTTGCCCGCCTTCTCGAGCGCGAGGGCGAGGAGGGTGTAGGCCTTCGCGCCCCCCTTCCCCGGACCGAGGTGGTAGGCGCGGTCGTAGTAGACGGGATCGACGCCGGCCTCGGGCACGAACTCGGCGATGTCGATCGTCTGGGAGGCGATCTCGTCGAGGGCCTTCAGCTCCTCGGTGGTGAAGGTGACCCACCGGTCCTTCGCGAACTCGTACCCCTTCACCATGTCGTCCCGCTCGACCTTCTCCCCCTCCTTCGCGCAGACGTACTGCTGCTTGAGGCGCGAGCCGCACTTCGCGTGGAGGAGGTTGAAGGAGATCGACGCGGAGGACTGCGTCGCGGGGTAGAGGTTCACCGGAATCGACACGAGGCCGAAGGAGATCGTCCCGGTCGCGATCGAGCGCGGAGCCATGGTGCAATGTTAAGGACGGATGGGAGGCGGCGCGAGAAGAGTGCCCGATCGTCTCGAGCGATATCGCGCGATGCGCGATCCCCGGGGGACCCCGGAGCCGTTCGGCGGCGACGCCCCGGGCGGGACGCCCGCCTCCCTCGCCCCGCGCCTCTTCGTCGTGCAGAAGCACCGCGCCCGCGCGCTCCACTGGGACTTCCGGCTCGAGCTCGGCGGCACGCTCCGGAGCTGGGCGGTGCCGAAGGGCCCTTCCCACGACCCCGCCGACAAGCGGATGGCGGTGGAGGTGGAGGATCACCCGATCGAGTACGCCGACTTCGAGGGCGTGATCCCGGCGGGGAACTACGGGGCGGGCGCGGTGATCGTCTGGGATCGGGGCACCTGGCGGCCGCTCTCGGAGCCGGAGGCGGGGCTCGCCGCCGGGAAGCTCGTCTTCGAGCTCGCCGGCTACAAGCTCCGCGGGGAGTGGACGCTCGTCCGCACCCGGCGCTCCCGGAGCGGGAAGGCGGAGTGGCTCCTCCTGAAGCACCGGGACGGCTTCGCCGGGCCCGGGCGCGCCGTCCCGGAGGAGTCGGTCCTCTCCGGCCGGACGGTGGAGGAGGTGGCCGCCGGGACCGACCGGGCGGAGGGCGCGCTCCGGGAGGCGCGCCGCCTCGGGGCGCGAGAGGCGACCCTCTCCGCGGCGGACGAGCGCCCGATGCTCGCGGAGTCCGCGGAGAAGGCCTTCTCCGGGGAGGGGTGGCTCTTCGAGCTGAAGTACGACGGCTACCGGCTCCTCGCGCGGCGGGTGGGAGGCGAGGCGAGGCTCCGCTACCGGAGCGGGAAGGACGCGACCCGCGCCTTCCCGGAGGTCGCGAAGGCGGTCGCGATGCTCCCCGCCGACGCCCTCCTCGACGGCGAGGTCTGCGTGCTCGACGGGGAGGGGCGCCCGTCGTTCCAGGGGCTCCAGGCGCGGGCGCAGGCCCGCGGGGAGGAGGCGGTCCGCGCCGCCCTGGAGCGCCCGGCGGCGTACCACGCCTTCGACCTGCTCTCCCTCGGCGGGCTCGACCTGCGCCCCCTCCCGCTCGCGGAGCGGAAGCGGCTCCTCGCCTCGATCGTCCCGAAGGTCGGCCCCGTCCGCTTCGCCGGCCACGTGGAGGCGCGCGGCGAGGACCTCTGGCGGGAGGTGGACGCCCGCGGCCTCGAGGGGATCGTCGCGAAGCGGGCCGACGCGCCCTACCGCTCGGGCGTGCGCTCCGCGGCCTGGAGGAAGATCCGGGCCTCGCGGGCAGGGGAATTCGCCGTGGCCGGGTTCACCTCGCCGCGCGGCGGCCGCTCCTCCTTCGGCGCGCTCCACCTCGCCGTGCGCGAGGGGAAGGGCTGGCGCTACGCGGGGAGCGTCGGCTCCGGCTTCTCGGAGGAGGACCTCGCCGCGCTCCACGCGCGGCTCCTGCCCCGGGCCCGGCGGGATCCGCCCTGCGCGGGCGAGGTCCCCCGGGGGCGCGGGCACACCTGGGTCGAGCCGGAGATCGTCGTCGAGGTCCGCTACCTCGAGTGGACGGAGGAGGGGCTCCTCCGCCAGCCGGTCTTCCTCCGGGTCCGCGAGGACAAGGGGCCCCTCGAGGCCGTCCGGGAGGAGCCGCCGGGCGAGGAGCCGCCGCCGTTCGCGGGCCCGGCGCCGGGCGCGGCGGCGCGCTCCGTGGAGACGACGAACCCGGGGAAGGTCTTCTTCCCGGCGGAGGGGATCACGAAGGGGGAGGTCGTCGCCTACTACCGCGAGATCGCGCCGTTCATGCTGCCGTTCCTCCGCGATCGCCCGCTCGTCCTCACCCGCTACCCGGACGGCATCGAGGGGAAGAGCTTCTTCCAGAAGGACGCGCCGGACTGGCGCCCTCCCTGGATCCGGACCGTCCGGATCCGGAGCGACGAGGGGCGGGATCTCGAGCACCTCCTCGTGGACGACGAGGAGGGGCTCGCCTGGATCGCGAACCTCGGGACGATCCCCATCCACGTCTTCTCGAGCCGCGTCGGGAGCCTGGACCGGCCCGACTGGTGCATCGTGGACCTCGATCCGAAGGAGGCCCCCTTCGCGCACGTCGTCCGGATCGCGCGCGCGCTCAGGGACCTCTGCCGCGAGCTCGGTCTTCCCTCCTACCCGAAGACGACGGGCCAGAAGGGGCTCCACGTCCTCGTCCCCCTCGGCGGCCAGCTCGGCCACGCCGAGTCCCGGACGCTCGGAGAGCTCCTCGCGCGGACGCTGGAGCGGGAGCTCCCCGGGATCGCGACGACCGCGCGCGCCCTCGCCGCGCGCGAGGGGCGCGTCTACCTCGACTGGCTCCAGAACGGGCAGGGGAAGACGATCGCCGCACCCTACACCGTGCGGCCGCGCCCCGGCGCCCCGGCCTCCGCGCCGCTCCGCTGGAGCGAGGTGAACGCCCGGCTCGATCCGGCGCGCTTCGGGATCCGCACGCTCCCGGCCCGCGCCCGCCGGCTCCGGAAGGACCCCCTGCTCCCCGTCCTCTCTGAGCGGCCGGAGCTCCTCCGCGCCCTGGAGCGGCTCGCCCGGCGCGCCGGATAGGGCGAGATTGGCAATGCGTTCCCCGGTACGAAAAATGCGTGGACAATCCGGGGACGTGGACTATGTTGCTCCTCACACCAAGGAGCAATCGAATGCCCCGGACCGCCCCCCCGCAGTCCATCGACACCATCGTCCGCGACGCGGCGAGCCGCGTGGTCGCCCGCGTCTCCTCCGCCATCGCGAAGCAGGTCGCTGACCTCGTCCAGGAAGGGCTCCGGCGCGAGCTCGCCACCGCCTCCACCCGCGACGCGCGCAAGCAGGGGCGCAGGGCGCGCGGGCGCCGCGAGATCCGGCGCTGGGTGGCGGACGCGCGGGCGCGCCGGGTGCCGACCTTCGTCATCGAGGCCACCGGACTCGACACGAAGAAGAAGATCGTCGCGAAGTACGGCGCCGGCGCGGCCTTCGAGCGGGGGAAGCCGCCGCCGAAGCCGAAGGGCTAGGCGCCTAGCGGGCCCGGCGGTCCACGAGCCCGGCGCGGCAGCCGGCGCGCTCGAGGGCGTCCGCGGCGTGGTCGAGCGTTCCGTCCTCCACCCAGAAGCCGGCGCCGCTCCGGGTGGCGTTCGCGCCGAGCGCGGTGGGGGACGCGAACGGCTCCACCTCCACGGCGTAGTCCACCCCCGCCCGGGAGAGCTCGCCCTCCACCCGCTGGGCCTCGTCGAGGCTCACCGCGAGGTAGACGCGGACGATCTCCGTCCCCTCCGCCCATGACTCCATCGGGATGCGCGCCATGGCTTCCTCCGGGGGATCAATCTACCTCACGACCGAATGGAACGAGTTCACGCCACCCGCCAGGAGGTCTTCCTCCGGCTCGTGGAGGTGGTGGAGAACGCGGGGACGAGGTTCGCCTTCCCGGCGCGGACCGTGCAACTCGTCCGGGAGCCGGCGGCCGGAGAAGGAAACGGGCCCGGTCCTTCGACCGGGCCCGTTTCGGAATGGTGGAGCTGATCGGGATCGAACCGACGACCTCTAGAGTGCGATTCTAGCGCTCTCCCAAGCTGAGCTACAGCCCCGTGAGACTCGGACCCCTGGGGGAAAAAGGGGAACGCTTCTCTAACGGTTGGCCGCGGGACGTGTCAAGCTCCGTTTGACTCGTCCGGGACCCCCTTGCTAGACGGAACCCGCCCCATGCCCGCACCTTCGAAGCCGCTGACGCCGGCCGAGCTCGCAGCCCTCGAGCATGCGTTCGCGTCGGATCCCGCGTCCGAGGCCTACCGCCCCCTCACCGAGGCCTACCTCGCCGCGGGGCGCTTCATGGAGGCGATGGTCGTCTGCAAGAAGGGGGTGAAGGCCCACCCGGACGACCCGGCCGCGCGGGTCCTCCTCGCCCGGATCTACGCCGAGCAGGGGAAGGACCGGAAGGCGCTCGACGAGCTCCAGGGGATCCTCGCCGCCTACCCCGGCTTCGCCGCGGCGAACCGGATGGCGGGCGTCCTCCACATGCGGCTCGGGGAGAAGGACCAGGGCGAGGCCGCCCTGCGCCGGGCGGCGGAGTCGGCCCCCGAGGACCCCGAGGTGAGGGAGGCCCTCGCGAAGTACGGCGTCACCGCGGCGCCCCCGCCCCCTGCGCCGGCTGCCCGGCCCGCCGCGGGCGGCCCCCCCGTCGC
>JBBIPT010000128.1:0-10298 GCA_037442705.1 Anaeromyxobacter sp.
GAACTCGCCCCCTGGCTCTCCTGAGAGGCCGTGAATTCCGAGGCGCCGGCCCCGGCAGGAAACTCGCCCGGGGTCCCACCCCGTGCTACCCGGTGGGACATGTTCCGGTTCGCGGTGAAGCTCGCCCTCGCGGCGGGTGCGCTCTGGGCGGTCTGGACGTTCGTCCCCGTCGGCGGGAAGACTCTCTCCGCCCGGTGGACGGCGGCGGGGGACCTCGCCGGCTTCCTCGAGCGCGGCTGGGTGGAGGCGCGCGAGGCGATCGCGAGCCCCGCCGTGCCGGCCCGCCCCTCGCCGCGCGAGCGCGCGGGGGGCTCGCGGGAGCGCCCCACCGAGAGCCACACCGACCAGGACCGGAAGGACCTCGACAGGATCGTCGCCGAGCGGCTCGCGGGCGGCTAGGGACGGCCGCCGCTCCGGGCTGTTCGTGGCGCCTCCAGGCCCGTGGAGGGACCACGAGCGGACTTGCTTGCACGCGAGCGGCCCTGCACGCAGCCGTTCGCCCTTCGACAGGCTCAGGGCGACCGGCTCCCCTTCTGCCCGTTCGTGGTGAGCCCTCCCCAGGCCCGGGGGAACCACGAACGCCCGGATCGACTCGAGCGGGCACGGCCACGAGAGATCGGGCGCCCACCTCCTCGCCGCGCCGTGGCATGCTCCGTGTCCCATCCCGACCGGAGCCCCCATGCGCCCCTCGCTCGCCCTCTCCCTCCTCCTCGCCCTCGCGGGCGCCGCTCGCGCCGAGCCGCCCCCGGCCCGCGCGCCGCTCTCCGCGGAGACGATGTGGAAGCTCACCCGGCTCGGCGATCCGGCCCTCTCGCCGGACGGCCGCCGCGCCGTCGTCCCGGCGACGGTCTGGGACGTGGAGAAGGACAGGCCCTCCTCCGATCTCTGGCTCCTCTCCACCGCGGGGGGCGAGCCGGTCCGGCTCACGAGCCACGAGGGGCCGGACGCGAACCCGGCCTGGAGCCCCGACGGGAAGTGGATCGCGTTCGAGTCGAAGCGGGGCGAGGACGAGGTCTCGCAGCTCTGGGTCATCTCGCCCGACGGCGGGGAGGCCCGGCGCGTGACGAGCCTGCCGACGGGCGCCGCCGCGGCCCGCTGGTTCCCCGACTCGCGGCGGATCGCCTTCGTGAGCAACGTCTTCCCGGACGCGAAGTCGTTCGAGGAGATGGGGAAGCGGCTCGAGGAGCGGAAGAAGTCCAAGGTCACGGCGCGCGTCTGGGACGCAGACCGCGCCCGGGTCTGGGACCGCTACCTCGACGAGCGCGAGCCGCACCTCTACTCCGTGGCGATCGACGGCGGCGAGCCCGCCGCGATCACCCTCGGGACGGGCTTCCACCTCCCCTACGGCGAGTTCGGGCCCGACCGCGGAGCCTACGACGTCTCGCCGGACGGGGCGGAGATCGCGTTCGTCGCCGACACCGATCGGACCTCCGTGGATCCCAACCCCGACGTCCTCGTCGTCCCCGCGGCAGGCGGCAAGGCGGTGAACCTCACCGCGGACAACCCGGCGGGCGATCGCGAGCCGAGGTACTCCCCCGACGGGCGCTTCCTCGCCTTCGGGCGGCAGACGATCCGCCGCTTCTACGCCGACCGCGTCCGGCTCGTCCTCCACGATCGCGCCTCCGGCGCGAAGCGCGTCCTCACCGAGGCGTGGGACCGCTCCGCCTCCGGGCTCGAGTGGACCCCCGACTCCCGCGCCCTCGTCGGCGACGTGGACGACGCCGGGACCCGGCGCGTGTACCGCGTGGACGCGGCGACCGGGCGGCCCGGCGCGGTCACGCGCGGCTCGAGCTTCTCCGGGCTCGCCCTCTCCGCGGACGGCGGGACGGCGGTCGCGATCCGGCAGTCCTTCCGGGAGCCGCCGGTGCTCGTGCGGCTCGACCTCGCCACGGGCGAGGCGGCGAAGCTCTCCGCCTTCGACGACGCCCTCCTCGCGACGGTGGACCTCGGCGAGTTCGAGAGCGTGACGGTGAAGGGCGCGGGCGGCGACCCGGTCCAGACGTGGGTCGTCTACCCCCCGGGCTTCGACCGCACGAAGCGGTACCCCCTCTACCTCCTCATCCACGGCGGACCGCACAACGGCGTGACCGACGGCTGGGCCTGGCGCTGGCACGCCCAGGTCTTCGCCGGCTGGGGCTACGTCGTCGCCTGGCACAACTTCCACGGCTCCTCCGGCTTCGGCCAGGCCTTCACCGACAGCATCAACCCCGACTGGGCGACGAAGCCCTACGAGGACACGATCGCCGTGGCGAGGTGGTTCGCCTCGAAGCCCTGGATCGACCCGAAGCGGATGGCCGCCGGCGGCGGGAGCTACGGCGGCTACCTCGCGAGCCTCCTCCTCGGCAGGCCCCACCCCTTCCAGACCCTCGTGATTCACGCCGGCGTCTACAACCGCTACACGCAGTACGGCTCGGACCACGGCGGGAACCGCAAGCGCTTCGGTGAGTACTGGGAGCCGGGCCAGGAGGCGCTCATGCGCAAGATCTCCCCGCACTTCGGCGCGGGGAGGTTCCAGACGCCCGCCCTCGTCCTCCACGGCGCGCTCGACTACCGGGTCCCGGAGAACCACGCCTTCGAGCTCTTCGCCGCGCTCCAGAACCGCGGCGTCCGCTCCCGGCTCGTCCACTACCCGAACGAGAACCACTGGATCCTGAAGCCGCAGAACTCCCTGCACTGGTACCGGACGGTGCGGGAGTGGATCGCCGAGTTCGCCCCGCCCGGGCCGCGGTAGAGGGGAGCCCCCACGGTCCTGGCGCCGGAGCTGCGACCCGGGTACTCGGGGATCATGCGCGCCCGAGTGACCACCACCCTCGCCCGGCCCACCTTCCTCTCCCTGGCCCTCCTCGCGGGTGCCTGTGCGCACGGCGAGGCCGCCACCGCCCCGCGGTCCTGGCCGGAGGAGCTCCGGCTCGACGGCCGCGCGCTCGTCCTGCGCGACCTCGCGGCTGAGGGCGCCCTGGCGGACCCGCGCCCCGCGAGCATGGTCCCCTCCGGGACGATCTACGCGACCGCGGTGGCGGAGCTCGTGCGGGAGGCCGCGCTCGAGGAGATGGACGGCCTCTTCCGCGAGGGCTCGGAGGCCGGCTCCGAGCCGGCCCGGAGGAAGGGGTTCAGGGCCGTCGTCACCCCCCGGGCCGTCGGGCTCGGCGGGGCGAGCGGCCTCGCCGTCTCGATCTCCGTCGTCGTGGAGCTGCTCGATCCCGAGGGGAACACGATCCGGGAGGCGCGCGTGGACGGCGGCACGCTCCAGGGGCGCGCGGACTTCCCCCGGGGCGTGGCCGGCCCGCGCATCGGCGCCCCGGCGCAGAACGCGATCGACCGGCTCGCGCGCCGGGCGGCGGAGACCCTGCGCACGCTCGCGGCGGGAGGCTAGGTCCCGCTCGCGCCCGGGGAGACGACTCCCCACACCCGGAGCTTCCGCCAGAGGGTCGTCCGACCGATCCCGAGGAGCGCCGCCGCCTCCGGCTGCGAGCCGCCGCAGCGCTCGAGCACCCGGAGGACGTGCTCGCGCTCGACGTCGGCGAGCCGCAGCGGCTCCGCCCGGGATGGGAGGCCCGCCGGCCCGCCGCGAACCTCCTCCGGGAGGTGCTCGGGCCGGATCTTCCCGCCGCGGGCGAGGGCGCAGCCGTGCTTCACCGCGTTCCCGAGCTCGCGCACGTTCCCCGGCCAGCCGTAGGCGAGGAGCGTGGCCTCCGCCTCGGCCGAGAACCCCGCCGCCGGCCGTCGCTCCATCGCGAGGAAGCTCCGGGCGAGGGGCAGGACGTCGTCCTTCCGCTCCCGGAGCGGCGGGACGCGGAGCGCGAGCACCTTGAGCCGGTAGTAGAGGTCCTCGCGGAAGTGGCCGCGGGCGACGAGCGCCCGGAGGTCGCGGTGGGTCGCGCAGACGAAGCGGACGTCCACGCCGAAGACGCGCGTGTCGCCGACGCGGCGCACCTCGCCCTCCTGCACCGCGCGCAGGAGCTTCGCCTGGAGCGCGAGGGGCATCTCGGCGATCTCGTCGAGGAAGAGCGTGCCGCCCGAGGCGGCCTCGAGGAGCCCCTGCTTCGCCTGGGTGGCGCCGGTGAAGGCGCCGCGGACGTGGCCGAAGAGCTCGCTCTCGAGGAGGTCGGCCGGCACGGCGGCGACGTTCAGGGCGAGGAAGGGACCGTCGCGGCGAGGGCCGTTCGCGTGGAGGGCCCGGGCGACGATCTCCTTCCCGGTCCCGCTCTCCCCGAAGACCATCACCGGGGCGTCCGCCTGGGCGAAGTCGGCGACCCGGAGGAGGACGGCCCGGAACGGCTCGCTCGCGGCGACGATGGGGGTCACCGTCCGGACCGAGGAGATCACCGTCTCGAGCCCACAGACGTCGCACCGGCAACCGCCGGCGGGGCCCGGGTCGGTGGGCGCGGTGGGAAGCGAGGGGCCTCCCGGCGGGCGGTGGGGGGAACTCCCGGTCGGGTTCGGCGGGCTCGGCGGAGGAATCGGCAGGGAACTCTCGGTCGGGCTCGGCATGGGCATGGGCTCGGCTTGTTTCGTGATGTTTCAGTCTGAAACTAATCGGCGGGGCGCTGCCGTGCAACCGTCTGATTTTCCTGATCTGCGCCGATGGCTCGGACCCTGCTATTCCACCGGGCATGACCGCGGCGCTGAGAGACCAGACCGTCGCCGAGATCGTCGCCCGCTTCCCTGCGAGCGCGCGGGTCTTCCAGGCCCACCGGATCGACTTCTGCTGCAAGGGGGACCAGACGCTCGCCGCCGCGGCCGGGCCGGCCGCCGAGAGGGAGCTCCTGGCGGAGGTCGAGGCGGCCATCCGCGCACCGGCCGCCGCCGCCGAGGGGCCGGCGACGGACCTCCCCACCCCCGCGCTCGTGGGCCGGATCCTCGATCGGCACCACGGCTATCTCCGTCGCGCCCTCCCGGCCATCGGTCCGGTCCTGGAGAAGGTCGCCGCGGTCCACGGGGGCCGGGAGCCGCGCCTCGCCCCGCTCCTCGCGACCTTCGTCGAGCTCGAGCGCGCCATCCTCCCCCACCTCGACGAGGAGGAGCAGGTGCTCTTCCCGCTCCTCCTCTCCCGCTCGCCGGAGCGCGGCCGCGTCGCGGAGGAGCTCCGGCGCATGCGGGAGGACCACCTCGCCGTCGGCGCCGCCCTCGAGCGGATCCGCACCCTCACCGGCGACTTCACCGCGCCGGAGTGGAGCTGCCGCTCCTACCGGCTCGCCATGGCGGAGCTCGAGGACCTCGAGACCGATCTCCTCCGGCACGTCCACCTCGAGAACCACGTCCTCATGCCGAGGTTCGTGGCCCGAACCCCGACAGGAGAAGAGACGAGATGAGCGAGAACAGCTGGCGCGAGCTCCTCACCGCCGACCACGAGACCACCGAGCGCGTCTTCGCCGCGGCGGAGAAGGCCTTCGCCTCCCCGCAGGGGCCGACCCCCGGGATGGTCGCGAACCTCCGCGAGTACCTCGTCGGCTACGTGGACCGCTGCCACAACCAGAAGGAGGAGCGGGCGCTCTTCCCCCTGCTCCAGCGGCTCGGCCTGCCGGCCGAGGGCGGCCCGCTCGCGGTGATGCTCGCCGAGCACGCCCAGGCGAAGGAGCTCGTCGCCCGCCTCGACGCGGAGGCCCGGGCCTTCGCGGGCGGCGATCGGGCCCGCCTCGGCGCCCTGCGGGAGGCCTTCCTGGCCTACGCCGAGCTCTGCAAGGGCCACTTCTGGAAGGAGAACGACATCCTCTACCCGATGGCCGCGCGCCTCGTGGACGAGGAGGCGGCGGAGGGGATCGTCCGCGGGATCCTCGCGGTGGAGGACGAGCTCGGGCCGGACACCCGCGCCCGCAACTACCGGCTCGCCGACGAGATCGTCCGCGGCGTCGAGCTCGAGGACCTCTCCTACGGCCTCGACCGGGAGGTCCTCGCCGCGATCCTGAACACGCTCCCCGTCGAGCTCTCCTTCGTGGACCACGAGGACCGGGTTCGCTACTTCAGCCACGAGCGCGGGGAGAAGATCTTCGCCCGCACGCGCGGCGCCATCGGGACGAACGTCCGCAACTGCCACCCGGAGAAGAGCCTCCACATGGTCGAGGAGATCCTCGCCGACTTCAGGGCGGGCCGGCGCGAGGTCGCGGAGTTCTGGATCGACATGGGGCCGCGGAAGGCCCACATCCGCTACTGGCCCGTCCGCGATCCCGCGGGGCGCTACCTCGGCTGCCTCGAGACGGTCCAGGACGTCGCCGCGATCCAGAAGCTCACCGGGCAGAAGCGGCTCCTCGACGCGGCGGCCTGACTCCGGCTCCCGTAGCGTCGACGTGCCCACCCTCCCGTAGCGCGGGCGCGCCGCCGCCGGAAGCGAGAACGCCACCCGCCCGGGCCGGGGCGGCGCCGCCCTGCGCGCGGGGTCGACGTCCCCCGGCCCTCCGTGCGATGAACGCGGGGCCATGCCCTCGCCGTCCCTCCTCGATCGGCTCGCCGCGCTCGACCTCGCCGCCTTCCATGCCGTCAACGTCGACGGAGGCCCGGCCCTGGACGCGGCCGCCCGCCTGCTCTCCTCGCACGCCTTCGGGATCGCCTGGGGGCTCGCCGTCGCCATCGCGCTCGTGGTCCGGCTCCGTCGCGACGCGCTCCCCGGCGTGCTCGCCATCGGCCTCGCCGTCGCGGCGAGCGACCGCCTGGGCGACGCGCTCCTGCGCCCGCTCTTCGGCCGGGTGCGCCCGCTGTACGCGCTGGCGCCGGACGAGGTCCGGCGGCTCCTCCGCGCCGCCGACGCGGGGTCCTTGCCGAGCCTCCATGCCTCGAACCTGTTCGCGATCGCCACCGCGGCGACGCTCGCCGACCGCAGGCTGGGGCTCGTCGCGTACCCCGTGGCGGCGGCCGTGGCGTGGAGCCGGGTCTACGGGGGCGTGCACTGGCCGGGCGACGTCCTCGCTGGCGCGCTCTGGGGCACCTTCGTCGCGCTCGCCGCCTGGGCCGTCGCGCGGCGGGTGATCAGCCCCAGGGGCGCTGCGCCGGCTGGCCCGACGGGCTAGACTCGCCCATCGGCCCCAGGTTCACGCCGCGAGCGTCACGCGCCGAACAACGCCTCCCCCGAGCAGGCAGGAATGCCCACCATCGCTTCCACGGACATGCTCGCCCTCGCCGGCGCCGTGCTGCTGGCGGCTGCCGGCGGCGAGGCCTTTCTCAAGGGCGTACTGGGCGTGGCCGGCTGGCTGCGTGTGCCCAAGCTGGTCGTGGCGACGACGCTCGCGGCTTTCGCCACCTCCAGCCCTGAGTTCACGGTCTCCAGCATGGCGGCACTGGCCGGCAAGCCGGAGATCGGCCTGGGGGACGCGCTCGGCAGCAACGTGGTGAACATCGCCCTGATCCTGGGGCTGGCGCTGTCGTTCGGCCCCATCCGTGTGGCCCGTGGCGAATTGGGGCGCGATCTGGTCCTGGCCCTGATCGTGCCGCTCCTGACCCTGCTGTTGGCGCTCGATGGCACGCTCTCGCGCCCGGAGGGCGCGCTGCTTCTCACGCTGTTCGCCGGCTGGATGGGGCTGGTGATCCGTGCCGGGCGGCGCGACCGCAGCGATGCCCCCGCCGAGGACACGGCCCGCCACGGCTTGGCCATCGTCCAGGGCATCGGCGGGCTCGCGGCGCTGATCCTGGCCGGGCGCCTGTTCGTGACCGGGGCGAGCGGTATCGCAGCCGCCTTCGGCGTGCATCCCTACGTCGTCGGCGCGCTGATCGTCGCCCTGGGCACGTCGCTGCCCGAGCTGGTGACCGTGCTGCTCTCGCGCCTGCGCGGCCACGACGAGGTGGGCGTCGGCACGCTGCTGGGCAGCAATCTGTTCAATGGCCTGGCCATCGTCGGAGTGGCGGCCTCCATCCATCCCATTGCCGCACCGGCCAGGGAACTCTGGCCGGCCATCGGCTTCGGCGCGCTGGCCGTGCTACTCGTGTTCCCCGCGCGCCCCGGTCTCATCCCGCGGGCACGGGGTGCCGCGCTGCTCATCCTCTACGCCGCATTCGTCTGGGCGACGCTGGCGGCGGCCTGAGCCATCCCCTCGCCCTGGCCGTTCAGGACGAGGTCCACGCAGAGCGGACGGGGCTCATCGGCATGTCCGATCAGCGCCGGGTCCCTCCCCCCGCGCCGCACGTCGCGCGACGCCCTGCAGGGCCGAGTACCGCGACGCCGCGGAGCGCGAGAAGGTGACGCGTGCCTCGCCACGGCTCGATCGGCTCGCGTTCGTGGACATGCTCGTGGGGATGGCCCAGCGCGTCGAGGGGGAGGACGTCCGGTTCGTCGCGAAGGACCCGAACGACGACAAGTACGTGACCGCAGCCTTGACGGCGCGGGCCGAATTCGTCGTCTCGTTCGATCGCCGGCACCTCATCGCCATCGGGGAGTACGAGAGCGTGCGGTTCGTGACGCCGGGCGACTTTCTCGCGGCGCTGAGGTCATCGACCTCGTAGCTCGCCCGGGTGCCTCGAACGAAGGCCAACCAGGTCTACCGGCTCGAGGTGACCCAGGCCCCTCTGGACCCCGAGGAATACCGCGGGCCGGGGGCCCGGCGGCGGTGCAGCGCGCGGCGACACCCGGAGTGCGTCATTCTAGGAAGGGGCCTCACCGGCCCGCGGGGCTGCCCAAGGGAGAGCCCGATGCGCATACCGCCGGGGCCCACGCCGCGGGCGGCGGGTACCGCCGATAGCAGGGCGTCGGAGGGCGTCGGGGGACCCCGGACGGGAAGCTTCCTCCCTCGCCCCGCCCGGCCGGGG
Organism: Anaeromyxobacter sp.; assembly: GCA_037442705.1. GTDB lineage: Bacteria > Myxococcota > Myxococcia > Myxococcales > Anaeromyxobacteraceae > Anaeromyxobacter. Next base: position 8,731 of record JBBIPT010000128.1, read on the forward strand.
CGAGGGCGCGCGCGCCTGCACCAGGTACGCGCGCCGCCACCACCGCTCGTCCTTGCGGCCGATCTCAGGGGCGGCCACGCCTCCTCATCCGTGACCGCAGGCTTCCAAGGCCCCTCGCCCCGCCCTACAATCTCGTGATGCGCCTCGCCGACGCCACCGAGTTCTTCGGCTCCCACCGGGACGACCTCCGTCGGCTCGGTATCAGCTCGCTCCTGGTCTTCGGCTCCGTCGCCCGCGACGAGGCTCACCCCGACAGCGACCTCGACCTCATCGCGGAGTTCGATCGGCCCGTCGGCTACCTCGGCCTCGCTCGCGTCCAGCACGAGCTCGAGCGGCTCCTCGGCTGCCGCGTGGACCTGGCGACGCCCGGCATGATCCGGCCCGAGCACCGGGACCGCATCCTCGGCGAGGCCGTCCGGTCGTGAACGGCCAGGGGAAGCACTGGTACCAGGCGGACGCGCTGGGGAGCATCTACACGCTCACGACGGCGGCGGGGGACGTGCGGGCGCGGGGCGGGTACGACGTGTTCGGGGCGCCGGTGGCGGAGTCCGGGGCGGCGGTGGGGCAGCCGTTCGGGTTCACGGGGAGGGAGCATGAGTTGGAGAGCGGGCTCGTGTATGCGAGGGCGAGGTACCTGAGCTCCAGCACGGGCATCTGGACCCAACCTGATGCGTACAGCGAGGGCGCGGTGACGGGGCGACTGCTTCGGGCTGTCCCGGGTGTCGCGCCGTTCGACATCGACGGCCGCTCTGGCTACGACTACCCGCTGCCCGTCTTGCGCTCCGACCCTACTGGAGCAGGCGCTGATGCTGAAACCAGTGCTACTCGCAGTCATCCCCTTCATGCTCGTCGGTGGATGCGGTGCGCTCAAGTTGCTCGCCGCCAGAGAGGTCTCGGGAGGTCAGTTCGACCGCTTCGTCCGCGCACTCGTGTGGACGGGCTGGCTCAAGGGCGATACCCGACGCGCCATCATCCTCCGTCGGATCACGGTCGTCTGGGTTGTGGCGCTGGTCCTGGCGTGGTTGGCCGTCGCCATCTTCATACCGAATACGTGATGGCCTGGATCCGGATCACTGGGCTTGATCGGTCTTGCAGACACCGAACGAAAGGGAGTTACGGTGTCAGCCGAGCGAACCGGCGTTGGAATTAATACCTCGTGATATTGACGTATCAGTCATGAATGCGCTATCACGACTCGTATGGCCTCGGGCATCCAGGCAGTGGAGTACTTCCACCTGCAGGTCTCCCGGCTGCTCCTCGCGGGACCGGACAAGGGCGCCTTCGCGCTCAAGGGAGGCTGCAACCTCCGGTTCTTCTTCGAGAGCCCCCGGTATTCCGAGGACATCGACTTCGACGTGGGAGAGCGCGTCCCCGTCCACGTGCTCAAGGAGAGGATGGCGAAGCTCCTCGCCGGCCCGGCGCTGGCGTTGAACCTGCGGAACCGCGGCATCGAGGTGGCGAGTTCCTCCGCCCCGAAGCAGACGGAGACCACGCAGCGCTGGAAGATCGCCCTCGCGGTCCAGGGACTCGCCCTGCCGCAGCCGACCAAGATCGAGTTCTCCCGGCGG
>JBBIPT010000129.1:0-10286 GCA_037442705.1 Anaeromyxobacter sp.
GCTCGCTCGGGGGTTCACGATCAGGACGCTCGCCATCCGCCGCCGAGCATGCCAGGCTCGCACCGTGCGGATCGAGCACGTCGCCGTCTGGACGCGCGACTTGGAGCGGTTGCGAGCCTTCTACGAGCGCTGGTTCGGCGCCCGCCCGGGCGAGCGCCCGGGACGGACGGCGGAAGGACTCCCTGCCCGCTACTTCGCCTTGATGAGCTCGCCCTCGAGCTCGATCTTCACCTCGTCCCCGACGACCGGGCCGGCCTCCACGAGCTTCGACCAGGTGAGGCCGAAGTCGCGCCGGTCGATCGTCGTGGAGCCCGCGAAGCCGCGGCGGGCGTTGCCCCAGGGGTCCTTCACCTCGGCGGTGGGCCCCTCCACGGCGAGGACGACGGACTTCGTCACCCCGCGCATCGTGAGGTCGCCCGTGACCTTGAGCTTCCCCGCCCCGGCCGCCTCCACCTTCGTCGACTTGAAGGTGATCGTCGGGTACTTCGCGACGTCGAAGAAGTCCGGCGAGCGGAGGTGGTTGTCGCGATCGGCGATGCGGGTGTCGATGCTCGCGGCGTCGATCGTCGCCTCGACGGTGGACTTCGTCAGGTCCTTCTCGTCGAGCTTCACGGTGCCGGAGAGCTTCTGGAAGTCGCCGCGCACGTTGCTGATCACGAGGTGGCGGATGGTGAAGCTCGCGTGGGAGTGAGCGGGGTCGAGCGTCCAGTTGCTCGTCTGCGCGAGGGAGAGGCCCGGGGTGGCGAGGACGGCGAGGAGGGTGAGGGTACGCTTCATGACGGTGGCTCCTTTCGTTCGGCTCATGCTGCGGGTTCATGGCCGGCGGCGCCGGCCGGGCGAAGCGCGAAGCTCCGCATGGCGAGGTTCCCGTGGTGGAACGCGTCGTAGAGCGTCTCCACCCGGTCGCCCGGGGCGCGGGCCCCGAGGGCGACGAAGAGCGGGTCGAGGTGCTCGGTCGTCGGCGCGGCGAGCTCCGCGTGGGGCGCCTCCGAACGCCAGCGGAGGAGCGCGTCGAGGTCGCCCGCCTCGATCCGCGCGGCGGCCCAGGCGTCGAACTCCACCGCCCAGCGATCGGGGGACGGCTCCGGGGCCTCCCGGCCGGAGAGGCGGACGAGGCCGAGGTTGTGGACGATCCCACCCGAGGCGACGACCATCGCCCCCTCCGCCCGCAGGGGGGCGAGGGCGGCGCCGAGCCGCGCCGTCTCCCCGGGATCGCCCGCGGGGAGCGCGATCTGCACGACCGGCACCTCCGCCCCGGGCCAGGCGAAGCGGAGCGGGATCCAGACGCCGTGATCGAGCGGCCGGAGCGGATCGAGCCGCGCCCGGAAGCCCTTCGCCTCGAGGAGGGCGGCGGCGCGGGCGGCGAGGGCCGGGTCCCCGGGGGCGGGCCAGCGGAGGGCGTAGAGCGGCTCCGGGAACCCGCCGAAGTCGTGGACGATCCGATGGTGCGCGGCGCTCGCGATCCCCACCTCGCGCCCGGCCGTCCAGTGGGCCGACACGGCGACGACCGCCGCGGGGCGCGGGAAGGAGCGCGCGAACCGCGCCAGGGCGGCGCCGAACCCCTCGGGCTCGAGCGCCACGGTGGGGGCGCCGTGCGAGACGAAGAGGACGGGGGCGTTCGCGGTCACCGCGCCCTCCCCTTCCCTGCCCGCGCGCGCCCGAACGCCTCGGTCACCGCCCTCGCGTGCGCGGCGATCGCCTCCCGGCGGACGCGGTACCAGTGGTAGTGCCCCTCCTCCCGCGCGGCGACGAGCCCCGCCTCGGAGAGGACGCGCAGGTGGTGGGAGACGGTCGCCTGCGCGATCCGCAGCTTCGCGGTGAGGTCCCGGCAGCTCGTCTCCTCGCCGAGGGCGATCTCGCGCAGGAGCCGGAACCGGGTCGGGTCCCCGAGGGCCCTCGCGACACGGACGGCGGGAATCTCGCGGGCGGCGGCGTTCATATCGACGCCCGTCGATGTAATGGCTCCCGGCGCGCAGGCAAGGGAGCCGGCCCGTCCCGGATGGGTGCGGCCGTCCCAGACTGCAACTCTCGGGGTTCTAGAAGGAGACGCCGATGCCGGCGCCGAGCCGGAGGAGATCCACCTGCTCGAAGGCGAGCTCGCCCGCGACGAACGCGGGACCGAGCCGGAGACGCACGCCCAGCGCCGCCTGGAACCAGGCCTCCCACCCGTCCGTCCGCGCCGCGCCGACGCCGATCCCGAAGGAGGCCTCCAGTCCCCGGCGCGTCCGGAACCGCTGCGCGAGCCGGACGAGCACGACCGGCGTCCACGCCCGCGTGGAGCGGGGAAGCTCGCGGTACCCGTACGCCGCGAGCCCGAGGTCGAGCCCCTCGAAGGCCCAGGCCGCCTCCCCCCCGAGGAAGGACGAGGAGCGCCCGCCGCCGCCGTCCTCAAGCACCTCGCCGCCCCAGGCCACGAGGTGGATCCGCGGCTCGTCCCCTCCCCGCCCCTCCTCGAAGTCGCCCTCGTCCCACTCCTGCGCGAGGGGCGCGGTGGCGAGGGAGAGCGCGAGGAGGACTGCGGCGGTCACGGGACGGCCTCCGCGAGGAAGGCCTCGTACTGCCGGTAGGAGCGCTCGAGCGCCGCGATCTCCACCCACTCGCCGCGCTGGTGCGCCTGGCCCGTCGCGCCCGGTCCGAGGTTCACGGCGGGGATCCCGTGGACCGCGAGCCGCGCGACGTCCGTCCAGGCCTGCTTCGGCTCCACCGCGACGCCGGTCCGGTCCACGAGCCGGCGGACGAGCGGGTGGTCGCGGAAGGCCGGCGCGGACGGGGCGAGGTCGGTGAGCTCGGCCTCGGCGCCGTGACGGCCGGCGAGGGCCCGGAGCTCCGCGGAGGCCTCGTCGGTCGACTTCCCCGGCGCGAACCGGAAGTTCACGTTCATCGTGCAGCGATCCGGGACGACGTTCCTCGCCCGGCCGCCCTCGATGCGGGTCACCGAGGCGGACTCCCGGTAGAGGAGCCCGCCGGAGATCACCTCGCGCGGCGGCGTCTCCTGGAGCTCGCGGAGGAGGGCGCCCGCCCTGTGGACCGCGTTCTCCCCCTGCCAGGGCCGGGCGGAGTGGGCAGCCCGCCCGTGGAAGGCGAAGGTCGCGTGGATCGATCCGGCGCAGCCGAGCTGGAGGACGTTGTCCGTCGGCTCGAGGCAGAGGGCGAGGTCCACGCCGCGGAGCCGCCCGGGATCGCGGAGCACCTCCTCGAGCTCGTTCTCGAGGTAGGGCCCCTCCTCCCGGGCGTAGAGGACGAGGAGGAGGTCGCAGAAGCGGGCCTCGCGCGGGAGCCGCTCCGCGAGCTCCATCGCGACGGCGATCCCGCCCTTCATGTCCGACGAGCCCGGGGCGACGATCCGCCCGCCCTCGCGCCGGGGCTTCCCGCGGTCCGCCTCGTGGACCGGCACCGTGTCGAGGTGGCCGCAGAGGGCGACGAGGGGCCGGCCGGGGTCGCGCGCGCCGTCCACGCGGACGACGAGGGAGTCGCCGACCCGCTCCGTCCGGTGGAACCGGCCCTTCGCCCACCGCTCCACGTCGTCGCAGATCGCCCGCTCGCTCCCGATGGGGGAGAGGAAGGCGCAGAGCGCCTCGGTGCGGCGGGCGAGCGACTCGGCGAGCGTCACACCTGCACCTCGAAGTCGCGCAGCGCCTGGTTGAGCGAGACCTTCCTGTCCGTCGAGGCGCTCCGCCGCCCCACGATGAGGGCGCAGGGGACCTCGTAGGTCCCGGCCGGGAACTTCTTCGGGCGGGTCCCGGGGATCACGACCGAGCGGGCCGGGATCCGTCCCTTGTGGACGACCTCCTGCGGGCCGGTCACGTCGATGATCGGCGTCGTCGCCGTGACGACGACGTTCGCCCCGAGGACCGCCTCCTCCTCCACGAGCACGCCCTCGACGAGGATGCAGCGGCTCCCGATGAAGGCGCCGTCCTCCACGATGTTGGGCCGGGCGCCGGGCGGCTCGAGGACCCCGCCGATCCCGACGCCGCCCGCGACGTGGACGTTCTGGCCGACCTGCGCGCAGGAGCCGACGGTCGCCCAGGTGTCCACCATCGTCCCCGCGCCGACGCGGGCGCCGATGTTCACGAAGCCGGGCATGAGGACGACGCCGGGCTCGAGGTGGGCGCCGAACCGCGCGACGCCTCCCGGCACGACGCGGACGCCCGCCTTCTCGAGGTCCTTCTTCAGCGGGATCTTGTCCCGCGTCTGGAAGGGGCCGAAGTCCTCCGTCTCCATCGTGGTGATCGCGAAGAAGAGGTTCACGGCCTGCATGAGCCAGCCGTTCACCTTCCACTCGCCGTCCACCCTCTCCGCGACCCGGAGCTCGCCGCGGTCGAGCGCGTGGAGGGCCTGCACGACCGCCGCCCTGGAGATCGGGTCCGCGAGCGTCTGCCGTTCCTCGAACGCCGCCTCGATCCGCTTCCGCACGTCCACGAAGTCGCTCATGTGCTCGCCTTCCTCGAAGGAACCCTCGACCAGGCCTCCACCGCCGCCTCGCACTCGTCCAGCGCCGGCACGAGGGCGACCCGGATCCACCCCTCCCCCGCCCCGAAGGCCGTCCCCGGCGCCACGACGATCCCCTCCTCGAGGAGCCGGAGCGCGTAGCCCGCGCTCGTCTCCCCCTCCGGCACGCGCACCCAGAGGTAGAGCGTCGCCTCCGACGCGTCGGCGGAGAGGCCGTGGCGCCGGAAGAAGTCGAGGAACCGGTCCCGCTTCCGCCGGAAGATCTCCCGGCGCCCGGCGGCGTGGGCGTCGTCCGACCAGGCGGCGGTGGCCGCGGGGGCGACGAACTCGGGCGAGCCGACGCCCGGGTGGCTCCGGAGCCCCCGGAGGGCGCCGATCACGTCGGGGTCCCCGGCGAGGAACCCGCTCCGGTAGCCGGTCATCCCGCTCCGCTTGGAGCAGGAGTGGATCGCGACCACGTTCTCCACCTGGACCTCGAGCATCGAGGCGGGGGGCTCGCCGAAGTAGACGTCGGCGTAGCACTCGTCGGAGGCGACGACGAAGCCGAAGCGGCGGGCCGCCTCCCCCACGCGCGCGAGGTAGTCGCGCGGGGCGACGGCGCCGGTCGGATTGTGCGGGTAGCTGAGCCAGAAGACGAGCGTCTCGCGGAGCGTCGCCTCGCCCACGTCCTCCGGCTCGAGGAGGAAGCGGCGCTCGGGACGGAGCGGGACCTTCACCGGCTCGAGCCCCGCGAAGAGGGCGCCCACCTCGTAGGTGGGGTACCCGGGGTCGGGCATCACGACCTTCCGCCGGCCGGGATCGCCCGCGAAGGCGAGCGGGAGGTGGAAGATCGCCTCCTTCGCCCCGGCGCAGGCGAGGACCTGGGTCTCCGGATCCACGGCGACGCCGAACCGGCGCGAGAGGTAGCCGGCGGCCGCGCGGCGCAGGGCGGGCGTCCCGAAGGCGCTCGGGTACTGCGAGACCTCGGGGACGCCCTTCCGGAGGGCCTCCTTCACGAAGGCGGGGGTCGGCTCCTTCGGATCGCCGAGGCCGAAGTCGAAGAGCCGCTTGCCGGCCGCGGCGAGCGCGCGCCGCCGCTCGTCGAGCTCGACCATGAGGTTCTTCGGGATCCGGCCCAGGACCGGGCTCTTCGGTGCGTTCCGCACGGGGACCGCGAAGAATAATCGAAGTCCGCGCCCGCATGCATTATATGTGGACCACCATGCTCCACTACGACGTCGTCGTCATCGGCTCGGGCCCGGCCGGGGAGAACGGCGCGATCACGGCCGCGCAGAACGGGAAGAAGGTCGCGCTCGTGGAGAAGGAGGCCGTGCCCGGCGGCGCCTCCGCGAACACCGGCACGATCCCGTCGAAGGCGCTCCGCGAGACCGCCCTCGCCATCCAGCAGGCGCGCAGCCGCGACGCCCACGGCATCGAGCTCCGCGTCTCGGGCACCGTCACGATCCCCGAGCTCATGGGGCGCCGCGGGCTCGTCACCGCCCGCGAGCACTCCCGCATCCGGACCGCCCTGAACCGGGCGGGCGTCGAGCAGTTCCGGGGGACGGCCTCCTTCGTGGACCCCCACACGATCCGCGTCGTGGTCCCGGACGGCGGCTCGCAGGACCTCCGAGCCGACGTCGTCCTCCTCGCGACCGGCTCCCGGCCCGCCCACCCGCCGCAGTACACGATCGACAACCAGCGGGTCTACGACTCCGACTCGATCCTCCTCCTCGACCGGATCCCGCGCCACCTCGCGATCCTCGGCGGCGGCGTCGCCGGCTGCGAGTACGCCTCCCTCTTCGCCGCCCTCGGCGTCCACGTCTCCCTCATCGACTCGAAGGACCGGCTCCTCCCCTGGCTCGACGCGGAGCTCTCGCACGGGATGCAGGACCTCTTCGCGATGGCGGGGATCGACCTCTACCAGAGGGTCCGCGCCTCCACGTTCGAGCCGGGCGAGCGGGACGTCCTCGTGCACCTGAACGACGGCTCCCGGCTCGTCGCGGAGAAGGTGCTCATCGCCGCCGGCCGCACCGGCAACTTCGAGTCGCTGAACCTCGAGGCCGCGGGGCTCCAGGCGACGGAGAAGCGGCTCCTCGAGGTGAACCCGCACTTCCAGACGAAGGTGCCGCACATCTACGCCGCCGGCGATCTCGTCGGCTTCCCCATGCTCGCCTCGGTCTCCATGGAGCAGGGGCGGGTCGCCATGAGCCACGCCTGCGGCGCGGAGCGGCGCAAGCTCACCGACCTCCAGCCGGTCGGCATCTACACGATCCCGGAGGTCTCCGCCGTCGGCGAGACGGAGGAGTCGCTCGCGGCGAAGGGGCGGGCCTACGTCGTGGGGAAGGAGAGCCTCGTCGGGAACGCCCGGGCGAACCTCGTCGGCGAGGCGGTCGGGTTCCTGAAGCTCCTCGCCGACGCCCAGGACGGGAGGATCCTCGGCATCCACTGCATCGGCCCCCACGCCTCCGAGCTCGTCCACCTCGGGCAGGCGGTGATGAGCCACGGCGGGGATCTCGGCTACTTCGTCGAGGCGGTCTTCAACTACCCGACGCTCGGCGAGGTCTACAAGTACGCGGCCTACGACGCGCTGGAGAAGATGCGCGCGCGGCGGGTCACGCCGATCGACCGGGAGCGGGCGAAGGGGAAGAGGTAGCCCGGGCTCGAAACGAGCCGCGGCGTTCGCCCTTCGACAGGCTCAGGGCGAACGGACGCATGCGAGACCGTTCGTGCCGACCATGGCGGTGAGCGGCCGCATACTTGGCCGCTCGCGGTGAGCCTGTCGAACCGCGAGCGGGCGGCGGGGAGGAACTAGTCCTCACGCCTTCCCGGCGCCGTCCAGCCACACCCCGAGCCCCTGGGCGTTGAGCTCGAGGTCGTCCGCGAAGACGCGGAGCGCCTCCTCGCGCGAGAACGAGAGCCCGTGCCGCGCGAGCGCCTCGAGGAGCTGCGCCTCGAGACCCGCCTTGATCGCCTCGTGCCGCCCCGGCCCCGCGGACCCCTCGCGGGCCCGCCGGACGTGCTCGTCGAGCCCGGCCCGGAGCGCCGCGCCGAACGCGGCGACGTCGCCCTCGATCATCCCGTAGTGCGTGAGGTACATCCGCCGGGGGCGCTCCTCCAGCATCCGCTGGATCGTCGCGTGGAGCGCGGGCGGGTCGAGGTGGACGGGGGTCGTCGTCGGGAAGAGGAACGGCCCCGCCCGGCCGTCCGTCTCCCGGTAGGAGAGACCGAAGGAGTCGCCCGTGAAGAAGCCGTGCGTCGTGGGATCGTGGACGACGAAGTGGTGCCGGGCGTGGCCGGGCGCGTCGAGGGTCCTGAGCTTCCGCTCCCCGAGGTCGAGGACGAACCCCTCGTCCGCCTCGATCACCCGGTCCGCCGGGACCGGGACGATCTCCTGGTAGAGCTCGCGAAACCTCGCCTCCCCGTAGACCGCCATCGTCCCGGCGACGAGCTTCGAGGGATCGACGAGGTGGCGCGCGCCGCGGGGGTGGACGACGAGCTTCGCCCGCGGGAGTGCCTTCATGAGGGCGCCCGCGCCGCCGGCGTGGTCGAGGTGGACGTGGGTCACGACGACGTGGGAGACGTCGGCGGGCGCGAGCCCGTGCGCCGCGAGGGCGGCGAGGATGCGCGGGGCCGTGGAGGAGACGCCGGTCTCCACCACGGCGGCGGCGGTCCTTCCCTTGACGACGTAGGCGGCCGCGAGCCTGGGCCGGACGTAGCCCGTGTCCACGAGCACGACGCCGGGGGCCACCTCGCGAGGGGGGTCGAGGGTCATCCGGGGAGCATAACCGCCCGGCGGCCGCCTCGCGCCCCGGGAATCGCGGCCTCGTGCCGCGCGGTTCGCCCTTCGACAGGCTCAGGGCGAACGGACTTCCCTCGATCCGTTCGTGGTGACTCCCAGACCGGCTTGGGAGCTCGGGGCGGCCCCTCGTGGCTCGACAGGCTCACCACGAGCAGGCCGAAAGGGATCCGTTCGCCCTGAGCCTGTCGAAGGGCGAGCATGGCGGCCCCATCAGGAGTTCCCGCCCCTCCCTCCCCGGAGCCCCTCCCGCAGCGCTGGCCACCTCCGCCACGCCTCCACCGCGAGGACGAGGAGCGCGGCGATCCAGGCGCCCCAGAAGAGCACCTCCCAGGAGCGGAACTCGAAGGTGGCGGTGCCGCCGGGCGTGAGGAGGACGGGGAGCGTCCCCCGGCGCGAGAGGGCGAGGCCGTCCATGAGGATCGCCACCGTGGCGTGGACGAGGAAGCCCGCCCAGATGGAGCGGGTCTTCGCGGAGAGCGAGCCGAGGACGACGCCCGCCACGATCGCCCCCATCGCCTCGAGGAAGGGCTTGCCGTAGTGGATCATCACGTAGGGGACGGTCATCGCGAAGATGGCCCCGGCCCCGAAGCTCCGCATCGCCCGGAGCCACCAGCCGCGGAAGAAGATCTCGAGGGCGAGGAACTGCGCGACGTAGATCGCCTCCCAGACGAGGAAGTCGGCCCAGGAGCGGCCGGCGAGCTTGTAGAACGGGTAGTACGCCCCGAAGTCCGGCTGGGCCTGGACGACGAGGAGCACCGGGACGACGATCGCGACGCTCGCCGCGTAGATCCAGGCGTGGGCGCGGAAGCCCGAGACGCGGAGGCCGAAGTCGAGGATCCGGTCCTCGCGGAAGGCGAGCCGCCAGACCGCGAGCGGCAGGAGGTAGCCGCCGATCCGGGTCGCGCCCCACCAGGCCCATCGCCAGAGCTCTCCCCAGGTGGCGAGGTCGATCGCGCCGCCCGGGCTCGCCGCCTCCTGGCGCGCGAGGAAGGGGCGGACGACGGCTCCGAAGAAGCGCCCGCCGTAGTACTCCTGCAGCGTGAGCACGGCGACGCCGAGGAGGCAGGCGGCGATCGCCCGGTGATCGCGCCCTCCGGCGCCGCGGATCGCGAGCGCCTCCTCGTCGAGCTCCCGCCAGGTCCCGCGGAAGACGCGCCAGATCACCACCCCGAGGACCGCGAGGATCGGGAACGGGAGGAGGAGCTGGACGGCGGGGTGGTGGAGCCAGCTCATCGCGAAGGAGGCCTCCAGATCCTGGGACGACTCCGCAGCCCCTGCCCCGCTCGCCCTTCGACAGGCTCAGGGCGAGCGGACTCTCTCTCCGCTCCGTCCCCCCGCGAGCCCGGGGCGAGCGGACCGAGGTCACCCGAGCCGCGCGCGGGCCTGCGCGAGCGCGGCGTGCACCTGCTCCAGGGCCGCCTTCGCGGCGGCGAGATCGTCCCGCTCCCTCTTCGCGCGGTCGAGGTCGCGGGCGAGCGCGTCCCGCTCCCGGGCGAGCTCCCCCACCGCGGCGCGGAGCCGAGCCCCCTCCTGCGCCCCGGTCCGGAGCTCCTCGGAGAGCCGCTCCACCTCCGCCTCGCGCTCCGCGCGGAGCTTCGCCTCCTCGTCCGCCCTCCGCCCGACCTCCTCGAGGAGCTTCGCCCGCTCCTCGTCGAGCGTCCCGAGCGCCTGGGCCCGGCGGACGGACTCGTCCCGCTCCTCCTCGAGCGCCTCCATCTCGCCGAGGAGGTCCTTCATCACGGCGCGCTTCTCCTCGAGCTCCTCCTCGGCGCGGCCGAGCCGCTCCACGGCGCCGCGGCCGTCCGCGACGGACCGGGTGAGCTCCTTGCGCGCGTCCTCGAGGTCGGCGCGGAGCGCCTCCTCCCGCTCGCGGGCACGGACGAGCTCCGACTCGAGATCCCGGACGAGGCCGAGCACGCTCTCCGCCGCGCGGGCCGGATCTGCGGGGACGGGCGCCGCCCTCGGCGCGGGGCGCGCCGCCGCCGCCACCTTCCGCTTGATCTCCTCGAGCCGGTCCTTGCGGGAGAGGACGTCGGGCTGCGCGGGCTCGGGCTCTGCC
>JBBIPT010000130.1:0-10276 GCA_037442705.1 Anaeromyxobacter sp.
TCCATCACGTCCCAGCGGTAGACGGGGAGCCCCCAGTCCTGTCCCGTCTCGCTGAAGGCGTCGGGCGGGACGCCGACGCGGGCGTCGAGCCGGAAGTCGCCGCGCCGGGCCCAGACGTCGGCGGAGTCGGTCGCGACCATGAAGGGCAGGTCGCCCGCGAGCTCGACCCCCTCGCCGTTCGCCGCGGTGCGGGCCGCCCGCCACTGCTCCTCGGCCTGCCACTGGAGCCAGGTGTGGAAGAGGATCCGCCGCGCGAGGCGGGTGCGCGCACCGGCGAGGGCGGCCGGATCGCGGTCGCGGAGCGGCGCCGGCCAGTCGGTCCAGGAGCGGCCGCCCTGCTCGTCGTCGTGGATCGCGACGAAGAGGGCGTAGTCCTCGAGCCAGGCCGCCTCGGCGCGGACGAACGCCTCGAGGGCGCGGGCGCGCGCGCTCCCGCGGTCCCATTCGTCGCGGACGAAGCGCTCGAAGGCGAGGGCGAGGGCCCGCCCCTTCACCGCCCGGACGTCGCTCCAGCGGACCGCGGGGGAGGCCCGGACCTCGTCGAGGAGCCGGCGGTCCTCCGGGGAGAGGGCGTCCGTGCCGCCCGCCGCCTCGAAGTCCTCCATCGCGCCGACGCCGAGGTAGACGGGGTCGATGGCGAAGGCGCTCAGGGCGGCGTAGGGGCTGTTCTGGCCGCGCGAGGCCTCGTTCACCGGGAGTCCCTGGGCGACGGAGATCCCCGCGGAGGCGCACCAGCGGGCGAAGGGGACGAGGTCGGGGATCTCGCCCACGCCCCAGTCGGCCTGGGAGCGGAGCGAGAAGAGGGGGAGGAGGAGGCCGGCCTGCCGTGGCATGCGGGAGTTCGGTATGTTCGCGTTCGAGGGACGGCGCGGGGCCGTTCCGCGCCGCGCCGGGGATCGACGAATATCAGGCCTGGCGCCCGTTTCGTGCGGAACCTTGGGGCCCATCGCCGCCCACCACCGATCACCGAGAGACGATGCGCGGCCGCTTCGCACCCTCCCCCACCGGCCCCCTGCACCTCGGGAACGCCCGGACGGCGCTCCTCTCCTGGCTCGCCGCCCGCGCGGGCGGCGGCGCATGGGTGATGCGGGTGGAGGACCTCGACGGCCCGCGGGTCCGGCCCGGGATGGAGGAGCGGATCCTCGCGGAGCTCCGCTGGCTCGGTCTCGACTGGGACGAGGGGCCGGACGTGGGCGGACCCACCGGTCCGTACCGTCAATCCGATCGGAGCGCCCTCTACGCGGAGGCGCTCGAGGCGCTGCGGACGAGAGACCTCGTCTACCCCTGCTTCTGCTCCCGGGCGGAGATCGCGCGGGCCGCGCAGGCGCCCCACGGCCCCTCCGACGAGGGGCCGCGCTACCCGGGCACCTGCGCCTCTCTCTCGCGCCCCGAAGCGGAGCGCCGGGCCGCGGCGCGGAGGCCGGCCTGGCGCTTCCGGGTCCCGCCGGGCGCGGTCGCCTTCGAGGACGGGGTGCACGGTCCCTGCGAGGGGGACGTCGCCGGTACGGCCGGCGACTTCGTCGTCGCGCGCGCCGACGGGATCGCCGCCTACCAGCTCGCGGTGGTCGTGGACGACGCCGCCCAGGGCGTGACCGACGTCGTGCGCGGGGACGACCTCCTCCCGTCCACGGCGCGGCAGATCCTCCTCTACCGGGCGCTCGGCCTCGACGTGCCGCGCTTCGCCCACGTGCCGCTCGTCGTGGGCGAGGACGGGGAGCGGCTCGCGAAGCGCCACGGCGCGCTGTCGCTCGGCGAGCTCCGCGAGCGGGGGGCCGACCCGCGCCGGGTCGCCGGGCTCCTCGCGGAGCTCTCCGGGCTCGCGCCGTCGGGGGCCGCGGTCTCTCCGCGCGAGCTCGTGGAGGCCTTCTCGCTCGCCCGGATCCCGCGCGCGCCGGCGGTCCTCGGGGCGGGGCGGGTGGAGGCGCTCGCGGGGTAGGGGGCTGCTCACCCCCGCCGGAGCAGGATCACGCCGGCGAAGACGAGCCCCGTCGCGCCCCAGTCTGCGAGGCCGATCGGCTCCCGGACGAGGAGCGCCCCCACGAGGAGCGCGACGACGGGCGGGACGTAGGTCACCGACGAGGCGGAGACGGCGCCGAGCCGCTCCACGAGGAAGTAATAGAGGACGTAGGCGAGCCCGGTGCCGAGGAGGCCGAGCCCGAGCACGAGCCCGAGGGCGGCGTGGGGCGCGTCGAGGAGGCGCGACGTGCCGTCGAGGTCGGTGACGAGCGCGAGGAGGGCGAGGCCGAAGCCGAGCTGGTAGGTCGTGAGCGCGGCCGCCGGGATCCGGAGCGGGACCACGAACCGCTTCGCGTAGACGAAGGACGCGCCGACGCTGAGGGAGCCGGCCACCATGTAGCCGATCCCCTCGAGGTTCGCGGTTGCGAGCTCGCGGCCGGCGGGGCGGCCCAGGAGGAGGACGCCGAGGAACCCGACCGCGACGCCGAGGAGCTTTCGTGGCGTCGCCTTCTCCTCCGGGAGGAACGCGACCGCGAGCACGAAGGAGAAGAGCGGGATCGCGCCGCTCACCGCCCCCGCCACGCCCGAGAGGAGGAGCGAGGTCCCCTTCGCGAAGCCGTAGTAGTAGAGCGTCGTCGCGAGGAGGGACATGACGAGGAAGTGGCACGCGTGACGGAGGTGCGCGCGCCGGAGGGCGCCCGTGGCCCGCGCGTAGAGGAGGACCGGGACGAAGCCGAAGAGGACGCGGAAGAAGACGATCTGGAGCGGCCCGACGTGCCGGGCCGCGAGCTTCATGTAGATGAAGTTGCTGCCCCAGATCACGCCGAGCAGGGCGAAGGCGGCGAGGGACTGGCGGTCGGCATGTGGCTTCACGATCGTTCCTGGCGCGAGGGGATCGCCGGCCGCGCTCTTCCGGCGGACGGGCGCCGGCGGGGGCACGCGGCCTGGCGCGCTACAGGTCCTCCATGCGGAAGACCTCGATCTCCGTCACCGGCACGCCGCCGCGCGCGGCGAGCCGATCGACGAACCGGCGCTTCTCTCCCTCCGGCGGCTCCGAGAGGAGGCCGTTCGTCGACCAGGTGCGCCCGTCCGCGAAGGCCACGACCCACTCGCGCCGCGCCACCAGGTTCCCGTTCGGGGCGACGAGGGCGGGCGCGGTCCGGATCGACACCACCTCGGAGTACGGGTGCCGCTCCTCGACCACGCCGAAGTAGCGATTCACGGCGAGTCCGTCGGGCCCGAGCCGCACCGACCAGTCGAGCCCGAGGAAGATGAGCGCGCCGGCGAGGATGGCCATGGCCGCGCCGAGGACGCGGCCCGCCCGGGAGAGATCCATCCGGTACCTGAGCTGCTGGAACTCGAGGTAGGCGGCGCGCCGCTCGCGCAGCGTCAGCCGCTCGGTCAGCTCCGAGATCGGGACGAGGACGACGAAGGCGAGGCAGATCGCGGGGCTCACCCAGTAGAGCGGATGGGCCACCCAGGTGAACTCCGCCCGGGGGAGGCTCGCCGCGTGGAGGGCCGCGACGCCGCGGAGGCCGAGCCACAGGAGCCAGGCCGCCGCCACCGCGAGGGGGATCGTGAGCAGCCCGAGCCGGAGCTCCCAGGAGGCGTACTGGGCGGAGAGGGCCGCGAGCCGCCCCTCGTCCTCGGTCGCCGCGCGCGCCGGGCGTGGCCGGGCGAGCGAGCGAAGGACGACCGGGACCGCGACGGCGGCGGCGAGGGCCTCGAGGATGCCCGGGTCGAGATCGAGGGTCACGGCGGGCTCGCTACCCGGGGCCGCCGCCCGCGCCCTCGAACGCCGTCCGCAGGAAGAGGTCGGTCTCCTCCGGCGTCCCCGCCGACACCCGGATGCACCCCTCGAGCCCGGCGTAGTGGTCCTGGCGCCGGACGAGGACGCCCGCGGCGAGGAGCCTCGCGTGGGCCGCCTTCGCGTCCGGCGTCCGCACGAGGATGAAGTTCGAGGCGGAGGGGTAGGCCCGCCACGTCGGGTGCCTGGCGAGCGCGGAGAGGATCCGGTCGCGCTCCGCCCGCAGCCGCGCGGCGAGCGGCGCGACGTAGCCGGGCGACTCGAGCGCGGTGAGCAGGATCGCCCCCGTCGTCGCCGGAATGCAGAAGGGCGGGAGGAGCGCGCGGGCCACCGCGGCGACCTTCGGCGAGCCGAGGAGGTAGCCGGCGCGGACGCCGCCGAGGCACCAGGACTTCGAGAAGGTCCGGAGCAGGCAGACGTTCGGGTTCGCGCGCGCGAGCGGGCGTGAGTCGGTCCCCGAGAAGGCGTGGTAGGCCTCGTCCACGACGAGGAGGGCGCCGCGCTCGCGGGCCTTCGCGGCGAGCCGCTCGATGCCGGAGGGCTCGAAGAGGGCGCCGGTCGGACCGTGCGGGTTCGGGAGGAAGAGGACCCCGGGGGGGCCGTCGAGGGCGGCGAGGAGCCCGTCGAGGGGGAGCGAGAAGCCCTCCCCGAGCGGGACCGCCCGGTAGGGCGTCGCCGACGCGACCGCCGCCGCCTTGTAGTAGGGGAACGCGGGGGCGGTGTCGACGACCGACGCGGCCGCCTCCGCGAGCGCGAGGACGAGCAGGTTCGACCCGGGCGAGAGGACGACCCCATCCTCGGGCCACTCCTCGTGGCGCGCCACCGCCGCGCGGACGTCCTCCGCGTGGAGCTCCGGGTAGCGGTTCCAGGAGAGGCTCCGGAGCCGCTCCAGGGCGCGGGCCTTCAGCTCGGGAGGGAAGTCCTCCGGGCTCTCGTTCTGGTCGAGCTTCACCCGGGCGTCGTACTTCGAGTACGGGTAGTCGGCGACCGAGGAGAGGTGGGGCTTGAAGGCGTTCACGGGCGCGGAGGGTAGCACGGAATGCCGCACCCGCCGTGTCGGGCGGCCCGGCCGCCGCGTCGGGGAATCCCGACGGATGGGCCCCGTAAACCCCCGTTTTCCGGGGCCGCCGGACCTGGCAGGACCGATGCAATCTCCTGGGAGCGGGTGGCCGGACGGACGGCCCCGACAACGAAAAGGAGAAAGGTCATGACGAACACGAACAAGGTTCCCGCTCTCGTCGGCGCCGGCATCGGACTCGCCCTCTTCCTCGCGGTCGCGCTCCTCCCCGCGCTCCTCTACGGCGGCTACGCGGGCGTGCTCCTCGCCGGCGGCATCTTCGGCACCCCGGTGGACGCGAGCTTCGGCGTGCGCGCGCTCATCGTCTTCGGGATGGTGCTCGGCGTCACCGCGGTCGGCTCGCTCTTCGCGGTCGCCGGCGCGGCGGCGGGCGCGGCGGTCGGCGCGCTCCTCAAGGTGGTCCCCTCGGAGAAGAAGGCGGAGTCCGAGAACAAGGCGTAGCGCCGGACCATCCAGGGAAGCGTCCGACACCCAGGCCCCGGATCCGAGAGGATCCGGGGCTTCGTGTCGTGACAGTCGCAGTACGGCCGGGTTGCGAGTAACACCTGGTATTACTATGTTCTACCGAGGAGGTTCCGATGGCCGAGAAGGCGCAGATGGCGGTGAAGCTCGAGCCCTCGATCCGCGAGCGGCTCCAGGCGCTCGGGAAGGCGAAGCGGCGGAGCCCGCACTGGCTGATGGTCGAGGCCATCCGCGTGTACGTCGAGCGTGAGGAGGAGCAGGAGCGCCGAAAGCGCGCGTCGATGACGGCGCTCGCGCACTACGACGCGACGGGCGAGTACGTCGACGACGCCGAGATGCGCGCCTGGCTCGAGAGCTGGGGTAAGCCCGACGAGCTCGCTCCTCCGCGCGTCCGAAAGCGCCGGCAGTGATCCCCCTCGTGTGGTCCGCGGCCGCCCGCAGGGACCTCGAGCGGCTGCGGGCGTTCATCGCCAGGAGCAGTCCCGACGCGGCCGAGAGGGCCGCGGCGGCGATTGCCCGGGCCGCGACGGCGCTCTCCCGGCAACCCGAGCTCGGCCGGATGCTCGACGACACGCCGCTCCGGGAGCTCGTGATCCCGTTCGGCGCCTCGGCGTACGTGCTGCACTATCGAACCGATTCGGACTGCGTCGTCGTGGCCCGCGTCTGGCACGGACGGGAGGACCGCGAATGAACGGGACTGAAGCAGGAGCGAGCCCATGAAGCGGTGCGTCTCGTGCAAGAGCGGCGACGTCCGGGAGATCCGGGAGGCGGTGGAGGTGAGGGTGCCCGCGCCCGAGCCTCGTCGTCCACGTGACCGGGGTGTCGGCCATCGAGTGCGGCGCCTGCGGCGAGAAGGTCCTGAGCGGCGCCGACCTCGGCCGGGCAGAGCTGCTCGCGGGGGCGGAGGCCCTGGCGCGGGGGCTTCGGGACGGCGGCACCTTCAAGTTCATCCGCAAGACGCTCGGGATGCGCGCCGTGGACCTGGGGGACCCGCACACCGTAGGTGCGGTCATGCCCGTAGTCACGTGACAACGTGACGGGCGGTACCTGTTCACCTCCGGCCCCTCTGGGGCCCCGCGCGTGCCTTCCGCGCCAAGGCCGAGGGAACGAAGACGCCGGTGCCCCGGATCAGTCACGCTTCCTCACCGATGGTGGTCGCTCGCGTCGAGCTTCGCCGCTCGCCCTTCGACAGGCTCAGGGCGAACGGACTGCTTGCCGTTCGCACGTGGTGAGCCTGCCAACCACGAACGGCCCGGACCGGTGGAAGCGGGCGCTGCCCTCACGATCGGCCGGACGTACCCACCGCCGCCGCGATCGTCTCGCGCAGGTACCGCGCCGCGAGCGCGACCGTCCGCTCGTTCCCCTCCGGCGCCGGCGCGAGCTCCGGGGCGACCTCCATCACGTCCCCCCCGGCGAGCCCGAACTCGCGGCCGAGCCGCCGGACGAGCGCGACGACGAAGTCCGGGTCGAGCCCGTCCGGCTCGGGCGTGCCGGTCGCCGGGGCGTCTTCGGGGTCGGTCCCGTCCACGTCGTTCGAGAAGTAGACCCGGGTGACGCCGGCCTTCCGGAGGTGGGCGACCACCGCGTCCACCGCCGCCTCCGGATCGCGGCGGACCTCCTCCGCCCAGAGCTGCCGGACGTCGAGCGTGGACTCCCAGTGTTCCCGGTCCCGCCGCGAGGCGCGGATCCCCACCTGCACGAGCCGCCCGCCGCGCCCGAGGAGGTCGTTCGCGTGGAAGGACCAGGTCCCGAAGCAGTAGCGGACGCCGAGCCGCTCCTCGAGGAGGTCGGTGTGCGCGTCGATCTGGACGATCCCGAGGCCCGGTCCCGCGGAGGCGGCCGCGACGACGGCGGGCCAGGCGGCGGAGTGGTCGCCGCCGAGGAGGAGGAGCTTCACCGAGGGGTTCGCGCGGACGACGAGGGAGAGCGCCCGCTCCGCGATCGAGAGGGGCGAGACGGGGAACGTGCTCCGCGCGGCCTCCGCCACGTCCGGGTAGAGCGCCCGGCGCGAGGCGTCCTGCTGCTCCTCGGAGAGCATCTCGTCGTGGAGGAGCTGGGGGACGACGAAGACGTCGCCGAGGTCCACGACCCCCGCCGCCCGCAGCCGCCGCGGCCAGGAAGGGTCCTCCTCCACGAGCCGCGCCCGGATCGCCGCGGGGGCGAGGTTCGCGCCCCGGCGGAAGCCCGCCCCGACGTCGGAGGGGATCCCGAGGAGGACCGCCTTCGCGCCGGAGGCGCGGCCGAGGTCCTCGCGCCAGCGGGTCCGGACCCCCTCCTCGTCCGCCGCGCCGTAGAGCCGGCGCTGGAGCGCCTCCTGCTCGGCCTTCCCGGTCGAGACGAGGTGGATCCCGCCGCCCGCGGGGCGGAGCAGGAGGGAGAGCTCCTCGACGAGGGTCATCGACGGGTTCATGGCGGCGCTCGCTTCGATCGATCCAGGACCGTTCGTGGTTCGACAGGCTCACCACGAACGGTCTTGCATGCAACCGTTCGCCCTGAGCCTGTCGAAGGGCGAACGGTGAGCCCGATCCGAGGGATCACGGCCATCCACGCGAGCGGGGATCCAGCCCTGCCCGGTGGATCATATCCGTCCGGCCGTGGAAGCGCCCGGCCGCCGGGCTCCCCGCCTCACCGCCACGCGCGGACGAACTCGGCGAGCGTACGGACCCCGAACCCGGTCCCGCCCTTCGGGGAGTGGCCCCGCTCCTTCCCGGCGTGCGAGGGGCCCGCGATGTCGAGGTGGGCCCAGGGGGTCTCCTTCGCGAAGGCGTGGAGGAAGTGGGCCGCGCTGATCGCTCCGCCCCAGCGCTCGCCGGTGTTCTTCATGTCGGCCCGGTCGCTCTTCAGCTGCTCCTTCACCGAGTCGAGGAGGGGGAGGCGCCAGACCTCCTCGCCGCTCGTCTTCGCCGCGGCGAGCATCCCGTCCACGACCGGCCCGTCCGGGCCGAGGAGCCCGGCGGTGGTGTTCCCGAGCGCGACGACGCACGCGCCGGTGAGGGTCGCGACGTCGATCATCGCCGCCGGCTCGAAGGTCTTCGCCGCCCAGGCGAGGACGTCGCCGAGGACGAGCCGCCCCTCCGCGTCGGTGTTCGTCACCTCCACGGTCTGGCCGTCGAAGGCGACGAGGACGTCGGACGGCTTGTAGGCCCGGCCACCCGGCATGTTCTCGCAGGCGCCGAAGACCGCGTGGACGGGGAAGGGCGGGGCGAGCGCCGCGACGATCCGCATCGCGCCGATCACGGCCGCGCTCCCGGCCATGTCGGAGTGCATCGTGACCATGCCCTCCGTCGGCTTCAGCGAGAGGCCGCCCGAGTCGAAGGTGATCGCCTTCCCGACGAGGACGACCGGCTTCCTCTTCCGCTCGGCGGCCCCCCTGGGAACCCAGCTCACGGTGACGAGCCTCGGCTCCTCCGCCGAGCCGCGGGTGACCCCCTGGAACATCCCCATCCGGAGCGAGGCGATCTCCCTCGGGCCGTGCACCTCGCAGGCGAGCTTCGCCTCCTTCGCGAGGGCGCGCGCCGCGTCGGCGAGCTTCGCCGGGGTGCAGTCGGCCGGGCCGAGGTTCACGAGGTCCCGGGCCCAGGCGACCGCCGCGACGGTCTCCCGCGCGATCCGGAGCGCCTCGAGGAGCGCCTCCGACCGCTGGACGGCCGCGGGGATCGCCACCGTCACCGTGTCGATGCCGGGCGGGCGCTTCTTCTCCGTCTTGTACCGGAGGAAGTCGTAGGCGCCGAGCGCTCCTCCCTCGGCGAGGGCCGCGGCCGCCGAGGCGACGGACGACGCCCCCGAGGGACCTCCCTCCGGCAGGGCGACGAGGAGGGAGCGGGCGCCGGTCTTCACCGCGGCGCGGGCCGCCTTCCCGGCGGCCATCCGGAGCGGCTCGAAGCCGTCCGCGGCGAGCTTCTCGAAGGCCTTCGCGCGGGGGCCGAGGCCGAGGAGGTGGACGCGCGACGCCTTCGCCTTCCCGAGCGTCGGGACGGCGAGCTCCTGCCCGGCCTTCCCCTCGAACCGCTCCGCGCGCGCCGCCGCGAGGAGGCCGCCGCCGAGCGCCGCGTCGAGCGCCTTCACGCGCCCCGCGCCCCCGCCCTTCACGTCCTCCTCGAACACCGGCAGGGCGAGCGCGTCCGCCGGGATCCGGAGCGGGTCCTGGCCGTTCGCTGCGATCGAGATGCCGTCCTTGCGAGCCATGGGGTCTCCTCCTCGTGGTGGGACGGTCCTCTATCACGCCTCTCCGGGCGGCGCAGGGGCGCGGAGGCGGGAATTCCGGGCCGCGGGGGGACGGTGGCGATCACCCGGCCGAGCGCGGCGTTCACCCTTCGATTCTGGGGGATTCAGGGCAGGCGCGCGGCCTTGATCCGCCGGATCGCTCCCGCGGCGTCCGGCGCGCCGCAGGCCGGGCTGTAGCTCATCCGCCCGAAGAGCCCACGGGTGCCGACCTTCTGCCTCGCGGCCTCCTCGAGAGCGGGGAGGGCCGCCGCGTCGCCGATCTCGCCGAGCCGGCGGGCGGCGAGGCGGCGGACGTCGCAGTCGGCGTCCTCGAGGAGCTCGCCGTAGGCGGCGACCCGGTCCACCTGCTCCTCGGCGCCGAGGTCCCGGGCGAGCCCGAGGAGCCGCAGCCGGTGGACCCCCTTCGCCTCGGCGACGGCGCGCGTCACAGCCGGGACCGCGGGGGCGCCCTCGTCGCGCAGCACGCGGGCCGCGCGGTCGGCGAGGCTCCGGTCGATCCCGAGGCTCGCCGCGAGGCTCGCGCGCGCGTCATCGTCGAGCGGTCCCCGGGCCCGGGCGGTCGCGTAGGCCTCGACGGCGGCGGCGGCCTGGCCGGGGCTCGCCTGGAGCGCGTGGGCGCGCAGGAGGAGGAGCTCGGGGTCTTCGGGCCGGTGCTCGAGCGCGTCGTCGAGGACCCGGATCGCCTCGGCCGGCTTCTCCGCCGCGAGGAGCGCCCGCGCCTCCGCCGCCGAGCGCCCGTGCTGCCAGAC
>JBBIPT010000131.1:0-10245 GCA_037442705.1 Anaeromyxobacter sp.
CCGTTCATCTCCATGATCCCCTCCACCGGCACGCCGTGGCGGGCGGCGATGGCGGAGAGGGTGTCGCCCCGCCGGACGACGTGGCCCGCGAAGGTCATGCGGACCTTCCCCTGGACCGACGGCCAGTTCCTCGCGAACTCCTCCATGCGGTCCTTCGGGATCTTCACCTCGTAGGGACGCGGCGGCGTGCAGGCGCGGCGGAGCTCGGGGTTGAGATCGATGAGCTCGCGCTCGCTCGTCCCGGCCGCCCGGGCGATCACGGAGAGGAGGGTCGCGGAGGGGATCGTCACGCGCTCGTACTCCGTCCAGGCTTGGCGCTCGATCTCCTCCTCCTGGAACCCGAACGCCTCCCGGTGCTTCGAGACGATCGCGGCGGCCATGAGCTTCGGGACGTACCCCTTCGTCTCGGCCCGGAGCACCCGCCGGCCCTTCACCGCGGCCATCTCCCAGAAGGACTCGTAGCCGTTCCGCTTCGCCCGGAGGATTCGCCCGGCGCCGGCGTTGTAGCCCGCCCACGCGAGCCGCCAGTCCCCGGTCTGCCCGAGGAGCTCCTTCAGGTACCGCGCCGCCGCGCGGGCCGACTTCTCGGGATCCCGCCGCTCGTCCACCCAGAAGTCCTGCGCGAGCCCGAAGTGCTTCCCGGTCGAGGCGATGAACTGCCACGGCCCCGAGGCCCGCGCCCGGCTGTAGGCGAAGTTCCCGAAGCCGCTCTCGATCATCGCGAGGTAGACCGTGTCCTCGGGCAGCCCCTCCTCGCGGAGGATCTCCCGGTACCGCTCCTCGTACCGGTGGGAGCGGCCGAGCCACTTCACGAAGTGGCGCCGCGCCGCGGGCGACTGGAAGAAGCGGACGTAGCGGACGACCGCCTCGTTCACCTCGATGGGGATGTCGTACTCGGCCTGGAGCTGGGCGAGGTCGTGGTCGATCTCCGGCAGGAGGGCGATGCGACCCTCGCCCGCCTCGTGGGGAACGACGGCCGAGCCGTCCTCCTGCACGTGCGAGGCCTCCTCGGCCGCGCGCATCTCCTCGAGCTCCGCCGACTCCCGGTCGATCTCCTCGGCGACCTTGGGCTCGTCCGGGATGTCGGCCGGCGCCGTGACGATGTCCGCCTCCCGGAGCGCGCGCTCCACCGAGGAGGCCTGGCGGGCCTCGATCCCCGCGGGCAGGAGCGAGGGGGCCGGGACCGCCGCCGGCGGGATCGCCGGGGCGGCGGGCGAGGGCGCGGGGGCGGCGAGGGCGAGGACGGCGAGCGGGAGGAGGAGCTTCTGGATCAAGGACGCCTCGTTCGGTAGTGCGCCGCCCGGCGGGGCCGGGCGGTATCGGTCCATGGTAGCGGGCGAGCGCGATCGGGCAAGTCCCCGGACCGCGGAAATTCCTGGTGCGGAGCGGACCGGCCGGTTACGAGGAAACCCCCGGACCCGCGCCACATTCCGCGTATCCCGCCGTGGGCGGAAGTGCTACACGGGTGCCGCGTCCCGGCCCCAGGCCCGCCCATGCAGATCGGCCCCCACTCCTTCTCCGGCCGCTACTTCCTCGCGCCGCTCGCGGGTGTCTCCGACCGCCCGTTCCGCTCCATCTGCCGCGCGATGGGGGCGAGCTTCGCCTACACGGAGATGGTCTCGGCCCACGGGCTCGTCCACGGGACCCTGCAGACCGCGAGCTACCTCGACCGCGAGCCGGACGAGGTCCCGTTCGCGGTCCAGATCTTCGCCTCCGAGCCGGAGATCCTCGCCCGCGGCGCCGAGGTCGCGGTGCGGGCCGGCGCCGGGATCGTGGACGTGAACATGGCCTGCCCGGTGAAGAAGGTCTGCGGCTCGGGCGCGGGCGCCGCCCTCGCGCGGGAGCCGGCCCGGGTCGAGGCGGCCGTCCGCGCGATCCGCGCCGCGGTGGACGTGCCGGTCACCGTGAAGATCCGCGCCGGCTGGGACGAGTCCGACCTGAACTGCGTCGCCGTCGCCCGCGCCGCGGAGGCGGGGGGCGCCGCCGCGGTCGCCATCCACGGGCGGACCCGCGCCCAGGGCTACGCGGGGCGGGCGCGCTGGGACCTCGTCCGGGCGGTGAAGGAGGCCGTCGCGATCCCGGTGCTCGGCTCGGGCGACGTCTGGACGGCCGGCGACGCGCTCCGGATGCGCGCGGAGACGGGCTGCGACGCGGTCCTCGTCGCCCGGGGCGCCTGCGGGAACCCCTGGATCTTCCGCGACCTCCGGGCCGCCGAGCGGGGCGAGCCGCGTCCGCCGCCGCCGTCCCGCGACGAGTGGGCGGCGACGGTGATGGAGCACGTCCGGCTCCAGGTCGAGCACCGCACCCGCCAGCGCCGCGGCGACACGCCGGAGGAGTCCGAGCTCCACGCGATCCGCGAGCTTCGCAAGCACCTCCTCTGGTACACGAGGGGGCGGCGGGGGGGCGTCCACTTCCGCCGGGACGCGGGCCGGCTCCAGCGGGCGGAGGACGTCGCCCGGATGATCGACCTGCACTTCCCGCCGGGGGGGGCCGCCTTCGAGCCCGATCCGGACCACGTCCGGGAGGAGATGGGCGAGTGAAGGCCAGGGGAGCCCATGGCGGGGATCACCCGGATCGATCCGCGACATTCGCCCTTCGACAGGCTCAGGGCGAACGGCTGCAAGCAGGGCCGCTCGTGGTGACCCCTCGACAGGCTCGGGGGAACCGCGAACGGTCGTGGATCGATCGAAGCGAACATCACCATGAGGGAGGGGAACGATGACCGGGGCCGGTGCGCTCACCTTCTACACCGGGGCGATCCTCGTCGGCGCCCTCGCGGGCGGCGCCCTGCCGTTCTTCGTGAGCATCCGGCGGTCGGACCTCCTCCTCTCCTTCTCCGCCGGGGTCATGCTCGGGGCCGCCTTCCTCCACATGCTCCCCGAGGCGGTGGAGGGGGCGGGCGCGGCGGCCATCCCCTTCACGCTCGTCGGCTTCCTCTTCCTCTACCTCCTGGAACGGTTCGTCCTCGTCCACGTCTGCGCCGAGCCCGGCCCGAACGCCCGCCTCTCCACGGCGGGCGCGCCCCTCCCCCGCGAGGCGGGCCGCGACCACGCGCACGGCGATGAGCACGCGCACGGCCACGATGGGCACGCCCGCCGCCGGCACGAGGGAACCGGCTGCGACGTCCACACGATGGGGATCGCCGCCTGGATCGGGATGAGCGTCCACACCCTCGTGGACGGCTTCGCGCTCGGGGCGGCGTCGGTGGAGGCGGGGCTCGGCCTCCTCGTCTTCCTCGCGATCCTCGCCCACAAGATCCCGAACTCCTTCTCGCTCTCCGCGATCCTCCTCTCGGAGGGCCACTCGCGCGCCCGGGCGGTCTGGATGAACGCCGCCTTCGCGCTCATGGTCCCGGTCGGCGTCGGGCTCTACGTGCTCCTGCGCGAGACCGTCCAGGTCGAGCGGTTCGGCTCCCTCGCCCTCGCCGCGAGCGCCGGGACCTTCCTCCACCTCGCCCTCTCCGACATCCTCCCGGACCTCCACCGGCGCGGCGCCTCGCGCTGGCGCCTCTCCCTCGCCATGGTCGCCGGGCTCGCCCTCATGGCGGCGCTCACGCTCCTCCGGCACGAGCACTGACGGCGGTGCTCGGTTGCGAACGGCTCCACGTGCAGCCGTTCGCCCCGAGCCTGTCGAGGGGCGAGCGGAAGCCGCCGTCGCCTCGAGCGCCCGGGGCCAGGGACCGCTCACGGATCGCGAGCGGCCGTTCAGGCCGGCGCCCGCGCATCCCCCTCCGCCGCCCGGGGCGCCTCGGACCGCTCCTCGCGGAGGGCCGCGAGCCCCTCGGTCCAGTCCCCCCGGCAGCGCGGGACGCCGGCGGCGCGCCCGCGCTCGTCCGGCCGCGCGAGGAGGAGCTGGAAGACGCTCGTGCGCCCGAGCCGGAAGCCCGCCGCCGAGGCGGCGAGGTAGAGCCGGTAGAGCCGGGCCCGCCGCTCGCCGCCGATCGCGACCGCCTCGGCGAAGCGCGCCTCGAGCCGGGAGAGCCAGAGGGCGAGCGTCTCGGCGTAGTGCTCCCGGAGCGACTCGAGGTCGCGGACCTCGAACCCCGCCCGCTCCGCCGCCCGGACGACCTCGTGGATCGGCAGGAGCTCCCCGTCCGGGAAGACGTACCGGAAGATGAAGCCCCCGCCGCGCTGGTGAGCCCACCGGAGGGTCGGCCCCCGCCGCTCCCCCAGGGCGATGGCGTGGTTGAGGAACAGCCCCCCCGGACGGAGCCGCCGGTGGATCGCCGCGAAGTACTCGCCGAGCCGGGCGCGGCCGACGTGCTCCATCATCCCGACGCTCGCGATCTTGTCGAACGGGGCCTCGGCGGGGAGCGTCCGGTAGTCGTGAGGAGCGACCCGGGCCCCGGCGCCCTCCCCGAGGCGGGCGAGCCGCTCCCGGGCCGCCGCGAGCTGGTTCGCGCTCACGGTGATCCCGAGCGCCCGCGCCCCGCGCCGGCAGGCGGCGTGCTCCACGAGCGCGCCCCAGCCGCAGCCCACGTCGAGGAACCGCTCCCCCGGCGCGAGCGCGAGCTTGCGGCAGGTGAGCTCGAGCTTCGCCCGCTGCGCCTCCTCGAGCCGCTCTCCCCCCCGCGGGAAGTAGGCGCAGGAGTAGACCATCCCCTCGTCGAGGAAGAGCCGGTAGAAGTCGTCGGAGACGTCGTAGTGGTGCCGGACCGCGTCCCGGTCCCGCGCGACGCCGTGACGCCGCCCGGAGAGGCGCGCGGAGAGCCGAATCGCGGGCTCCCGGCGACGCGCCCGCCGGAGGGCGAGGGCGACGGCCGGGAGGACGTCCCGCAGCCCGAGCCCCGGCCCCTCCCAGCGCGCCGCCGCCTCGACGAGCCCGATCGCGTCGCCCTCCAGGTCGATCCGGCCATCGATGCAGGCCTCGGCGAGCCGCCGCTCGGCGGCCGGGGGGACGAGGGCCTCGAGGGCGCGGGGGGAGCGGAGGGCCACCACGCCGCGCAGCCCCTCGTCGCGCGCGGGCCCGAGGGTGGTCCCGTCCCAGAGGCGGACCGGGAACGCGCGCGTGGGGGAGTCGAAGATCCGGCGGGCGAGGCGAAGGGAGTCCATTGGCCTCACGCTATCCACGCCCGGACCGGAGCGGAGGCTCCACCCGGGCACCCACCGTTCGTGCGCCCCGGCCGGGTCGCTGCCGGCGGCCGGATCACCCCGCCGTGACCTCCATCGACGTGGGGGCGGCCGTTCCCGTGCGAGGCTCGGCGCTTCTTCCGCCCGGAGGTGAAGCGCCGGGGGTGTCCCCTACGCGCACCGCAGGTGGGCCGCGAGCGCACGGGCGCCTTCCCGCCGGAACAGGTCGAGCGCCTCGTCCGCCGGGGAGCGGCCCGAGGCCGCCCGCTCGAGGAGCGGCGCGAGCCAGACCCGCTCGTCGTCGCCGTCCTCCCCGCAGCAGCGCTGCCGGCAGAGCCCGCCCGCGGCGATCTCCAGGATCGTCCGCGCGATCTCCCCGAGCGTCCGGCCGTCCGCGGCGCGCCCCGCGAGCCCCTCGCGTCCCGCCGCCTCGACGAGCGCGAGCCGCTCCCCGAACGCGAAGCGGGAGACGGACTCCCAGGCCTCGGTGCGCGCCTGGCCGCAGTAGAGGATCCCCTTCCAGAGGGCGAGGAGGGCGCGCGTCATCGGCGGATCGCACGCGTCCGCCCCGCGCACCTCCACCACCCCCTTCATCCGGACGTCCGGGAAGAGCGTCGTGAGGTGGTCCTCCCAGTCGGCGAGGGTCGCCCGCTCCCCGCCCATCCCCTCCGCGAGGAACCGGCGGAGCGTCCGGCCTCCGGTCTCGAGGTAGCCGCCCCGCCGCCGCAGGAAGATCATCGGGACGTCGAGCGCCCACTCCACGTAGCGCCGGTAGGGGTCCTCCTCGAAGCCCGGCTCGAACGGGAAGGCCGGCGTCCCGCAGCGCGCCGGATCCGTCTCCGCCCAGACCGCCGTCCGGTAGCTCTTCCAGCCGCTCTCCTTCCCGTCCACGACGGGCGAGTTCGCGAGGAGCGCGGTCACGGCCGGCTGGATGGCGAGCGCCACCTTGAGCTTCTCCGCGGCGTCGCGTGGCCCCGAGAAGTCGAAGCTCGCCTGGACCGAGCCCGTCATCGCCATCATGTCCGGGGCGAGCCGGCCGCGGGCGGCGAGGAACGGCCGCATCACCCGGTACCGGTTCTTCGGCATCCACGGGCTCGTCTCGGCCCTCCCCCAGGGCCGGTAGCCCGTCGCGAGGAACTCCACCCCGAGGTCGCGCGCGATCTGCTCGCACTTCTGGTGGTGGCGGTCGAGCTCGGCGGCGACGGCGTGGACGTCGGCGAACGGCCGGCCGGAGAGCTCGATCTGCCCCCCGGGCTCGATCGAGACGGTGAGGCCGTTCTTCTGGGCGGCGATGATCCGCCCCTCCTCCTCGAAGGGCTGGTAGCCGAACCGGGAGAAGGCCCGGAGGACCGCGCCGATGCCCCCCTCCCCTTCGTAGGGGACCGCCTCCGTCGTGCCCGCCCTGAGGAGGAGCTTCTCGTGCTCGAGCCCGACCTTCCAGGTCTCGCGGGCCCGCTCCTTCCCCCGGAACCAGGCGGCGAGGTCCTCGACGCTCCCCACGAAGGGGCTCTCGCGGGGGGTGGCGTCGAGCGACATGGCGCTCGTATAGCGGGCCGGCCCTCCGTTGTCGAAGCGGAGCCGGACGGCCCTCGGCGCGCCGGGAGCCCCGCGTCGCGGCGGCCGCGGGCATGGAAGCGGGGGGATCGCTGTTCGAGGTTCCGGGACGAAGGCGCGGGGGCGATCGGCTTGCGCGCCCCGGCTCCCCACCCTATCCTCGGATCTCACGCAGGTTTTTGCCCTTGTCCGTTCCCCCGACCCAGCCCAGGCGCCCCCGAATGATCCGCCCCTTCCGGCTCCTCGCCACCCTCGCGGCCACGCTCGCCCTCGCGCTCGGCGTGACCGCGCGCCTCGTCCGCGCCGAGGCGGATCCCGCGCCCGCGGCGGTCGCCTACAAGGGCGCCGTCCCGGTCCACGCCCGCGCCGACGAGTCCGGCGACTACCGGCTCGACCGGCTGCAGATCTTCTCCCGGGTCATCCTCGCGGTGAAGGACAACTACGTCGACCCCTCCCTCTTCGACCCGAAGCAGATGGTCGTCTCGGCGCTCGAGTCGGTGGAGCGGACCGTGGGCGAGGTCATGGTCCAGGGCGACGCCTCCTCGCCGAAGCTCACGCTCACCGTCGGGTCGGCGCAGCGGGAGCTCGACCTCTCCGGCGTGGACTCGATCTGGACGATGCGGACCGTCCTCGGCGAGGCGATGGGCTTCGTCCAGGAGCACCTCGTCGCCCACAAGGAGCTCCGGGACATCGAGTACGCCGCGGTGAACGGCATGCTCTCCACCCTCGACCCGCACACCGTCCTCCTCGAGCCGCGCCAGTTCAAGGAGATGAAGCTCCAGACGCGGGGCGAGTTCGGCGGGATCGGGTTCGTGATCCAGATGCGGGACGGGAACCTCACCGTCGTCCGCGTGATCCGGAACACGCCGGCCCAGCGCGCCGGGATCAAGCCGCGGGACGTGATCCAGAAGATCGAGGAGCAGTCCACGATCAACATGGACCTCCAGGACGCGGTGGACCGGCTCCGCGGCAAGGCCGGAACGAAGGTCTCCATCACCACGATGCGGAGCGGCTGGCCGGAGGCGAAGCGGCTCCACCTCGTCCGCGAGCAGATCCAGGTCGAGACGATCCCGCAGGCGAAGCTCCTCGACGGGGGCATCGGCTACGTGAAGATCTCCCAGTTCTCCGCCAACACGACCCGCGATCTCTCCCAGGCGCTCCAGCAGCAGGCCGCCCAGGCGGGCGGGCGGCTCTCCGGCTTCGTCCTCGACCTGCGCAGCAACCCCGGCGGCCTCCTCGAGCAGGCCGTCCTGGTGGCAGACCTCTTCCTCTCCTCCGGCGTGGTGGTGAAGACCGTCGGCGGCGGCGACAAGCAGCAGATCAACGAGGTGAAGCAGGCGCGCGCCGACTCCGGCGACCTCACCGCGCTGCCCCTCGTCGTCCTCGTGAACAACGCCTCCGCCTCCGCGAGCGAGATCGTGGCCGGCGCCCTCAGGAACCACGGGCGCGCCCTCGTCGTCGGCCGGCAGACCTTCGGGAAGGGCTCGGTCCAGGTCCTCCACGACTTCCCCGAGCCCGGGCGGCCGCAGGAGGAGGCGGCGCTGAAGCTCACCGTCGCGCAGTACCTCACCCCGGGCGACGTCTCGATCCAGGAGGTGGGCGTCACCCCCGACGTCCTCCTCCTCCCCGGAAGGGCCCTGCCCCAGCAGGTGAACTACTTCGCGCCCCCCCGCTCCATGGGCGAGGCCGACCTCGACGGCCACTTCTCGAACGGCGGGACGCGGCGGGCGCAGGCCCGCGCGGAGAAGCGCCGCCAGGTCGAGAAGGCGCCGCTCGAGCTCCGCTACCTCCTCGACGAGAAGGAGGACGAGATCGCGAAGGCGCTCCGCCGCGACGAGGCGGCCGACCTCGAGCTCACCCCCGAGCAGCTCGAGGACGAGGAGGCCGGCGCGGACCCCGACCTGTTCGCCGAGGACTACCAGATCCGCTTCGCGCGCGAGCTCCTCGGGCGCGCCCCCTTCGCCGACCGGGCCCGGCTCCTCGAGGCGGCGCGGACGTTCGTGGCCGAGCGGGCCCTCCGGGAGGAGGAGCGGCTCGAGAAGCGGCTCCGCGAGCTCGGCGTGGACTGGGCGGCCGGGCAGGGCTCCGGCACCCCGCGCGCCGTCGTCACGGTCTCCCCCTCCACCCGCGACGTGAAGGCGGGGGAGAAGGCGGAGTGGACGGTCACGGTGGAGAACCGGGGCGACGCCCCCTTCCGCCGCCTCCGCGCCCACACCGCCGTGGAGCGGAACCCCCTCCTCGACCGGCGCGAGTTCGTCTTCGGGACCGTCCGCCCCGGCGAGAAGCGGAGCTTCACCGTGCCCCTGAAGATCCCGAAGGGCATGGACACGCGGCGCGACGAGGTCACCCTCCACTTCGAGGACGAGGGTGGCAAGGCCCCTCCGCCCGTCGTCACGACCTTCGGCATCGTGGAGATCCCGAAGCCCGCCTTC
This sequence comes from Anaeromyxobacter sp., assembly GCA_037442705.1. GTDB lineage: Bacteria > Myxococcota > Myxococcia > Myxococcales > Anaeromyxobacteraceae > Anaeromyxobacter. The sequence continues at coordinate 9,056 of JBBIPT010000131.1, forward strand.
GCCTTCGGCCTCCAGGTCGTCGACCGGACGGGCGGCAACGGCGACGGCCTCGCCCAGCGCGGGGAGACGTTCACGGTCGTCGTGGACGTCCGGAACGCCGGCCTCGGCCCCTCCGGCGAGAAGACCTACGTCTCGCTGAAGAACCTCGGCGACGAGAAGCTCTTCATCAGGAAGGGGCGCGAGGTCGTCGGCGCCCTGCGCCCCGGGGAGGCGAAGCAGGCCACGCTCGAGGTGGAGCTCCGCAAGGGTTCGCTCGCCGAGACGCTCCCCGTCCGCGTGACCATCGTGGACGAGAAGATGGACGAGTACGTCTCCGAGCGGCTCGAGATCCCCGTCGCGCAGGAGGGGCCCGCCGTCGCGCCCGCCCGCGGCGCGGTGCGGGTCGAGGTGGCGGAGGCGGTCCTCCGCGCCGGCGCCTCGGCCGGCTCCCCGCCCGTCGCGACCGCGAAGAAGGGGGCGGTGCTCCCGGTGGACGCCCGGGTGGGCGAGTTCTGGCGGGTGGAGTGGCAGAAGGGGCGGTTCGCCTTCGCCGCGGACAGGGACGTCCGGCGGTCGAAGGGCGTCCGGGCCGGCGCGATCGCCGCGGCCTGGCAGCGCGAGCCGCCGCGGATCGCCCTCGCGCCCGATCCGCTCCGGGGCGCCCCCGTCGTGGAGGGGGAGACGCTGAAGCTCCAGGGCTCGGCCACCGTCCCGGCCTCCGTGGACGGGAGCGGCGGGCGGCTCCGCGACGTCTTCGTCTACGTGAACGACCAGAAGGTCTTCTTCAAGGTCGTGCCGGAGTCGGCCGGCGCCTCGAAGCTCGAGTTCACGACCGACCTGCCGCTGAAGCCCGGCAACAACCTCGTCACGGTCTTCGCCCGCGAGGACGAGGAGTTCCAGAGCCGCCGCTCCATGGTCGTCTACCGCAAGCCGCCTCCCGCGGTGGCCCAGAAGGCGACGGCCCAGGACCGCCGGCCCCAGTAGAGCCCCGGACCGCCGCGCGGGCCATGAGTGAGTATATGTAGCGATCGGTGAGGACGACGTACCCCGCACGCAGGGCCGGGACCATCTCGCTCTCCAGCCGGTCCGCGAAGTCGGTGGCGTAGGCGACGCGGCGGCCGGGCTCCTCGATCACGAGGTCGGCGGCGAGCTCGCCCGCGGGCGACACGGCGCCGTCCGGCATCGCGATCGGCGCGCCGGCGAGCCCCTCG
>JBBIPT010000132.1:0-5000 GCA_037442705.1 Anaeromyxobacter sp.
GCAACCTCGCCGTCGGCGGAGCGGGGAAGACGCCGGTCGCGATCGCGGTCGCCGAGCGCCTCCTCGCGCGGGGCAGGCGCGTGGCCGTCCTCTCGAGGGGCTACGGGGCGGCTCGCCGGGACGCTCGCGTCGTCGCGGACGGGACGAGGCTCCTGCTCGGGGCGGGGGAGGGGGGGGACGAGCCGGTGCTCCTCGCCCGGCGGCTCCGGGACGTGCGCGTGCTGTGCGGCCCGAGCCGGGCGGAGCTCGCCCGGCTCGCCGTGGAGACCCTCGGCGCCGACGCGCTCCTCCTCGACGACGGGTTCCAGCACCGCGCGCTCGCGCGCGACCTCGACGTCGTCGTCCTCGACGCCTCCGCGCCGTTCGGCAACGGGAGGCTCCTCCCGGCGGGTCCGAACCGCGAGCCCCGCTCCGCGCTGCGCCGCGCCGGGCTCGTGTGGCTCTCCCGCGTGGACCAGGCCGAGCCCCGCGCGCTCGACGGGTTGCGCGATCTGGCCTGGGAGGCGACCGGCCGCGGGCCGGTGGAGTCGGAGCACGCCCCCGTCGAGGTGACGGACGGCTGCCTCTCGCGCGGGGCCGATCCGGGCACGCTCCGGGGGAGGCGCGTGCTCCTCCTCGCCGGGATCGCCCGGCCCGCCGGCTTCCGGAAGACGCTCGTGGCCCTGGGGGCCGAGGTCGTCGCGGAGCGGCTCCACGCCGATCACCACCGCTTCGCTCCCGCCGAGCTCGAGGAGGCCTTCCGCGCGGCGGCCGCCGCGGGCTGCGACGCCGTCGTCACGACCGAGAAGGACGCCGTGCGGATCGACTCCGCGCACGCCGCCGACCCGAGGCTGCGGGTCGTCCGGATCGAGGCGCGCGTCCTGCGCGGCGCGGAGCTCCTGGACGCGGCGCTCGACGCGGTCCTCCTCGCGCACCCCCCCCCGCTCTCCACCTGATCCCCATGCGACTCCTCGGCTGGCTCCTCGTGCGAATCCCCCGCCGCTGGCTCGACGCCGCCGGCGCCGGCCTGGGCTGGCTCGTGTGGGCCGTCGGGATCCGCCGGCGCGTGGTGCTCGACAACCTGCTCCTCGCCTTCCCGGAGCGCACCGAGGAGGAGCGCCGCGAGATCGCCCGGCGCACCTACCGGAACCTCGGCCGGATGATCCCGGACTTCCTCCGCGTCCCGTCGCTCCCCCGGGAGGAGCTCGCGCGGATCTTCGAGTACGAGGGGTGGGAGCGGTTCGAGGCTGCGCGGGCGGCGGGGAAGGGCGTGATCGCCTGCACCGCCCACTTCGGGAACTTCGACCTCCTGGCAGCCGCCCACACCCTGCGCGGCATTCCCATCACGATGATCTCGCGCCAGATGGGGAAGTCGGGGGCGAACGACCTCTGGAGGAAGGCCCGGCTCCGCGCAGGCGTGGAGGACCTCGTCGTGAAGCGCGGGGAGACCCTGAAGGCGGCCACCCGCTCGCTCAAGGCCGGCAGGGTCCTCGGATACGTGATCGACCAGAACCAGCCGCGGCAGCACGCGATCTTCCCCACCTTCTTCGGGGTCCCCGCCGCCACCGCCGCGACGCCGGCGATCCTCGCACGCCGCACCGGAGCGGCCGTCCTGTTCGTCCTGTCGCTGCCGCTCGGCGACGGGCGGCATCGCGTCGTCTTCGAGGGTCCCCTCGCGATGCCGGAGACAGGGGACCGGCGCGCGGACGTCCTCGCCTTCCTGCAGGATCTGAACGACCGGCTGGAGCGGTGGGTCCGCCTCCACCCCGACCGCTGGTACTGGCTCCACCGGCGCTGGAAGACGCGGCCGGAGGGGGAGGAGGGGCTCCGGAGGCCGGAGCCGGCCGGCACCCCGGCCTCCCGGCGCGATTGACGCGCGCGGACGGCGCGCGGTACGAAACGCGCGTGCGCCGCCCCCGGGACACCGCCCCCACCTCGCTCGCCGGCATCCTCCCGGCCTTCTCCGGGACGGAGATCGTCGTCGTCGGCGACTTCGTCGCGGACGAGTACGTCTACGGCGAGACGGAGCGCATCTCGCGAGAGGCGCCGGTCCTCATCGTGCGCTACGAGTCGTCGGAGCTGAAGGCGGGCGGGGCGGGGAACGCCGCGCAGAACCTGGCGGCGCTCGGGGTGAAGGTGCGGGCGGTGGGGGCCGTGGGGGACGACGCCCTGGGCACGGCCCTCCTCGACGAGCTCGAGGGGAGCGGCATCGACGTCGCGGGGATCGAGCGGATCCGCGGCCGCCCGACGGAGGCGAAGACGCGGATCCTCGCCGGGGGACGGTCCACCCGCCGCCAGCAGATGATCCGGCTCGATCGCGCCCCCGGCTCCCCCATCCCCGAGACGGTGGAGCGGCGCCTCGTCCGGACGCTGGAGCGGCTCGGGCGGCGGGCGAGCGCGGTCCTCGCGAGCGACTACGGGTCGGGGGCCGTCGGACCCCGGGCGATCGACGCCCTCCGGCGCGTGAAGCGCGGTGGGGTTCCCGTGTGCGTGGACTCCCGCTACGACGTGCGGTCCTACACCGGGCTCACGATGGTGAAGCCGAACGAGGTGGAGCTCGAGGCCGCCTCGGGCGTCTCCCTCGCCGGCCCGGGCGGGCTCGAGCGGGCCGCGCGCGCCCTGCAGCGGAGGGTGGACTGCGACGTGCTCCTCGTGACCCGGGGCCGGAACGGGATGTCGCTCTTCCGGCGCGGGCTCGCGCCCGTCCACGTCCCGGCGCACGGCAGCAAGGACGCCGTGGACGTGACGGGAGCGGGGGACACCGTGGCGGCGGCCTTCAGCGCCGGGCTCGCCGCGAGCGGCGACCCGGTGGCGGCCGCGCGGATCGCGAACGTGGCCGGAGCGCTCGTGGTGCAGAAGCCCGGCACGGCCACGGTCTCGCGGGAGGAACTCGCGGCGGAGATCCTGAGGCCGTGACCGGACGCGGGCACGCGAAGCGGGTCCTCCTCGAGGAGCTCCCTCGTCTCCGCGCCGCGGCCTCGGCCGCCGGGCGGACCGTGGCCCTCGCGAACGGCGTCTTCGACCTCTTCCACGTGGGCCACCTGCGCTACCTCGAGGGGGCGAAGGCGGAGGCGGACGTGCTCGTCGTGGCGGTGAACAGCGACCTCTCGACCCGGCTCAACAAGGGACCGGGCCGGCCGGTCGTCCCGGAGGGGGAGCGCGCCGAGATCGTCCAGGCCCTCGCCTGCGTGGATCACGTCGTCCTCTTCGACTCGAAGGACGTCGTCCCCGTGATCCGCGCGTTGAAGCCCGACGTCCAGGTGAAGGGGACGGACTACACGCCCGAGACGATCCCGGAGGCGGCGGAGGTGCGGGCCTACGGCGGGCGCGTGGCGGTGGCCGGCGACCCGAAGGACCACTCCACCTCCGGCCTCATCGACCGGCTCGCCCGGGAGAAAGGCGTCCCATGACCACCGGGAAGAAGGTCCCCGCGGCGCTCCCGCCGGAGCTGAAGGAGATCCTCGCCTGTCCCAGGTGCAAGGGGGAGCTCGAGTTCCGCGAGCAGGAAGGGGAGATCCACTGCCTCGCCTGCCGCCTCGCCTTCCGGATCGACGACGGGATCCCCGTGATGCTCCTCGACGAGGCCCGGCCGCTTCCCTGAGGGCGGTCCGCACGCAGCCGCTCGCCCCGAGCCTGCCGAGGCTCGGCGCGCGTGGTCACGGCCCTGGGGCCGGTGCCGCGGTCCCCCGCGCCTTGACGGTGCGAGGGGCGGAGGCTACGGTCCCGCATCCGAATGAACCGGCGGGTGCCACGATGATCCGGAGCATGACCGGCTTCGGCGCGGGACGCGGCGAGCACGCCGGCGAGGCGGTGGACGCCGAGATCCGCTCCGTGAACCACAAGTTCTGCGAGGTGAAGGTCCGCCTGCCCCGGGATCTCGCCTCGCTCGAGCACGAGGTCGTGAAGGCGGTGAAGGACCGGCTCGCGCGAGGCGGGGTGGACGTCGCGATTCGCCGGGCGGGTCCCTCCGGCGGGCTCACGCCGCGCGTGGACGTGGCGCTCGCGGAGTCCTACGCGGCCGCCTTCTCCGAGATCCGCGCGCGCCTCGGCCTCCCCGGGGCAGTGACCCTCGCCGACGTGATCGCCGCGGAGGGCGTCGTCCGGCTCGAGGAGCGGACCGTGGATCTCGAGGCCGCGCGCGCGGCGGTGGGCCGCGCCCTGTCGGCCGCCCTCGACGCCCTCGTCGAGATGCGAGCCCGGGAGGGGATGGCGCTCGGGCGGGACCTCGGCGGCCGCCTCGAGACGGTGGAGGGGCTCGTGGCGCGGATCGCGGCGCTCGTACCGCGGGTCGTCGAGCAGCACCGGACCCGGCTCGCGGAGCGGGTGGAGGAGCTCTCGCGGGGGATCTCGATCGACCCCGCGCGGCTCGCGCAGGAGGTCGCGCTCTTCGCGGAGCGGACCGACGTCGCCGAGGAGACGACGCGCCTCGGAAGCCACGTCGGCCAGGTGCGGGCCCTCCTCGCCGGGGGGGAGCCGGCCGGGAGGAAGCTCGACTTCCTCGTGCAGGAGATGCACCGGGAGGCGAACACGATCGGCTCGAAGTCCCAGAGCGCCGAGATCGCGCCCCTCGTCGTCGGCCTCAAGGCCGAGATCGAGCGGATGCGCGAGCAGGTCCAGAATGTCGAGTGAGGGGAGCCGCCCGCCGGGGCTCCTCCTCGTCCTGTCGGCGCCGTCCGGGGCGGGGAAGACCACGCTCGCCCACCGCTTCCGCGACGCGCACCCCGACGCGTGGTTCTCGGTCTCCGTCACGACGCGGGCCCCGCGCGGCTCGGAGCGCGACGGCGTGGACTACCGGTTCGTGAGCGCCGAGGCCTTCGAGGCGCTCGTCGCGCGAGGCGCCTTCGCGGAGTGGGCGGAGGTCCACGGCCGCCGCTACGGGACCCTCCGCGAGACGGTGGAGGAGGCGCTCCGTGCGGGGCGGATCGCGATCTTCGACATCGACGTGCAGGGGGGCGAGCAGATCCGCGCCGCCTGGCCCCGCGAGACGGCCGCGGTGCTCGTGCTCCCACCCTCCGCGGCGG
>JBBIPT010000133.1:0-10216 GCA_037442705.1 Anaeromyxobacter sp.
CGCGGTCTCCGCGGCGCCGGCCGGGCCGCCCGGGATCGCGCCCTTCGCCGCGGCCCCGTCCCCGTCCGGCGCGGGCGGCACGACGAGCGCGGCCACCTCCACGAGCTCCGGCTCGTGGATCATCACCTCGACCCGCCGGTTCAGCGCCCGCCCCGCCGCCGTCCCGTTGCCGGCGATGGGCTCGGCCTCCCCCTTCCCCTCGATGCCGATCTGCTCGACCGTCATCCCGAGGGCGTCCACGAGGAAGGCGCGCACGCTCCCGGCGCGGGCGAGGGAGAGCGCCCCGTTGTCCGGGTAGACGTGGCGGGAGCGGGCCGCGATCGGCTGCGAGTCGGTGTGCCCGACGACGACGAGGTGCCTCGGCTTCCGCTTCCGGAGCTCCCGGACGATCCGCCCGAGCTCGGCGCGGTCCCGGGCGGAGAGGACGGCGCCGAACGACGGGAAGGTCGGGCGGGCGACGAACTTCAGCGGGCCGGGGACCTCCTTCGTCTCCACCTCCAGGGCGTTCCGCGCGGGCGGCGTCTCCACGCGCCACTCCGCGGGGCCGTCGCCCGTGACGAAGGCCGTCGCGGCGTGGCTGCCCTTCCCGACCTTCTCCCGCACCCGCGCCCGGAAGGTGACGGCCTTCCTCCACTCGGGGGGGACGGCGCCGAGCGGGTAGACGAGCGTCCGCCCCTCCACCGCCGGGTCCGGTGCGGGCGCGCCGTCGAGCGCGCTCGTGCCCGGCTCGTACTCCACCCCCGCGGGCAGCGTGACGACGAGCCGGGTCCCGGTGAGCGGAGCGCGGTTGCCGCGCATCGCCGCCCGGTACTCCACCCCGAGCGCCTCCGTGACCCGGTGCGAGAGGGCGATCGTGGCCTGGCCGCGGGGGGTCGCCCCGGACGGCGGCGGCGGGAGGGGGATCTCCTCCGCCGCCGGCCCCGGCGGCGGCCCGGCCTCGCCCGCCCGGCGCAGGTGGAAGTCGGTGCGCCAGAGCGCGCCGCCCCGGACCTCGACGAGCTGCGAGAAGGCGCGGCCGGCGAAGCGGTCGTTCCGGGTGCAGGAGAAGGGCTCGAGCCCCTCGGGCACCGAGGCGAGGTCGAGCTGGACGACGTGGAGCCCGGGCCTCACCGCCTCGAAGTGGAAGAGCCCCCGGGCGTCGGAGACGGCGAAGGTCCCGTCCTCGAGGAAGACGCGGATCCCCTTCACGCCCTCGTCGCCCACCCCGTCGCGCTCGTCGCAGGCGCCCGTGGTCACGCGCCCCATGAGGACGCTCCGGGTGGAGAGGAGATCGTCACCCACGCGCACCGCCGCGGAGGCGACGTTGGAGGAGGCCCCCGCCGCGCTCGTGGCGCTCGCCACGTTCACGGCCTGGGCGCCGACGCGCGCCCCGGCGCCGACGCGGACCGTCACCCGGAGGACCGTCGTGGCCCCGGCGGGGAGGACGCCGAGCGCGAAGCCGAGGACGCGGCCGTCCGCGCTCACGGTGGGATCGGGGGCGGGCGCCCCGTCCCGGCGCGCCGAGCCCGGGACGTAGCGGAAGCCGACGGGGAGCGTGTCCGTCGCGGCGACGCCGGCCGCCGGGACCGAGGGATCGAGGTTCGTCACCGCGATCTCGTAGCCGAGGAGGTCGCCGACCCCGGCGCGCGGAGCCGAGGCGGTCTTGCGGACCCAGAGGGCGCCGGCCCCCGGATCCACCGGGACGTCGATCCGGATCGCTGGGCCGGCGACGAGCGTGAAGGGCTCGCCCCGGGAGCCGGTGACGAGGGTGAAGGGGGCGCCGGGCAGGGCCTGCAGGGCGGCGTCGGGGACGGCCGACGGCGCCGTCCAGCCCGGAGGCGGCTGGACGGCGAGCCGGTAGGTGCCGGGGGCGAGGAGGGGGAAGCGGTACTCGCCGGGAGGGAAGAGGTGGACCCGGCCGCCGCCGTCGGTGACGGCGCCACCGGAGGTCACGGTGGACGGGTAGGAGCTCACGCCGTCGTCGGAGAGGACGGTGGCGGGGAGCCCGGTCGCGTCGTCGACCACGGAGACCGCCGCCCCGCTCACCGGCCGGCCGGTGGCGCCGTCGAAGACGAGCCCCGCCGGATCGACGAGCGCCGCGGCGGCGATCACGTCCGCCGGATCGGCCGCGTCCACGTAGGTCGCGGTGACGCGGCTCCCCTCGACGACCTGGAGGACCCCGTCGTGCGCCGTCCCGGCCGCGGCGCGCGCGGTCGGGACGTAGCCCGCGAAGACCCCCGTGTCCGGGCCGGTCTCGGTGAGGAGGATCACCTCGACGTCGCCGGTGAGATCGTTCACGAGGGTGATGGCGATCCCGTCCCGCGCGGTCCGGTCCATGTTCCGGTCGGGGTCCGTGACCCGGAGGAAGGCGGGGTCGCCCTGGTGGAGATACGGGGTGACGGGGAGCGGGAGGTTCCCGGGGAGCGGGATCGGCGCGGGCGCACCGCAGACCTGGGGGAGCGGCAGCGGGAGGAAGGGATCGGCGGGAGCCGGCCCCCCGCGGTAGGCGCCCTGGACGATCGGCACGGGGACGGAGGCCGGCGCCGCGGGCGCGTACAGGAGGATCTCGATCGTCGCGACGGTGGGGATGCGGACGGTGACGACGGCCGGCGCGGAGTCGAGGGGGAGGGGCAGAACGTCCGAGCGGAGCGTCGCGACGTTCACGACGCGGTCGCCCTGGACGGGCGTCGCCCCCTGCGCCCGCGCGTGGAGCGCGGGCGCACAGAGGAGGAGCGAGAGGACGGCCTGGCGGACCCGGCGGGCCATGCCAGCGCCCGGAGCGCCGCGGCGAGCAGTCGGACCGCGGCGCCCCGGACGTCGCCCTAGTTGATCGTCGCCCTGTAGTAGAGGACGAGCTCGCCGCCGCCGGCGATCGTGCCGGTGGCGCCGCCCGGATCCCAGGCGACGGTGGCGGTCCCGGCGGTGTAGCCGTAGCCGCCGGCGCCCTCGGTGAGGCCCGTCGCGGCCGCGTAGCCGGTGGCGGAGGAGGTCGCGTACCGGCCGCTGCCCGGGACGTAGGTGAGGTAGGCCGGGATCACGTCGGTGAAGGCGACCGAGGTGGCGTCGGTGGCGCCGGTGTTCGACGCGACGACCCGGTAGACGAGGCTCGTGCCGGGAGGCGCGGTGCCGGTCGCGGCGAAGGTCGCCCCGCCGTCGGTGGAGACCGTCTTCGTCACGGTGAGGGAGGGCCGGTTCACGGTGATCACCGTCGGCGTCGCCTGGGTGGTGGCCGGGTTCGGCGCGGTGGCCGACGTCGCGGTCGTGCTCACGGTCTGCGTGCCCGAGCCGCCCGCGGAGATCGTCCCGGAGGGGACGGTCGCCGTGAAGGTGGCCCGCTCGCCGACGATCGTGCCGGCGGCCACGGTCGCGCCGGTGATGGCCGAGGTGAGGGTGATCGTGGCGGTGTTCGCGCCGGCGTCCTTGGCGACGCCGCCGGCCGCGACGACGTAGGCGTTCCCGCCGATCACGATCGTGTCACCGTCGCCGATCCCGTTCACCGAGCCGCCCGCCACGCCGTCGTACGGGACGGTGACGGAGGTCGCGCCGGCGACGGCGTCCGCCGCGAGGGTCGTGCCGCCGAGCGAGACGCTGCCGGGCAGCGTCACGGTGACGCCCGAGATGTTCGCGGAGGGCGTGGCCGCGGAGGCCAGGCTGTAGGTGTCCGGACCGTTCGCGGTGGCGGTGATCGTGTAGGTGAGCGTGGCGCTCGTCCCCTGCGCGATCGTCTGGTCCGGCGGAGAGGAGAGGACCACGGCGGAGGGGACGAGCGTGACCGTCACCGAGGCGGAGGCCGTGACCGGCGTCTGGGCGACGCCGCCCGCGTCGTTGAAGCTCACGGTGGCGGTGTTCGTGATCGTCGTGTTCGCGGCGGTGGAGGCGGCGGCCTGCGCCGCGGCGAGGGCCAGGGCGAGGGTGGAGAGCGCGAGGGCTCCCCGGAGGGCGGCTGCGACTGTCGTTCTCATGGTGACTGCTCCTTGCGTGCTGCGGGGGGGGGGAGGCGGGTTCAATCGACCTCGACGCGGAAGGCGACCTTGCCCTTCGCGCCCGGTGGGATGCTCTTCAAGGTGAAGCGGACGTGCGTGTACTCGGCCGGGGTCGCGACGCGCTTCTCGACGGCGCCGGAGGGGAGGCGAAGCTCCCAGGTGAGACGCACCGCCGGGGCGAACGTCCTGCCCCCGTCGGCGGAGAAGGTGATCTCGGCCCCCTCGCCCGTCGCGGTGCCGGCGACGTAGGTCGTCCCCTTCGGGATCGGATCGTCGATGTTCGCGTCCTTCGCGACCGCGTCGCCGCGGTTCTCGTAGGCGAGGACGTACTCGATGACATCACCGGGAGTGACGGAGGTCGCCGGGACCATCCGCGTGGTCCGGACGCCGTCCCTCGTCTCGACGACCTCGCGGAGCTGGGAGATCGAGACGGCGATCCTCGGCGCGGCGAGGGCCGGCGCGGCGAGGAGGAGGCTCGCCGCGAGGGCGGCGAGGCGGGGAAGCGCGAGTGCCTTCATCCGAGTGGCTCCGAACTGGGTAGGACCTGCGACCTGGATGCGCGGGCGACCCAGGCCATGATGCGATATTTCCCAAGTAAATCAATGAACCTGCACGCCCATCCCCGCTGGGTGTCACCCACCCGTGGGGCGCGGGGGACCCACGAAATGGCGGACCTCTGCGCTGCCTGCCGAGGCCCTTTCGCCCGGCATTCTCGCGGCTTCTCTGCGTGATTTCGACCCCGCGTTCATGGTTGAGCGAGACGGTCGTCGAAGGTGCGCAGCCGCCCCCTGCCGGCACCGGTTCGCCCACGCATTCCGGTGTCAGTTGTTCCGGTGGCTGGGCGGATCGCCGCAGGGCTGGTATGACCTCATCCCGGAATGACGCTCGCCCTCTCCCTCGGGGCCCTCCTCGCGACGCTCACGGCCGCGGATCCGGCCTTCAAGCCCGACCCCGCCTTCGCGGAGAAGGACGCCGGGCCGGGGGCGATCGACGTCTCGTCCTACCCGCCGGAGCAGCAGCAGCATTACGAGGTCTATGCGGCGAAGTGCGCGAAGTGCCACCCGCTCGCGCGGTCCGTGAACTCCCGGTTCAGCGCGGCGGAGTGGAAGCGGTACATGAAGCGGATGATCCGGCGCCCCAACTCCGGCATCAACGAGGAGCAGGCGGCGAAGATCTACGACTTCCTGAAGTTCCACTCCGGGAAGCTCGGACTCTAGAGGGCCACTCGCGATTCGTGATCGGCCTCAGGCCTCGGACCTCAGGCCTCGGGAACGGCGGCAGAGATGCATCTCCCGAGGCCTGAAGCCTGAGGCCTGAAGCCTTGGGTGTTTCCGAGTCGCGCTCGGCCGTCCAGCCCCCCCCCTCGACCCGACCCACGCGGCGCGCAGACGGCCGGCGCGGCGGCGCGCTACGATCCCCGCCGATGCAGCTCCGACGGATCGAGGGCGACCTCTGGGAGATCCCGCGCGAGGGCCGGATGAAGGTCCCGGGGCGCGTCTACTCCGTCGGCCCTCCCGCTCCGGACGACCCCGCCCTCCAGCAGGTCGCGAACGTCGCGCACCTCCCCGGCATCCTCCGGTTCTCGCTCGCGATGCCGGACATCCACTGGGGCTACGGCTTCCCCATCGGCGGCGTCGCGGCGGTGGACGCGGAGAGGGGCGCGGTCTCCCCGGGCGGCGTCGGGTACGACATCAACTGCGGCGTCCGCGTCCTCACGACCGCGCTCGACGAGGAGACGGTCCGGGCGAGCCTCCACGCGGTGACCGCCCAGCTCTACCGCGACGTCCCGACCGGCGTGGGCGCGAGCCACGCGATCCCCACCCTCTCGGAGCGCGAGCTCGAAGAGGTCCTCTCCCAGGGCGCGCGCTGGGCGGTGAAGAGGGGCTTCGCGGCGGCCTCGGACGACGCGGAGCGCTGCGAGGAGGGCGGGCGGCTCGCCGGCGCCGACCCGTCGGCGGTCTCGGAGCGGGCCCGCCGCCGCGGCGCGGACCAGCTCGGCACGCTCGGGAGCGGCAACCACTTCCTCGAGGTGGACCGGGTGGCGGAGGTCTACGACGAGGCGGCCGCCGGGGCCTTCGGCCTCGTCCCGGGCACGGTCGCGATCCAGATCCACTCCGGCTCGCGCGGGCTCGGCTACCAGGTCTGCGACGAGTTCCTCGCGGAGCTCGGCCCCCGCCTCGCCTCCTTCGGCGAGGACTACGCGAGGCTGCCCGACCGCCAGCTCGCCTGCGCGCCGATCGCGAGCGACGAGGGGCGCCGCTACCTCGGCGCGATGCAGGCGGCGGCGAACTTCGCCTGGGCGAACCGGCAGGTGATGACCGGCCTCGCCGTCCGCGCCCTCCTCCACGCCCTCCGGATCTCCGAGCGCGACCTCGGGGCCCGCGTCCTCTACGACGTCTGCCACAACGTCGCGAAGCTCGAGGAGCACGAGGTGGACGGGAAGGTCCGGCGCGTCCTCGTCCACCGCAAGGGGGCGACCCGCGCCTTCGGCCCGGGCGACCCGCGCGTCCCCGCCCCCTACCGCGAGGCCGGCCAGCCGGTCCTCATCCCCGGCGACATGGGGCGCTACTCCTACGTCCTCGCGGGGACCGCGAAGGCGATGACGGACACCTTCGGGAGCTCCTGCCACGGCGCGGGGCGGCTCCTCTCCCGCGGCGAGGCGCTGCGCCGCGGGCGGGGCCGGTCGATCGCGAGGGAGCTCGCCGCGAAGGGGATCGAGGTGATCTCCCGCGGCAAGAAGACGCTCGCCGAGGAGATGAGCGAGGCCTACAAGGACGTGGCCCGGGTCGTCGCGGTGATGGACGGGATGGGGATCTCCCGGCTCGTCGCGCGCCTCGAGCCGATGGGGGTGGTGAAGGGCTGATCGCCCCGAGGGATCACTGGCACGAGGTGCGCCGGGCGTTAGGGTGAAGGCATGCTCGAGACCCTCCCCGGATCGGAGCCTCGCCCGGAGCCGCTCGCGCGCAGGCTCGCCGATGCCGTCCGCGCGAAGGGGCCAGCGTACGTCCCGCGCACGCACCACCTCGCGGACGGCCGCCCCCGCTTCACGAACCGGCTCGTCCTCGAGCGGAGCCCGTACCTCCTCCAGCACGCGCACAACCCGGTGGACTGGCGCCCCTGGGGCGAGGAGGCCTTCGAGGAGGCGCGGCGCACGGGGCGGGCCGTCTTCCTCTCCGTGGGCTACTCCACCTGCCACTGGTGCCACGTGATGGAGCGCGAGTCGTTCGAGGACCTCGAGATCGCGCGGGTCCTGAACGAGCGGTTCGTCCCGGTGAAGGTGGACCGGGAGGAGCGGCCCGACGTGGACCGGATCTACATGACCGCCGTCCAGCTCCTCACCGGCGGCGGCGGCTGGCCGATGAGCGTCTGGCTCACCGCGGAGAAGGAGCCCTTCTTCGCGGGGACCTACTTCCCGGCGCGGGACGGCGACCGGGGCGGGATGCGGGGCTTCCTCGGGATCCTCGGGGAGCTCGCCCAGATCCACGCGAACCAGCCGGAGCGGGTCCGGGGCGCCGCCGGCCCCCTCGTCGAGGCCGTCCGCACGGCGCTCTCCTCGCCGGCCGAGCCCGCCGCCGGCGAACCCGGGCCGGCCGCCGTCGAGGGGGCCCTCGCCCTCTTCCGGAAGATCTTCGACGACCGGCACGGCGGCGTCCGGCGCGCGCCGAAGTTCCCGTCGAGCCTGCCCGTGCGGCTCCTCCTGCGCGTCCACCGGCGGACCCGGGATCCCGAGCCGCTGCGGATGGCGACGCTCACGCTCGAGAAGATGGCCGCGGGCGGCCTCCACGATCAGCTCGGCGGCGGCTTCCACCGCTACTCGACCGACGCGGAGTGGCTCGTCCCCCACTTCGAGAAGATGCTCTACGACAACGCCCTCCTCGCCCTCGCCTACGCCGAGGCGTGGCAGGTGACCCGCCGGCGCGACTTCGCGCGCGTCGTCCGGACGACCCTCGACTACCTCCTCCGCGAGATGACCTCGCCCGAGGGGGGCCTCCACTCCGCCACCGACGCGGACTCCGAGGGGGAGGAGGGGCGCTTCTTCGTCTGGGAGGAGCGGGAGCTCCGCGACCTCCTCGGCGCCGGCGCGGAGCGCTTCGTCCGGTTCCACGGGGTCTCCGCGGAGGGGAACTTCGAGGGGCGGAACGTCCTCTGGGTGCCCTGGCCCGACGAGGACGAGTGGGAGGCGCTCGCCCCCGCGCGGGCGGCGCTCCTCGCGGCGCGCGCCCGCCGCGTCCCCCCGCTCCGGGACGAGAAGGTGATCGCGGCCTGGAACGGGCTCGCGATCTCGGCCCTCGCCTTCGGCGGCCGCGTGCTCGGGGAGCCGCGCTTCGTCGAGGCGGCGGCGCGGGCGGCCGGGTTCGTCCTCGAGCACATGGTGAAGGGCGGGCGGCTCCAGCGGACCTGGCTCGGCGGCGAGGCGGGCGTCCCCGGCTTCCTCGACGACCACGCCTTCGTCGCCCAGGGGCTCCTCGACCTCCACGAGGCGACGCTCGACGTCCGCTGGCTCGAGGAGGCGGTGCGGCTCTCGGAGCGGCTCGAGGCCCTCTTCGCCGACGCCGAGCACGGCGGCTGGTTCGCGACCGCGGAGGACCACGAGCGGCTCCTCGCCCGCGAGAAGCCGACCCACGACGGCGCGGAGCCCTCCGGCGCGTCCGTCGCGACGCTGAACGCGCTCCGGCTCGACGCCTTCACGGCCGACGCCCGCTGGGGCCGGATCGCCGCGAGGGCGCTCCGCCACCACGCCCGCACGCTCCGGGAGCAGCCGGCCGCCCTCGGCGAGATGCTCCTCGCCCTCGACTTCGCCACCGACGCCCCCCGGGAGGTGGTCCTCGTCTGGCCGGAGGGGGAGCCCGCGCCCGAGCCCTTCCTCCGGGTGCTCCGCGAGACCTTCCTCCCGAACCGGGCGATCACCGGGGCGCCGGAGGGGGAGGGGATCGCGCGGCTCGGGCGGACCGCCCTCGTCGCCGCCGGGAAGGCCGCGGCGGGGGGCCGGCCGACCGCCTACGTCTGCGAGCGGGGGAGCTGCCGCCTGCCGGCGATCGCCCCCGAGAAGCTCGCCGCCCAGATCGCCCCGGTGACGCCGTACCGGAAAGGCGCCTGAGCCCGGCGAGCTCCTTCCTCGAAAGCGGGATTCCGCTCGCCCTGAGCCTGTCGAAGGGCGAGCTCTGATCCGGACCGTTCGTGGTTCCCCCGAGCCTGTCGAGGGGTCACCACGAAGCGGACTTCCATGGATCCGTTCGCCCCGAGCCTGTCGGACCCGGCCCGCTCCCGCGTGCGCAGGACGATCCGCGGCGGCCATCCCGCCCCGAGGGGCTGTCGCCGGCGCGCCACTCCCGGGCCGGGACGTCACCCCGGGAGCGGTTTCCGGGGGGCGCGCCTCCCGTCATTCCGCGGGGATCTCGACGGCCCGTGTGATGCAAGGCACACCGCCCGGGAGGCCACGCATGCCGACGCCGTCGAAGGATCACCGCCCGCCCGGGAACACCCGCTTCCGGGCGCTCGCCGTCTTCGTCTCCCTCGCGTTCGGCTGCGCCACGGTCCGCGTGCCGGCGAGCGGCATCGAACCCGTCGTCCCGGTGCGCGACGGGGCGGCCGAGCCTCAGGTGGAGCTCTGGCTGGAGAGCGGGAAGGACGTCACCCCGCAGGAGGCGGAGCGAGCCACCGCCGAGGCGAGGGCCGCGCTCGCACGGGCGCTCTCCACGCGGCGGGTCGGCGAGGGCGAGCAGCTCCTCGTCGTGCGCGCGCAAGGGGTGAGCCGGACGGCCTCGCGGAGGTCGGACCAGCAGGCGGCCGTGGCGGGGATGGTCGTCGGCGCCGTCGTGATCGTCGCGGCGGTGGTCGTCGCGATCGTCTCGGGGAAGGGAGGCGGCGGGGGCAAGGTCGGCAAGGGTGGAGGCGGAGGTGGGATCGGCAAGGCCGGTGGCGTGCGCCCCGCGCCGGCGCCCGCGCGGCCCGTCGTCGTCCCCGGCCGCGGGGTCCGCCCCGCGCCCGTCGTCGCTCGCGCTCCGCGCACCCACGTGGGCGCCGGCGTCGGTGTCCACGTCGACGCCCACGTGCCCTACCCCGTCCCGGGCGATCCCCAGGCCGCCGCCGGCTACCTCGGGCACCAGGTCGTGGAGCCCGGGGGGAGCCCCGCCCCCGCCGCGGACGGCTCGCCGGAGATCACCCTCCCGCCGCCTCGGCCGCTCGACGTGGATCACCGCAGCTTCTTCGCGAAGGACCTCCTCCGGCTCGAGCTCACCCTCGTGGAGCGCGCC
>JBBIPT010000134.1:0-10203 GCA_037442705.1 Anaeromyxobacter sp.
CAGGCCTTGGACCTCGAGCCTTGGACCTCGAGCCTTGGACCTCGAGCCTTGGACCTCGAGCCTTGGACCTCGGGCCTCGGACCTCGGGCCTTGGACCTCGGGCCTCGGATCAGGAACGGCCGCGGAGATGCATTTCCTGAAGCCCGAAGCCTGAGCCTGAAGCCTTCGACTACCCGTGGCAGGCGGCGCACATCGCGTTCTTCGACACGTCGGACAGGTCGAACTTCTTCGTGAACGACGGGGGGTGAGGGCTGACTCCTCCACGCGCGGTGGTGGTTGCGACGTTGTGGCAGCCGACGCAGGTCGCCGCCGCCCCCTGGTCGTGGCAGCCGGCGCACGACGAGATGTCGCGGCGGGCGGCGGAGGCGTGCAGCTGCTGCGATCCCACCCCGATCCAGCCCGCCTGGTCGTGGGAGGCGGGCCGGCGCGGATCCGCGGAGAACTTCGTGAGGTTGTTCACCTCGTGGCAGGAGTCGCAGAACGACGGGCCGTGGCACCGGCGGCAGCCGGCCGGATCCGCCCCCGCCTCGATCGTGTGGCGCGAGACGTAGTCGCCGCGGTGGATGAACGAGCGCCCCACCTCCTCAGGGAAGACGATGGAGGGGCGGCCCGCCGCGGTCGTGGGCGAGTGGCACTCGGCGCAGTAGGTCTGGTCGTGGCAGGCGGCGCAGGTCGCCGCGCTCGGGCGGGCGAGCGCTCCGTGTGCCTTCGTCCACTCCCCCTCGTGCTTGAACGCGCTCTCGGGCCTGTAGCCCTTGAGGTCCGTGTGGCACGGCGTGCAGCGCGCCTGCGCGTAGTCCCGCTGGTGCTCGTGGCAGGAGGTGCAGGCCGCCATGGGCGGCGGGTCGTACTCGGTCTCCTTCGGCTCGGGGAGATCCAGGTGGCACTTCTTGCAGTCGCCGTTCACCCGGGGGAGGTGATCGGCGTGCGAGAAGGTGAAGCGGAAGGCGCGGGTGCGGGCCGGGACCTTCAGCGCGGGATCCGTGTCGTGGCAGTCGGAGCAGCCCTCCTGCTTCGAGATCTTCGCCGGGAGCTGGACGTGGCGGACCTTCGCCTCGAGCTTCGTCGCCTTCTCGATCGGGGCGTGGCAGCGCTTGCAGGCGACGTCGGAGTCGACGTGGGTGGCGTGCGGGAAGACGTACGCCGGGTCCTCCGCCGGCGCCTGCTCCCGGGAGAGCTTGGGGCCGCAGGCGGCGAGGGCGAGCGCGAGGGGGAGGGTGGAGAGGAGGCGCGGGTTCATCGGTTCACCTCCGTCCGGTAGGCGGCGTTGTAGGCGAGCTTGGCCATGACGTCGAAGGACTGCTCCATGAAGGGGGTCACCCCGGCGCGGGCGGAGACGACCGCGGAGAAGCCGCGGGCGAGGTCCATCCCGGCGGAGGCCGTGCCGGTGAGGGCGAGATCCTCGCCGTTCACCTCCTCGCGGAGGAGGTGGGCGACGACGTCCGCCGTGCCGAAGATCCGGCCGAACTGCCGGCGGCCCCAGGCCCGGCAGGCCACGTAGCCGTTCTCGAGGGCGTCGAGGTAGAGGACCTCCGCGCCCGCGCGCGTGCGCCCGCGCTGCCACTCGAGCCGGGCCGAGGCATCCGAGCCGGCGTGGCCGGAGCCGGCCTCGGTCTCGCCCGGCTCGAGGAGCAGGCGATAGGAGGCACCGGCCCGGAGCCCGTGGCCGATCTCCCAGTCCACCCCGGCCCCGGTCTCGGTCCGCTCCTCGGCGGAGAAGACCGCCAGGATGGAGTTGCGGGCGAGGAAGAGGTCGGGGGCGACGAAGCGGTAGTCGGCCTCGACGAGGAGCTTCCTCGTCGCCGACCAGGAGGCCCGGACGGAGGCCTCGGAGGTCCGCCCGTCGTAGAGGCTGTAGGCGCCGAAGCCGGTGAGGACGAGGTCCCGCGCCGGACGGAAACGGGCGTCCGCGGCGACCTCCTCGCGGACGGGATCCCCGCCGTCCTCGACGAAGTTGGCCGAGAGGCCGAGGTCGAGGCCGCGGCCGGGGACGCCGGGGAGCGCGAGCGACCAGCCGAGCCGCCCGCCCCAGGCGAGGTCGCCACCCGCCGGGGCCCAGCTGGCGGCGGCGGCCCGGCTCCCGAACCGCTGCGAGACCGGCAGCCCGGCGTAGCCGGAGACCTGGAGCCCGAAGGGCGCGGCGAGCGAGAGCTCCGCGCCGTCGAGCTGGATCATCCGCGCGACGCCGGTCGTCACGTGCGTCCGGCCGAGCCGGAAGCCGACGCGCCGGTCGAGGAGCTTGCCCGAGACGTAGCCCGTCACCACGTCGCCGGTGAGGCTCGAGCCGGTCCCGGCGTCCCAGCGCGCGTCCACGAGATCCCAGGAGCCCCAGGTCGTGAGGACGATCGAGAGGTCGTCGGCCACCGGGTTCGTGAGGTCCCTCGCCGAGAGGGAGAGGATCTCGAAGACGGGAGCCACGGTGTCGAGGCCTGGCGCCTGGAGCGGCTGGCCTCCCCGGGTCTCCTGCCCGATGCGGAGCAGGGTGGTGGACCTCACGTCCACGGTGCCGGCGGCGGCGCTCCCGGCGAGGAGCGCCAGGGTCGCGGCCATGAGCGATTTCGGGAACATCGAGCCCTCCGATGGATGGACACGGACCATCGCACGCGCAGGGTACACCATTCTCGAGCCCGATCACGCGGGGCGCGAGAACGGCCCGAACGGACTATCATGCCGCGATGGCGCACCGGCTCCTCCGCTTCCTTCCCCTCGCCTTCGCCCTCGCCGCCTGCGCCGGTCCCCTCTCCACGGTCCGGCCCTCCCCCCTCGTCGGGCAGGCCGTGGACGTCGTCGCCCTCGATCCGTACGACCGGTCGGTCCGCGTCACTGTGGACGACGGGCGGGTGAAGGTCGTGGACTTCTGGGCGACCTGGTGCGAGCCGTGCCGGGAGCAGCTCCCGTTCCTCGACCGGCTGGCGCGCAAGTTCTCCGAGCAGGGGCTCGCCGTGTCGGCCGTCTCCTTCGACGAGGACCGGGCGGCGCTCGCCGCGTTCCTCGAGGAGACGCGGGTCTCGTTCCCGGTCCTCTGGGACAAGGGCGGCGGCGCCCTCGCGGAGCGGCTCGAGATCACGCGGCTGCCGACGACGCTCCTCATCGACCGGACGGGCAAGGTCCGCGAGGTCCACCTCGGCTTCGAGCCGGCGGAGGAGGCGAGGATCGAGGAGGCGGTGAAGCGGCTCCTCGCGCGCTAAACGCCCGAGCGCGATTCGGAAACACCCAAGGTTTCAGGCCTCAGGCCTCAGGAAATGCATCTCTGCCGCCGTTCCCGAGGCCTGAGGTCCGAGGCCTGAGGCCAGGGGCCGATCACGAATCGCGAGCGGCCGTTTAGACGAGGAGTTCAGGCCCGGGCGGCCGGCACGAGCTCGAACCGGACCCGCCCGGCCTCCCGCGCCGCCTCGCCCGGATCGTGGGGCGACTCCCGGAGCCAGTACGCCATCTCGTCCGCCTCCCAGGCGTAGGGTGCGCCGTCCATCCGGATCCGTCCCTCCGCCATCGCGATCGTCGCCTCGAGGAGCGGGACCCCCTCCAGATCGCGGACGAGGGCCTCGAAGCGCCCCTGGCGGTCCGGATCGACGAACGTCATCGCGTGCCGGAAGGCGTAGGCGGTGTGGTAGTGGGACGGCCGCACGACGACGCCCCAGAGGCCGAGCCGGACCGCCATGCGCGCGAGGATCGTCGCGACCTCCCGCGCGAGGCCGAGCCCCGGGACCTCCTGGCCGGGGAGCCGCGGGCGCGCCGCGCTGAACCTCGCCCGCGGGTTCCGGAGCGAGACCCAGTGGACGTAGAGGACCTCGACGCCGGCCACGCGCCTTCGCTCGAGGACGATCTCCACGAGGACGTGCTCCACGCCCTCCGCCTGCCCGAGGAGGCGGACCCGCTCCCCCGCGCCGGTCCGGTCGAACTCGACCCGGAACTGCCGGTACCCGAGCCGCTCGAGGTGGTCGAGGACCCCGAAGCGGTAGAGCGCGTGCTCGAGGCCGGCCGCCGTGTAGAAGCCGAGGAGGAGCCGCTGGCGCGAAGGGCGGATGCCGAGCGCCTCCTCGAGGTCCTCGGCGCTGAACGCCTCCGTCTCGGTGAGCTCCCGCGGGGAGAGCCCCGCGGCGACGACGGCGAACCGCTTCTCGAGCGGGTCGTAGCCCGGAGGGATCGGCGCGGAGGAGCGGGCCGCCACGGCGAGGCCGGTGCCGGCGAGGGCCCGCCAGGCGTCGTCCGTGTAGCCGCCTCCGGGGAGCCAGACGGCCGGCACGCCGTCGAGCGCCGCGGAGACCCGGAGGTCCCGGCGGCGGGCGCCCTCGAGGGTGAGCCCGAGCAGCCCGAAGCGGTCTCCGCGGAGCACGTCGCCGCCCGCGATCACGAAGGCGAGCTGCGGGCGCGCCATCCGGCCGAGGAGCGCCTCGAGGGCCCGGAGGTACTCCTCGTCGCCCGTCCCCGGCGGCAGGACCGTCTCGTCCACCCCCTCGAGCGGTCCCCAGTCCGACCCGGAGAGGGAGCCCACGAACACGCGCGGATCCTCCCCGAAGGAGGCGGCGAGCCCGTCCGGCGGGTGTGCGTCGAGGTCGAGGACGGCGACGCGGCCGGAGAGCCCCTCGGCGCGGAGCGTCGCGACCGCCACCGCGACGTCGTTCACCGGGCAGAAGCCGCCGGCCGTGGAGGGGCCGGCGTGGTGGAAGCCCCCGAGGAGGTTCAGCGCCGGCTCGCCGGTGCGGAGGGTCTCCCGCGCCGCGCCGAGCGTCCCCCCGCAGGCGAGCCGGATCGTGCTCATGATCTCGTCGACCTGGACGTCGGAAGGATCGGCGCTGAAGATCCGGGCGAGCTCCGCCGGGCGCCCGAGCGACTCGAGGAGCTCCGGCGTGTGGACGCGCGCCAGGTTCTCCCAGGAGATCCGGTGGGGCGCCCGGAAGGAGCGGCCGGGGACCGCGCCGCAGTCGCGGAGCCACCAGGCGGCGTAGTCGGCCCGCCGCGGCTCCATGCCCGAGGAGCCCTCGAGCCCCGAGATCGGGAGCCGGTAGCGCGGGTCGTACCAGACGGAGACGTCCCGGCGCCGCAGCCGCGTGTGGAGCCGGTAGAGGAGCGGCCGGACGCGAGGCAAGCTGGGACCCCAGGCGGCCCTCAAGGGAAGGTCACGAGCCCCGTGCGGCCGTTCGCCGTGACGATCGCCCAGCGGGTCTGTCCTCCGGACGAGACGAACGCGAAGCTGCCGGTGGCGGCGTGACCCGTCCCCGAGAATCCCCATGCGGGCAAGAGCTCGGTCCCCACGGGATCGAAGGCCGCGTCGAAGCGCCGGAGGCTCGCGCCGCTGCCGTCGAGGACCACGAGCTCGCCCGAGGTGGAGGCCGAGTGGGCGTGCCGCAGCCCCGAGACGCCGAGGGACTTCACGAAGGTGAGCGTGGCTCCCGCCCAGACCTCGCCGCAGGAGTTGAAGAGGTGCCCGCCCGCCTGGGAGGCCCAGAGCCGTCCTGTGCAGGAGTAGGAGGTGCTCGACCGGACGGGGTTGAGCACGCCGGGGTTCTGGACCGTGTAGCCGGTGAGGTCGCCCCAGAAGGTGTCCCACGCGAAGAGGTGTCCGCCCGTCGCCGGGAGCGCGGAGGGATCCACCGTGCCGTACCTTCCGTAACGGGTCGTCCCGTCCAGGGCCGCGGCCTGGACGTCCAGGATCCGGAGGGTGGGCGTCCCGGTCGAGGGGAAGAGGACGGCGTAGCGCGTGCTCGCCACCGCGACGTCCCCGATCGCGTAGGGGGCGGCGAGGGAGGAGGGGGAGGGGGAGGCGACTCCGAGGTCGATCCAGCGCACCCAGACGTCGTCACCCACGACGACGATCCTCCCGGTGGGATCGACGCCGACCTGCCGGGGCGCGGTCGGGAGCGAGAGGCTGCGCTCCAGCACGGCCCCCGAGTAGACCCAGAGCCGTCCCTGGGAGGGCGCGGCCGGGTCCGCTCCGACCGCGAAGATCCGTCCCGCGGCCCACTCCGCGTCGGCCACCGGGTGGCCGAGGTCGAGGATGTGCCGGTGGACGTCCACCGCGACCGTGTCCTCCCCGCAGGAGGCCGGGCGGTCGCAGATCCGCACGCGGAGGACGTACCGCCCGATCCGGTCGGGGACGAAGCTCACCGTGGCGCCGTTCGCGCCCGACAGATCGCCGTTCACGAGGGCGCTCCCCGGCGCGACGGAGTCGAACGTCCAGAGGTGCTCGAAGGCGGCGTCGCCGTTCGCGTCCGTCGCGGTGGCGGTGGCCGGCACCGGCGCCGTCGCGACCTCGGGAGGGCCGGAGGAGCCGAGGTTCCCCACGCGGTCCGGCCCGGCGTTCGCGACCGGGGGCGCGTTCACCACCGTGACGGTCCGGGTGTCGCTCGCGGTGAGCATCCCGTCGGTGGCCTCGAGCCGGAAGGTCCAGACGCCCTCGGGCCCGCCGATGGGCGGGGTGAAGACGTGGGCGGGGGCCGCCGGGCAGGGGGCGAAGGACTGGGCGACGCTCTCGGCCCCGCCGGGAGGCGTGGCGCGCCACGCGCAGGTCACCGGGGACGCCGAGCCGTTCGGATCGGAGACCGAGCCGGTGAGGGTCACGGGGACGTTCCGGAGCTGGGAAGGGACGTCGGCTCCTGCGTTCACGACGGGGGGATCGTTCACCGCGGTGATCGTGACCTCGTCCTGGACCGTGAGCCGGTTCCGCTGCGTGGAGGGGCCGTCCGTGACGACGAGCCGGAACAGGTAGGGGCCCGGGACGTCGGGGAAGACCGTGGGGCTGCGGAGGCTCGAGGTCCAGGGTCCGAGCCCGTGCCCGGCGGGGCCGGAGACGAGGGTCCAGCCGAAGACGAGGGTGTCCCCGTCCGGATCCGCCGCGGTGGGGGTGAGCGTGAGGCTCGCCCAGTAGGGCACGCTCCGGTCGGGGCCGAGGTCGACCGCGGGGGGCCGGTTCGGCTGGCAGGTGCCGGCCGCCGGCAGGCCGGCGCAGTTCCCGCTGCAGCAGGCGTTGTCGTAGGTGCAGCGGTCGACGAGTTCCCGGCAGACCGCGCCGGCGGCGCAGGCGCCGCTCACGCACGTCATCGTCCAGTCGCAGTCGTCGCTCGTCTTGCAGGCGCCGCCGAGGAGCGGGTTCCGCACGCAGCTCCCGAGCTCGCAGCCGTAGGAGCAGCAGTCCGCGTGGCCGGCGCAGGCGTTGCCGGCGGGGGAGCAGTTGTCGGGGATCGGGGAGATCTCCGTGCCCCCGCCGATCTCGCAGGCGGCGAGCGGGGAGAGGAGGGCGGCGGCGAGGAGGAGTCGTCTCATGGCGGGTCCCGTCACGGCCGGAAGGAGAGCCCGAAGAAGGGCGCGAAGCCGGAGAAGTCCGAGCCGAGGTGGAAGGAGAGGGAGAAGGGGACGAAGCGCAGGGCCGTCCGCGGGGAGAGATCGAGGGCGAGCCCCGCCGCGAGCCGGAGCACGGGGCCGGTCACGTTTCGCCTCTCCACGGTCTGGCCGGCGAACATCTCCCGCCGGTCGTAGGTCTCGAGGGTCTGGGCGAGGCCGAGGCCGGCGTCGGCGTGGACGGAGAAGCCGCGGGCGAGGCGCCGCTGGATCCGGGCCATCGGCACGACCTCGACGAGCCAGACCCGCATGTCCTCGGAGCCGGCCGACGTCGTGTAGGGCGAGCCGAAGGGGGGCGTCACCGTCCGGCTGAGGCCCGTCTCCTCCGAGGGGCGCGCCAGCATCACCGCGAGCCGCCACTCGAGCTCCGCCCGGCTCCAGCCGGCGGGCGTGCGACGGACGCCGTAGTCGAGGTGGAACGCCGGGGACTCGCCCCGGTCGAGCGCGGCCCATGCGCCCACGCCCACCGTGAGGTCCCCCCCCTCGCGCCTGCGGAGCGAGGTCCCGGCCGGCGGCGGCGGGAGCGGTACGGCCGACCGGGCGGGCGCCGGCGCGACCTGCTGCGCGGAGGCGAGGACGGGGACGACCGAGAGCAGGGCGGCGGCGACGACGCGCCGGATTCTTGCGATGGCCAAGCGGCCTCCCCTCCGGCGCCGGGAAGCGTTCCCGGAACGGCCGGACGTGGAGTGTACCGCGAACGCGGGACGGACCTGCGGGCAAAACCGCGCGGCGGTGTGCGTCGAGGTGGGCCGGCTCGGGCGCGGTGCGGGAGGGCGGGGCTCCCTGTATCCTGGCGCCCGCGCCGCGGCGCGGGGAAGGGAGCGTGAAGGGTGCCGGAGGTCTCGGAGCTTCGGGCGGCGTGCGCGGAGGCGGCGCGGCGAGGGGGAGCGGTCCTGCGGGAGAAGTGGGGGACGGATCGGACGATCGCCTTCAAGGGCGGGATCGATCTCGTCACGGACGCGGACCACGCGAGCGAGGCCGCGCTCCTCATCTTCCTGCGGGCGAGCTTCCCCGGGGCGTCGATCCTCGCGGAGGAGTCGGGGGCGAGCGGCGCCGGCGCGGGCGGGCTCCGGTTCTGGGTGGACCCGCTCGACGGCACGACGAACTACGCCCACGGGGTCCCGCACTTCGCGGTGAACGTCGCCGTCGCCGACGCCGAAGGGCTCGCGGCCGCCGCGACCTACGACCCGCTGCGCGACGAGATGTTCACCGCGGGGCGGGGCGAGGGGGCGTCCCTCGGCCGCGAGAAGCTCCGCCACTCCGGGCGGAGCCGGCTCGAGGGCTCGCTCCTCGTCACCGGCTTCCCCTACGACATCCACGAGGACCACGACTACCCGCTCCGCCTCTTCGGCGCCTTCGTCCGCCGGGCGCGGGCCGTGCGCCGCTTCGGGAGCGCGGCGCTCGACCTCGCCTACGTGGCGGCGGGGCGCTTCGACGGCTTCTGGGAGCTCGGATTGCAGCCATGGGACGTCGCCCCCGGCATCCTCCTCGCCCGGGAGGCGGGGGCGATCGTCACCGACACCGCGGGCGGGGACCGGATGCTCGAGACGGGGGACATCGTCGCCGCGCCGCCGGGGCTGCTCCGTCCGATGCTCGACGTGATCGCCTCGACGAGGGTGGAGCGGTAGGTGCGCGCCGGTGCGAGTGAGGCCGAGAGGGCCTGGGGAGGCGTGGCGAGAGGGGCTCGAGGACTCCGGTCGCCCTGAGCCTGTCGAAGGGCGAGCGCGGCCCGGGCGCGCTACGGCGCCCGCTCCGACAGCTCCTCGTCGCCGGTCGCCGTGACGTCCGGTCCGGCCGCCTGGGGCAGGGGCGCGGGAGGCCCCGCGCGCCGGGGCGGCGCCGTACCCGCCGCGAAGTCGAGGGCGAGGAGCGACTCCGGGTCCACGAGGAGGGCGTCCACCCGCGCGCCCCAGTGGAGGTGCGGGCCGGTGGAGCGCCCGGTGGAGCCCACGGCGCCGATGGGGTCGCCGCGCCGGACCCTGGCCCCCCGCGCGACGTCCATCCGATCGAGGTGGAAGTAGAGGGTGAACACCCCCGCGCCGTGCCAGAGGACGACGGTCTTGCCGGAGTAGTAGGCGTTCCGGGCGAGGACGACCTCGCCGTCGGCCGCGGCCGTCACCGGCGCGCCCCGCGCCCCCGAGACGTCCACGCCGTAGTGGACGGACTCCTTCTTCCCGTTGAGGACGCGCCTGTCGCCGTAGCGGGCGGTGATCCGGTCCACGCGGGGCCAGGCGAAGCCCGCGAGGAAGAGCGGGGGCCCGGCGTCCCGCGAGCGCCAGGCCTCGGCGAAGGCGCGCCGGTCGCGCCGGATCCGCGCCCGGACGGAGGCCGGGGGCTCGACGTAGCGGGAGGGGACGGTGAGCGAGCGCGAGGGGAAGCCGGGCTCGACGACGGTGAACGGCGCCTCGACGCGCGCCCCGCCGGCCTCCAAGACCGCCGCCGACCGGCGCCCCGTCACCGTCTGGAACGTGACGCGGACCTGCAATCTCCGCTGCATCCACTGTTACACCGATTCCGAGGCGAAAAAATATGACGGCGAACTGACGACCGAGGAGGGCAAAGCGCTCATTCGCGATCTGGCGGGGTTCCAGATTCCCGCCCTCCTCTTCTCCGGCGGTGAGCCGCTGGCCCGCCCCGATCTCTTTGACCTGGTAGCTCATGCCCGCTCCTTGGGAATCCGTCCGACGCTGTCGACCAACGGCACACTCATCACCGATGAGACGGCACGTCACATCAAGAACGCAGGCTTCACCTACGTCGGGATCAGCTTGGACGGGATCGGGGAGATCAACGATCGGTTCCGCGGCGTAGGCGGGGCCTTCGACCGCGCGGTGCGGGGATTCAAAGCCTGCGTGGGCGTGGGCCAGC
>JBBIPT010000135.1:0-10134 GCA_037442705.1 Anaeromyxobacter sp.
CTGAGTTTTTCGCCGTCGAAGATCATGCGGTCGAGGACGGTGTTCACGAAGCCCTGCAGCGACTCCGGAGACAGGCCGTGCTTGCTGGCAATGGGGAAAAGATCGCGGGCTGGAGATAAGGGCTCGGTGAATGATCTCGCGAGGGTTGCGGATGAGGGCAGGGCGTGACAAAGAAAAAAGGAGTCAGGTTTTTATACCTAACTCCTTGAATCTGCTTGGTGGAGATGAGGGGGATCGAACCCCTGGCCTCCGCATTGCGAACGCGGCGCTCTCCCAGCTGAGCTACATCCCCTGGCGTGGGAAGCCTGATAGGGGGTCCGGGAGCGGATGTCAACCGCTGCCGGCGGCCTCTCCGGCTTCCCGGAATCGTTTTCAGATCGGGTAGTTGAACAGGGTCAACCCGGCCGGGACCGGGGCCTTGTCCTGGTAGATGTCCCAGTAGATCCGTTTGGCCCGGCCCAGGGCATGATAGATGGGATGCTCGGTCTGGGCGCGCAGCTCGTGGACGGCAGGCTCTCGCTCTACGACCCCATGGCGGAGGCGAGCGGGCGGGGCGGGCGGACCGCTCGATCGCGTGGAGGCGGCCGTCGCCCGGGCGGACGTGCGCATCCTGGCCGGCTGGCTCGCTGGGCTCCCCGCCCCCGAGCGGCGCGCGCTCGGCCCGCGGCTCCGGCTCCTCTCCGGCCCGCGGCCGCGCGGGTCGAGCCGCGCCGCCTACCGCGAGACCCTCCGGACCCACCTCGTGGAGGCGGCCCGGCGGGCGGGGCTCACCTGCCTGCGCGGAACGGTGTAGACTCCGCGCTCCCATGCCGCCGCGCGCCGACACCTGCCCCGAGTGCGGAGGGTCCGGCCAGCTCGTCGAGCAGGTCCTCGGCCAGGCCGCCCGCGCGAAGCGCTGCGCCTGCCAGGCCGCCTGCCCCCGCTGCGGCGAGAGCGGCTTCACCCTCGTCCCCTCCGGCACCTCCACCGTCGCGCAGGTCTGCGCCTGCCGCCACCTCGACGAGCGGATCGCCCTCTTCAACAGGATCGGCATCCCGGCCGCGGTGGCGAAGGCCTCCTTCGACGCCTTCAAGGCCTGGTCGCCCGAGCACGCGCGGGCGAAGACCGTCGCCGAGGACTTCGCGAAGAAGTTCCGGAAGGACGCGCCGACGAAGGGCTTCCTCCTCTACGGGCGCCCCGGCTCCGGCAAGACCCACCTCCTCGTCGCCACGCTGCGCTGGCTCGCCCTCGAGAAGGGGGTGGGCGGCCGCTACGTCGAGTTCATGCTCCTCCTCTCCGACATCCGGGCCGGCTACGACGCGAACCGCAGCCACATGGAGATCCTGCGGCCCCTCCTCTCCGTGCCGGTGCTCGCCATCGACGAGCTCGGCAAGGAGCGCGGGACGGAGTGGGAGCGGTCGATGCTCGACGAGCTCATCAGCCGGCGGTTCAACTCCGGGCTCGCGACCCTCTTCGCCACGAACTACTTCCTCGAGGACCGGGAGGCCCCGGTCTCCGAGCAGCCCGGGCGCGTCGTCCGGACCCGCACCCCCGAGTTCCAGCGGGACGCCGAGGCGATGACCCTCCCCCGCCGCGTCGGCGACCGGATCTACTCGCGCCTGAACGAGATGTGCACCTTCGTGAAGCTCGACCCCGGCCACGACCTGCGGAAGGACCGGGCCGGGGCGGGCGACTTCTGGAAGGCTTGATCCGGAGACCCGGGGCGGGGAGCGGGGACCTTGGGCATCCCGGGCTCCAGGGTTGACCCGGGGCCCCCTCCCGAATAGATTCCGCCTCTCCGAACGTTCCGGAAGGAAGGCCCATGGCTCGCGTCACCGTCGAAGACTGCCTCCCCCTCGTGGACAACCGGTTCGCGCTCGTCCTCCTCGCGACGAAGCGGACGCGCCAGCTCATGGCAGGCGCCCGGCCGCTCCTCGGGCACAAGAACAAGCCCTCGGTCCTCTCCCTCCGCGAGATCGCGACGGGCAAGGTCCGGTTCGACCGCTCGGTCCGCGACGCCCTCTCCGGCCGGTTCGACAAGGAGAAGGGGGCGCTGCCGGCGGGCCAGACCCGCACGCTGCGCTAGCCGCGAGCCCGCTCTCGCGGTCCCCGGGGCGCGTCCGAGAGGGCGCGCCCCGCGTGCTTTCGGGGCCCCCGGAGTGAATCCCCCAAGACGACTTGCGTTTTCCCGTCCGCGCCCCCACCGGCGCCGCGGGGGGGGGGTAGCACCCGAGCAGTCCCGGCAGCGGACTGCCAGCCCCGCTCGAAAACCCCCGCCGAAACGGGCAGATGGACGCCCCTCGCGCTCGCTTGACAGGTCCGGGTCGGTGATTAGGATACGCGCGCCGCTGGCAGTCCCCCAGGGAGACTGCCAGCGGGCGATCGAACTCACCCGGGCGCCCGCCCCCCATTCCGGGAGGGCGGGGCCGATTCGAAAGAGGAGGAGCAGTCCATGAAGATCCGTCCGCTGCAGGACCGCATCATCGTGAAGCGGGTGCAGGAGGAGGAGAAGACGAAGGGCGGCATCATCATCCCCGACTCGGCGAAGGAGAAGCCGATCGAGGGCAAGGTGATCGCCGTCGGCAACGGCAAGGTGCAGGAGGACGGCAAGGTCCGGCCGCTGGACGTGAAGGCCGGGGACCGGATCCTCTTCTCGAAGTACGCCGGCACCGAGATCAAGATCGAGGGCGAGGAGCACCTCATCATGCGCGAGGAGGACATCCTCGGCGTGATCGAGAAGTGACCCCGGCCCCCACCCACACCTACGCGGAGTGACATAGAAATGGCTGCCAAGGAAATCGTCTTCGATCAGAAGGCCCGCGACGCGATCCTCAAGGGCGTGAACACCCTCGCGGACGCCGTGAAGGTGACGCTCGGGCCCAAGGGCCGGAACGTCGTCATCGAGAAGAGCTTCGGCTCCCCGACCATCACGAAGGACGGCGTGACGGTCGCGAAGGAGATCGAGCTCGAGAACAAGTTCGAGAACATGGGCGCGCAGATGGTGAAGGAGGTCGCCTCCAAGACCTCCGACGTCGCCGGCGACGGCACGACCACCGCCACCGTGCTCGCCCAGGCCATCTACCGCGAGGGCTCGAAGCTCGTCGCGGCCGGCCACAACCCGATGGAGATCAAGCGCGGCATCGACAAGGCCGTCGAGGCCGTCACGGCCGAGCTGAAGAAGCTCTCCAAGCCGACGCAGGGCAAGAAGGAGATCGCCCAGGTCGGCACGATCTCCGCGAACGGCGACGAGACGATCGGCAACATCATCGCCGAGGCGATGGAGAAGGTCGGCAAGGAGGGCGTGATCACCGTCGAGGAGGCGAAGGGCCTCGAGACGACGCTCGAGGTGGTCGAGGGCATGCAGTTCGACCGCGGCTACCTCTCGCCGTACTTCGTCACCGACGCGGAGCGGATGGAGGCGGTCCTCGAGGATCCCTACGTCCTCATCCACGAGAAGAAGATCTCGAACATGAAGGACCTGCTCCCGCTGCTCGAGCAGGTGGCGCGCGGCGGCAAGCCGCTCCTCATCGTGGCCGAGGAGGTCGAGGGCGAGGCGCTCGCCACCCTCGTCGTGAACAAGCTCCGCGGCACGCTCCACGTCTGCTCGGTGAAGGCTCCGGGCTTCGGCGATCGCCGCAAGGCGATGCTCGAGGACATCGCCATCCTCACCGGCGGCCGGATGATCGCCGAGGAGCTCGGCGTGAAGCTCGAGCAGGTCACGCTGAAGGACCTCGGCCGGGCGAAGCGGATCACGGTGGACAAGGACAACACGACCATCGTGGACGGCGCCGGCAAGAAGGCCGACATCGAGGCGCGCGTGAAGACGATCCGCGCCCAGATCGAGGAGACGACCTCCGACTACGACCGCGAGAAGCTCCAGGAGCGGCTCGCGAAGCTCGTCGGCGGCGTCGCCGTGATCAACGTCGGCGCGGCCACCGAGACGGAGATGAAGGAGAAGAAGGCCCGCGTCGAGGACGCGCTCCACGCCACCCGCGCGGCCGTCGAGGAGGGCATCGTCCCCGGCGGCGGCGTCGCCTACCTCCGCTGCCTCAAGGCGGCCGAGAAGGCCCAGGTCGAGGAGGGCGAGAAGTTCGGGGTGGACATCGTCCGCCGCTCCCTCGAGGAGCCGCTCCGGCAGATCGCCGGCAACGGCGGCTACGAGGCGTCCATCGTCGTGAACAAGGTGAAGGAGACGAAGGAGTCCGCCTTCGGCTTCAACGCCGCGACGGGCGAGTACGAGGACCTCGTGAAGGCGGGCGTCATCGACCCGACGAAGGTCTCCCGCACGGCGCTCCAGAACGCCGCCTCCGTGGCCTCCCTCATGCTCACCACGATGGCGATGGTGGCGGAGAAGCCGAAGGACGAGGAGAAGGGCGCGGCCGGCGCCGGCATGGGCGGCGGCATGGGCGGGATGGGCGGGATGATGTAGCCGTCCCGTCCGCCTCCGAGCGGAGACCCGCAGTGCTCGAAGGGCCACCGGGGCGACCCGGTGGCCCTTCCGTCTTCTCCCGGCGGGTCCGCTCGTGGCGACCGCTCGAACGGCCTTGCTTGCACGAGAGCGGCCCTGCACGCAGCCGTTCGCCCTTCGACAGGCTCAGGGCGAACGGATCTCTTCCTGTCCGCTCGTGGTGAGCCTGTCGAACCACGAGCGGCCCCGGATCGACACAAGCGGGCACGGCCCTCAGCGCTTCGCGGCCACCCCGAGCGCCGACAGCGCCATCCCGTCCGGCTCCCGCCCCGCCTTCAGGGTCCGGGCGACCTTCGAGGTCGCGAGGTCGAACTCGGCGACGGCGTCGGCCCGCGCGTGGGCGACGTAGGCGCGCCCGCCGTCCGGGGTGACGACGACGCCGATCGGCGTGGAGCCGGCGAAGACGAGGAGCTTCCCCTCCGCGCTCCCCCCCTCGAGCGCCGCGCTCATCCGGCCTGCGACCTTCCGCGACGCGACGTCGATCGCGGCGACGTCGCCGGAGCGGGCGTTCGTCACGAGCGCGCGCCCCCCGCCGGGCCCGAAGGCGATCCGGATGGGGAACGACGCGCACGGGATCTCCGCGACCACCGAGAGCGACGCCACCTCCACCACGCTCACCGTGTCGGCCGCCCGGTTCGTGACCCAGACCTCCTTGCCGTCCGGGGTCACCGCCACGCCCTCCGCGCCCTCTCCCGTCCGGACCTGGGCGAGGACGCGGCGCCCCGGGACGTCCACGGCGGTCACCGTGCCCGAGCCGATGTTCGCCACGAAGGCCCGCCGCCCGTCCGGAGTCGCGGCCACCATGTGGGCGATCTCCTGCCCCGTCCCGATCTCCGCCTCCACGGTCCCGCGCTCCACGTCCACGACGAGGAGGGCCTTCCTCCCCTCCGCCGTCACGAGCGCGCGCGCCTCGTCGAGGAAGACCACGCCGTGCGGCCTCGCCCCCGCCCCCACGTCGATCGTCCGCAGGACGCGCGCCCCCGGCACGTCGAGGACGGTGAGGCTCCCGCCGGGCGCCCCCCGCATCCCGTAGTTCGTCACGACCGCCGTCCTCCCCCCCGGTGAGACCGCGACCTCGTGGGGCCCGTCGCCGGTCGGGAGCGTCGCGACGACCTCGCCCGTCCGGAGGTCGAGGAGGGAGACGGTCGCCTCCGCCTTGTTCGCGACGACGAGCGTCGCCGCCCCGGCCGGCGCGGCGGCGGGGACCCTCGAGGCCGCCGCGGCGATCGCCAGGGCCGCGAGGACGAGGGCGGAGCGAGGCGGGGCGGCGGGTGCGGGCACGAGGGACCTCCGGGCTCGGGGCGGCGGGAAGCATCCCCCGTGGCGGCCCCCGCGCGCGAGACCCCGGGGGGGCCGCCGTCAGGGTGGGGACGCGGGGAAGAGGACGCCCGCGAGGATGGCGAGCCCGGCGAGGAGCTCCGCGGGCCAGAGGAGGACCGGCAGGGCGATCAGGATCCCCACCCCGAAGGCCCAGGCCCGCGGGTGGCGCGGGCGAAGCTGCACCGCGACGAGGACGGAGGCCCCGAAGAGCGCGAGGGTGAGGCCCCCCCCGACGAGCAGGGCGGCCGGGGGGTGCAGTCCGCGGAGGAGGAGGGAGCCGCCGATCGCGAGGAGTCCCAGGAGGTTCAGGAGGTCGCGGCCGTTCCCCGCCCACCACCGCCTGGCCTCCTCCCGGCGCAGGCGGACGTCCAGCTCCTGGACGAGCAGGAATCCGACCACCGCGGCGGCCTGTGCCGCCACCGCGACGGCCTCCGCCGCCCCCTCCCTGGGCTCCATCTCCCACACGCCTCCACATCGTATCCGCCGGCGCTCCGGGCGGGAACGGGCGAGGTCGCCGCGCCCGCCCGGCGGCGAGGGGCCGCGGGATCCACCGCGGGTGACGAGCGTGCCGCGATCGTGGGTCGGGGGCTCGCATGACCCGAGGACACGGGCGCCACGGCGCCCCCCGGCTCCGCGTATGTTGCAGCGCATGAACGCCACCGAGCTCCTCGCCGTCGAAGCGTCCGTCACCGAGGTCGAACCCGGCGCGATCCCGCCCGACCTCGCCGACCGCGCGAGGGCCTACGGGGCGGCCGTGGACGCCTTCCACGGCGCGGTCCGCAGCGCGCTCGCCTCGCTCGATCGAGGCCTGCCCGTCCAGGGGGAGGCGGCCGCCGCCCTCCGGACCTCCGCGAAGGAGCTCGTCGCGGCGCGCGACTGGCTCCTCGACCGCCCGGCTCGGTCCGGAGATTCCCTCACGGCCCCTGACGCCGCCCCCGGCCCCCTTGCGGGCCGCGGGAATCGGGCCGCCCTCCCCGGGTTCGGCCACGCCGATGGCGGTGCTCAGTTGCGACGACGCCCGTCACGTTCCACGGGGTGAGTGCACCTTTCTTTCCAGGGCGTTAGGCTCCCTTTCGAACCGGCCCGGGGGTGCCCTTGGCGGAACGCCTCGAGGAAGAGCGGAGAGAGCCCGGCGTCCTCCCGGGGACGCTGACCGGGATCCTCCGCGAGATCGCCGACGCGCCCGGAGCCTCGCCTCCCCCGGCGGGAGACGGGGGCCTGCGGCCCGGGGACTCCCTCGGCCGCTTCGAGATCGTGCGCGAGCTCGGCCGCGGCGGCTTCGGCGTCGTCTACGAGGCGCGCGACCGGGACCTCGGGAGGACGGTCGCGCTCAAGGTCGTCCGGACCGGCGACCGGACCGCCCTCCGCGAGGAGCGGCTCCTTCGCGAGGCGGAGGCCGCCGCCCGCCTCTCCCACCCGAACATCGTCACGATCCACGACGCCGGCCGGTGCCCGCAGGGCCCCTACCTCGTGCTCGAGCTCCTCCGGGGCCAGACGCTCGACGACCGGCTCGATCAGGGTCCCCTCCCCGTCCGCGAGGCGCTCCGCGTCGCCGTGGAGATCGCCCGGGGGCTCGCCCACGCCCACGCGGAGGGGGTCGTCCATCGGGATCTGAAGCCCGCGAACGTCTTCCTCTGCGAGGACGGGCGCGTGAAGCTCCTCGACTTCGGCCTCGCCCACGCGCTCGGGCGGCGGCGGCTCGACGGCGGGACGCCGGCCTACATGGCGCCCGAGCAGTGGAAGGGCGCGCCCGAGGACGAGCGGACCGACGTCTTCGCGCTCGGCGTCGTGCTCCACCGGATGCTCGCGGAGGAGCTCCCGTTCCCCGAGGGGAACGGCGGCAAGGCGGTCCTCTCCCCGCGCGCCGCCCCCGCGCTCGACGTCCCCGGGGTCCCGGCGCTCGGCCCGTTCGTCGCCCGGATGCTGCGGAAGGACCCGGTGGACCGGCCGCGCGACGGCGCGGAGGTGCTCTCCGCGCTCGGCGCCTTCCAGCGCGAGATGGATCGGACGCCCTCCGGCCCCGGCTTGCCCGCCCGCCCGCACCGGGCCTCCCGCCGGCCCCTCGCCGTCGCGCTCGCGGCGGCCGTGCTCGTGGCCCTCGCCGCCGGGGCCGGGCTCTTCCTGCGGTCCCCGCCCGCGGACGGCGGCGGCTCCGGCGCGGTACCGGTCGCCGTGGCCGACTTCGCGAACCAGACCGGGGAGGCGGAGCTCGACGGCCTCTCGGGGATGCTCATCACCTCGCTCGGCCAGTCGCGCCGGCTGTCCGTCCTCACTCGCGTCCGGATGCTCGACGTCCTCCACCGGCTCGGCAAGGGGAACGTGGAGGTCGTGGACGAGGCGCTCGGGCGGGAGCTCGCCCTCTCCGCCGGCGTCCGCGCGCTGCTCCTCGCGACGATCCGGCGCTTCGACCAGCTCTACGCGATCGAGCTCAAGGCCCTCGACCCGGTGACGAGCGAGTACCTCTTCACGCTGAAGGAGGAGGGGCAGGGGAAGTCGAGCGTGCCGGGGATGATCGACCGGCTCTCCGAGAAGACGAGGGAGCGGCTCCGTGAGACGCCGGAGGACGTCCGGGCCTCCTCGAAGCCGGTCGCCGCCCTCACCACCGCGAGCCTCGAGGCCTACCAGCACTACTTCCGCGGCGAGCGGCTCAAGGAGGCGATCCGCTACGACGGGGCGATGGAGGAGTACCGGAAGGCAATCGCGATCGATCCCGGGTTCGCCCTCGCCCACTACCGGATCGCCTACCTCGGGAAGTTCACCGTGCTCCCGGAGGGGGAGCGGAGCGCGGCGATCGAGGCGGCCCTGCGGAACGCCCAGCGCGTCCCCGAGAAGGAGCGGATGCTCATCCAGGCGTGGAAGGCGGTGATGGACGGCCGGGGCGCGGAGGCCCACGCGCTCTACGAGCGGGTCGTCGAGGCCCACCCCCAGGACAAGGAGGCCCTGTTCATGGCGGGGGACCAGTGGCTCCACGAGGACGACCCCGTGAAGGCCCTCCCCTACTTCGAGCGGGCGGTGGCCCTCGACCCGGCGTTCGAGCCCGCCCTCATGCACCAGGCCGACTCCCTCGCGATGATGGGCCGCACGGAGGAGGTCACGAGGGTCGCCACGCGCTGGGTGGAGCGGGATCCGAGCGCCTCGGCCTACCGGGCCCTCGCCCAGGCCCGCCTCGCCTCAGGGAAGCCCGAGGAGGCGGTCGACGCGGCCCGCCGCGCGCTCGCCATCGACGGCTCCTCGTACTCCCGCGGCTACTTCGCCGAGTCGCTCCTCCTTGCCGGGAGGTACGCCGAGGCCGAGGAGGTCTTCCGCCCCTTCGCGACGCCGTCGGCGCGCCCGCTGGACCGGCTCGCCGGGTACTCGGGGCTCGCCACCGCCCTCGCCTACCAGGGGCGGCTGCGCGAGGCGCTCCGGTTGGCCGAGCAGATGCCCGACGTCGCGGAGGGGAAGGAGGGGTACCGGCGTGGGCTCCTCCTCGAGCTCCGCATGG
This sequence comes from Anaeromyxobacter sp., assembly GCA_037442705.1. Classification (GTDB taxonomy): domain Bacteria; phylum Myxococcota; class Myxococcia; order Myxococcales; family Anaeromyxobacteraceae; genus Anaeromyxobacter. The sequence goes on from JBBIPT010000135.1 coordinate 9,252, forward strand.
CCGGGGGCCCCACCGCCTGGACGCTCGCCGAGGCGAAGGCCCTCGCCCGCTCCGGGGACGAGAAGCTCGTCCGGCTCGCGGTGGTCTCGCTCGCGATGTTCGGCGAGGTGGACTCCGTGACCGCCGCGGGCGCCGAGTTCCCCCCGCCGCTCGCCGAGGCGGTCGAGGCCGTCCTCTCCTGGTACCGCGGCGATCGCCAGGGCGCCCTCCGGAAGCTCCGCGTGATGACGAACGGCCACCCCGATGCCCGCGCCCTCGCCCTCTGCTTCCTCGGGAGGGTCGCGCTCGACGGCGGGGACCCGCGCGACGCGATCACCTCGGCCGAGGGGTTCCGGACCGCGCACGCCGGCTCCTGGCGGAGCTGGGCCTTCCCCCAGGCGCTCTACCACGCCGCCGTCGCCCATGAGCGGCTCGGGGAGCGCGCGAAGGCCCGGGCGAAGCTCGACGAGCTCCTCCGGATCTGGCGGAAGGCCGACCCCGACCTCCCGGTGCTCCCCGAGGCCCGGGCGCTGCGGGCGCGGCTCGGGGAGAGCTGAACGTGATCGGGAATCCACGGGCTTCCGCTCGCCCCGAGCCTGTCGAAGGGCGAGCGGAGCCTGGAGAGGAAGGGGCACCTCCTTCCGCGGTTGATCTCCCGCCCCGGGAACGGTAGACAGCGCCCGCGCATGAGCCTCGACGCACCGGGCGGCCCCCCGCGGGGCCGCCCTCTCCTCGCCCGTGCCTGGAAGCCCGCCGCCGCCGTCCTCGGCGCGCTCGTGCTCGCCCACGCGGCGGCGCTTGTCGCTCGGGAGACCGCGCAGGCGCGCACGGAAGCGCATCCGGCCATGGAGTATCGGCACGGTCCGATCGCGACGGCGGGACCCGGCACGGTCGTCTGGTTCAT